>CAYNMB010000019.1:0-18528 GCA_964398235.1 uncultured Candidatus Bathyarchaeia archaeon | reverse complement strand
GATTTTTAAGTTGTGGTGTAAGGTTTCATGAGCAATGTAAATGTGGTGATGATAATAACTCATGATACTGGTAGACACGTGGGATGCTATGGGTGTTCAGTGAACACGCCTAACATTGATAAAATGGCTAAGGATGGCGTTTTATTCACAAACTTCTTTTGCACGGCTCCGCAATGTAGCCCTAGTCGAGCTTCAATCCTAACAGGGAAATACCCGCATAATCACGGCCTTATAGGATTAACCCATCGCGGATTTAGGCTTAATCAAGGCGAATTACTCTTACCCGCAATACTGGCTGAAAAAGGATATTCAACGCTACTCTTCGGCTTTCAACATGAGTCTCCAGATCCCTACGCGCTAGGATATCAAAAAGTCTTCCGGGGAAAAAGCAATTCATGCTTAGATATTACACCGTTATTTCTGAAATTTTTGGAGAGTAAACCAAAAGAACCATTCTTTGCAGCTATCGGTTTCTCCGAAACCCATAGACCCTTCCCAAAATATGAAGGACCAATCGAGAAAATAGAACCTCTCCCATATCTACCCGATAAACCTGAAATCAGACGAGATATTGGCGGACTCAATATGCTGGTTCAGAGGGTTGATAATAGTGTAGGTGAAATACTTGATGCCATCGAAGATGCAGGGCTGGAGGAGAATACGCTTCTAATATTTACTACGGATCATGGCATAGCCTTCCCAGGAGCCAAAGCCACGCTTTTTGATCCAGGCATTGAAGTAGCGCTAGTAATGCGTGGTCCAGAGCCATTTGCTGGAGGCAAAAAGATAGATGCCCTATTATCTAATGCGGACCTGATGCCAACAATTCTTGATCTCTGCGGCGTTCCAACACCTAGAGGCGTTCAGGGCAAAAGCTTTTTACCCATAGTTAAAGGTGAGATTGATAAACTACATGAAGAAATTTTTTCGGAGCTGACCTATCATGCGGGCTATGATCCGATGAGAAGCGTTAGGACGGAGAGATACAAGTATATTAGGAGCTTTGAGTGGAGGCCCTTCTGGTTTCCGCCGAACGTTGATCCAAGTCCTTCTAAAAACCTTATGCGTGAACTTGGATACTTTGATAAACCTAGACCTGTTGAAATGCTTTTTGATCTGCGTAAAGATCCTCTGGAAAAGGTGAATCTAGCGTCAAACCCTGCCTACATTGACGTCCTGAGGGAGATGCGTATAAAATTATATAATTGGATGAAGGAGACAAATGATCCGTTATTGACGCAGGGACATGTTCCTCCACCGCCCGGAGCTAAAGTTACGCCTCCAAGATCCTATGAGCCAAGGGAGCTTGACCCGTTCCCGCTAGAATAGAGTGGATTCCAATCTCTCTTTAAGTTCAAGAAATCTCTCATGAGCATGCTCAAAGAAAACTTTGTAGGATTGGCAGAAGTAATTGTGAGAAAAATTAGTTATCTTCCAGTGCTTTGGGCATCCGCCCTTACAGTATTCCAGCCACTTGCATCCTACACATTTTCTCCGCAATTTTTCTTTAATTGAGGCAAATTTTCTAAATTTACTGCTCTTTAAAATGTCTTCTAAATCATCTTTCATTATGTTGCCTAAAAGCCATTTTGGCTCCACAAAAAAGTCGCATGGATAAACGTCTCCATTATGCTCTACAACAATATATCGACCGCATCTACTTGAAAATATGCAGCTTGGCGTTTTCCCTAAAACATAGGTCATCAGAATTTCCTCAAAATCTCTAACATATATTTTGGGCGTCCCTTCATTAAACCATTCGTCAAAAACTTCGCACAAAAATCTTCCATATTCTTCAGGAGTTATAGAGAATTTGGCTATTTTTCCGTTAGAGTCTAGTTCCACGCATGGTATAAACTGTAGATATTTAAAGCCCATGTCTACAAGAAACCTGTAAAGTAGCTTTGGCTTCTTCACATTGCGATCATTAAGTACTGTAAGTATATTGAAGTCGACATTATACTTGGAGAGAATTTTAGTGCATCTAATAACAAGGTTGTAGGAACCCCTGCCTCTAGGGTCTTTGCGATAAAAGTCATGAATCTCTGGAGGTCCGTCCAAACTTACGCCTACGAGAAACCTGTGTTTGGCTAAAAATTTGCCCCAATCATCGTTTATAAGTAAGCCGTTTGTTTGAATACTGTTCTCAACTATCTGGGATGGAGCCCTAAATAATGATTGATATTTCACGGCTCTTTTGTAGAATTCTAAGCCTGCAAGCGTGGGCTCTCCGCCTTGCCAACAAAAATGCACTCTTTCAGGAGATATTGAAAGCATTTGAACCACAAGTTTTTTCAATACTTCATCATTCATTCTATGAATTTTAGTATGAGGGTAGAGTTTAGATTTTGGTAAATAGAAACAGTACGTGCATGAGAGATTGCAGTCTGCTGAAACCGGCTTAACTAAAACTGTGGATATTTCAGTGGCAGCACCCATAGTTATGTTCTCTCTCGTTTTCTTTTTCAAGAGAAATTATTTCAGCATCCCCTTAATATAAGCCCTACCGAACAATAGGCATGAAAAATGTTGTGTTTAGGAATAAGGAAGGATTTAGAAACCGCTTTTTATCAAATATCTATCAGTCGGCGGCTTCATGAACTCTCTTAAAAGTATTGTTGCATATGCCCCCCTATGAAGCGTAAAGCGGAACTTAACGGAATTCTTAGACCGCTCTCTCCTATCCTTCAAGATTTCAAAGTTAAAATCCATAATTTTTGTTACTGCCACCCTCAAATTTCCAAAAGCGTTAACTTTAATTTTAAGCGGGTTTCTGAAATCTTCTGGTCTTATATCCTCAATCTCCAAGACTTCTTGTTCAATCTCGCCTTGCAATCCCTCCGACAAAGGCTGTTTTAATCCAACTAGGGGTAGTGCCAAAGCCATTTTTCCACGCCTGACCTCCTGATTGATTGATGATAGATTGTTCGCCTCAACCTTAACCGCCTTCTTTAGCGGTAATCCATGTTCATCGAGTTTTAGGACATAATCGCCTATTTGCGCCTCCTTCAAAGATACGCCGCGCCTAATTCTCTCGCTCAAAAATTTATTGAATAGAAATGACTGATATGCCTGAACGAAAAGCTTACGGAGGTTTAATGGAAGCCTATTTAACGCTCCTATAAAGTCATTCGGCTTCTTTGAAAGATGTTCAAGCATAAGTCTCTCATAAACAAATTTTTCCGGAAATTTTCTCAGAGTCTTTCTAAAATTCATTGTTTCACGAATCTCTCTCCTTAATCTCTTAATTCCTGGACTTTCAAACGGACTTTCCTGTGCCAGAAAAGCTAGAGCAGCGCTTTTGAAATCTCCTTTAATAATATGTTTTCCAACTACATGGGTTATTGACCTAATGGTTCCAAATCTCTGGTGTCCAAAAAAGTTGGGTAGTCCGCCAAAATCCGTTATTTCCTCCATTATCTTCTTAACTCTTTTCAATACTGTTGTTTCCTTAAGGTTTATGGAGTTAACCATTATTGTAAATTTGTTGCCAAAAAGGTTTTTTGGCGATATTTCCTCATTTGCGTAGCCTAGGGGCTTAATCCATATGTTTTCCAAATTTATTCTAAAGATTTTCTCGATTGGTATGCCGCCTATGCTTATGTATTGTGCTGTTATGGCATTAGCATCTTTTATTCCAGCAAAACCTATTCTATCCGTGCTTATGTCTAGCATCTTCGCTATGTTCTCGATTGCAAGGAGTGTGTCCCACCCTCTCTTAACCAGCACACATATTAGATAACGCCCGTGATCCGCCAGTCTAACCCTATTCTCCTCTAAATGGATGGAGGCTCTCAATCCATTAAGAAGAATTTCTTCAACGATAAAATCTTCAACTGAACGCTTTATGACTCCGCCTATCCCACGAGTTTTAGAGACGTAAACCTCTATCCCAATGCCTGCCTCAATATTTGGCACATTAAGCATTACGTCATCATCCTTCAATATAATGGTAGGCTTCCAGTAACCTTGTCTATGAGGTTTGAGGGGGCGGGGCCTATTCCAAGAGCCGTTATTGTCCCCGGCTCAAGCTCAGTTAACCCCATATCTGAAACTAACGCTGTTGGAAGATTAAGTTCCTTAGCCTTTCTCTCAAGACCTAGGAGTTCTCTCTCAGAATTAACTTTTAAGGCTATTTTACACTGTCCACCTTTAAACCATTCTTTCCACCATGAAGGATGATTTCTCCTAGCCTCTTCAGCAGATAAAACGGCGGCGTGACTTGCTTGTACGGCTGCTTTTCCAGGGCTCATTTTTAAATCGGCTCTGAGCACTATCACCTGCTTAAACTTAAAATTCGACAATTGATTCTCACCGCTTACTGTAATAGAGCCGCAGATTTATACAGCCCATTATTATCGATCAAAAAGTAATTTTCTCTCTTTAATCTTTCCTTAAAGAAGCGTGTCTTACTGCCGTAGGAGATATTGACTACATATAGACTAGCGTATTAGAAATCAATATTTAAGCAGCTCCGCAATCTGCCTATTATAGAGAGGGTTTTGTTATGCCCTTTTATATGGAACAGAAAGGATATTATCATGCTGAACAGCTTTACAATCATGTTACTCATATAGAGGTATATCCCATGAGTTGGAATATTCGTTGGAGAGTATTAGCTGACGCTGTTACCGACTTACGTAAGAGTGGTGAAAAGATACCTGCAAACATCGTTAGAGATTTACGTTCAGCTAAAACGTTAATCGCGATTATTGAGGCTGATAAACAGCGTCCAGAATATATTTCGCGCCTTGAAGAATGCTTAAGCAATGTTGAAGCCTATGTTCTTCCAGCATTTGAAAGAAAGTTTGGAAGGGAACGTGTGGAAAGTTTGTTGAGAGGGCTCTCTGAAATAGAAAGACGCCGCGTCGAAGCTGAGTTAGAAACCCAAGCAAGATTTCATCCAGGATTTCCGAGAGAAAAGAAGTGGATAAGAATTCAAGCTAGTGATGAAATCCCCCTTAAAGTAATTAAGGAGATTGCTGACAAAATCGGCTTAGAAATTAAGGTTCAGGAAGACGGATACGTGCTGGTTTGTGGTAAAGAGGAAAAAGTGAAAACTTTCATAAAAAGAATGGCGTCTTATGTTGCTGGAAGAAGTAGGTTAGAGGTTTAAGATGAATGTAAAAGTTAAAAAGTCAATGAATCGGGGAGAAGCCCCGTAATGCCATACATCAAGCGCATTGAGATAAATGGTTTCAAAACGTTTGGTTTAAAGACGACGCTCACATTTGAGAAAGGGTTTACGGTTATAACTGGACCGAATGGTAGCGGCAAAACAAACATAATTGATGCAGTTCTATTCTGTTTAGGAGAGTTAAGTGCTAAAAGGCTTAGAGCTGAAAACTTCTCCCACCTCATCTTTAATGGAGGCTCAAACTCAAACATCAGAAAGAACAAGGCTAAAGTTGTAATCCAATTTGATAATTCAGATGGACGCATACCAATCGAAACAACAACGGTTACAATTTCACGTGAAATTAATCGTGAAGGAGAAAGCACATATAGAATTAATGGAAGAAGGGTTTCGAGAAGTTATTTGCTTGAAGTTCTTTCGGTGGCCGGTATAAACCCCAATGGACATAATATTGTTCCTCAAGGAACGCTTACCCGCATGGCTGAAATTTCCCCTTCTGAACGGAGAAAAATAATCGAAGACATGCTTGGAATAGCTCAATACGATAGCGAAAAAGCTGAGGCTGAAGCAAAACTTAAGGAAGCCGACATAGCGATAAAAACAGCCCTAGGTCAAATAAGGGAAGTTCAAAAGAGGCTTGAAGACCTCGAAAGAGAACGAAACAACTTTCTACGCTACAATTACTTAAAAAAGGAAATCAATTATCTTGAATCTTTGAGAATTTCATGGGAAATAAAACAGCTGGAAAGTGAAGCAGAGAGAACGGCACGTGAAATCGCGAAGCTTGAGGAAAAGATCAGGGTTATTTCTGAAAATAGGGAAAAGCTTCGGCTAAAACGGCGTGAAATAGAAAGCGAGCTAAGAAAAATCGGCTTCGGAGAATTTGAGAAAAAGCAGGCTCGTATCCTAGAAATCCAAGTAGGTATTGAAAACCTGAGATCTAGGCTAAATGAAATAGCGACCAAAATAAGTGTTGAAAATAGAGAGATTGAAAGACTTAAGGGACTTAAGGAAAGGCTTCGGCAACGACGAGAGCTTGTGATAAAAGAAATCAAAGAGGTTGAAGAAAAAATTAAGCAGCTTGAAGTTGAGCGGTCTAAAATAGGTGCAGAAATAAGCGAAAAACAATCCATCTATGACTCCATAACCAGCGACATCTCGAAGGTAAGGGCAGTTTTTGAAGAAAAAGCCAAAAAGATTAATGATTTGGAAAATGAACTGAACAAAATTAACAGAGAGAAAATCTCGATTGAAAGCGAAATAGCGAAAGTTCGATCCCGAATAACCGTATTTACGCAGAGGCTTGAGGACCTAAAGGCGAAAACCGGAGATTTAAAGAGTTCTCATGAGAAGCTTCAAGCATCCCTGTCTAAGCTTCAAGAGATAATGAATTCGCAGGTGGAGAGGCTAAAGGGTCTTAGGAAAAATTTAGAGAAACGAGTTAAACGGAGAAGGCTCATGGAGGAGGAAATTAAGGGCGCTGAGAAAATAGCTGAACGCGCTAGGGAAGTTCTCATCAAATTTGAGGCTCGAAAGAAAATACTTAACAAAATCAGACCTGAAGAAAACGCCTTAAGAAGCATTGAAAACCTTGCTGCAATGGGCGTTATACCCGGCGTGCATGGCAGGCTCAAAAACCTGGTGAAAATAGATAAGGGTTATGAACGGGCGATTGAGGCCGCGGCTTCCGGATGGCTTGATGCGCTTGTTGTAGAAGATTTACATGCTGCGTTTACATGCGTAGAAACCTTGAAGAAAATGAAGCTTGGAAGAATAAAAATAATTCCTCTAAATAGCTTATCATCGGTCAACAGCATCAATGTTCCTAAAATTAATGGAATACTTGGAAAAGCATCATCATTTGTTAAATGTGAGAAGCGTTATGAGCGTGCAGTAGACTTTGTTTTTGGAGACACATTGCTGGCTTTAACCGATGATGATGCTCTAACGGCTTCAAAGGATGGTTTCAGGGTGGTTACGGTAGATGGAGATTTATATGAAGCCGGCGGCGGAGTTGAAAGCGGATACTACAGGAGTTCTATTGATTTATCATCATTTATACCTGATGAGGAAGTTCTAAAAACTTTGAAGCGAGCTGTTAAGGTTCTGAGAAACCATCTTGAAAGAAGAGAAACAATTATCTCTGGAATGGAAAACGATATAGCTGAAACGCAAGAAGAGATAGCAAAGCTATCTGAATTTTTAGGGAAAATTGAGAGCGAAGTTGAGCGTGTTAAAAAGAGTGTTGTTCAAGTGGAATCGAACATTAAGCAAGCAGAAAAGAATATAGCTGAATTGTCTTCTCGAATAGAGAAAGAAAATGAGCGGTTGCAGTTTCTTGAAAAGAGGCTTGAAGACCTCGGCAAAATGGAGGGGCCAAAGAAAAATGAGCTCACACGACTGAAGGATGAAATTAATTTGCTGAAAACCCATGAGGCTGAAACACGGCGTGAATCGCTTGCTAACGAGTTAATTGCTTTAAGGCAGAAGTATAATCGTTTAGAATCCAGAATATCGACTCTAAGATCCAAAATAGAAAATGTTCTGAAAGTCAACTTAGAGAATCTAGAGTCGCAAATAGAAGAAATTTCAAAACAATCTTCGACCCTAGAGGAAGATGTTAAAAGACTGTTGAAAGAGAGGCAGGAGATCAAAAGAAAGATCGAGAATATGGAGAAGGCGAAAGAGGATCTGTCTAAATCGCTTTTAAGTGATAAAATGGAAGTGGAGAAGTTTACTTCGCAAATAGATGCCTTAGATAAAGAATTGATCAAGAGTGAGAAAAGTTATGAGGAAAACATGGGGATACTCAATGATTTGAGGCTGAGGATGCAAACGATGAAAATACGGCTAAGTCAATATAGGGAGCAGTTAAAAACACTTGGTTACGAAAAGCCAATTGCCGTTACGCAAAGTATGCTTGAAAACATAAATTCTAGGCTTGAAGCCATGAGAATGGAGCTCACCCGTATAGGCGCAGTTAATCAGCTTGCTGATGCACAATACATCGAACAAGTTTCACGATATAAAAAGATATCTGTGAGGTTGAATGAGCTGGAGAAAGAGAAGATGGCAATTCTAAAATTCATTGAGGAAATTGAGCAAAAGAAATACAGGGTGTTTATGGACGCTTTCAATAAAATAAATGAGCGGCTAAACTTCTTCTTCTCTAAATTAACTGGTGGGGGAAGAGCCTCTCTCAAGCTTGAGAATCCGGAAAACCCCTTTGCTGGCGGCGTCGACATGCTTGTTCAATTTCCAAATAAGACTCCTATTCTTGTCAGCGGTGCAAGTAGCGGTGAAAGATCCGTTTCAGCCGTTGCCTTCCTATTTGCTTTACAGGAGTTTTCACCAGCCTCATTCTATTTGTTTGATGAAATGGACGCTCATTTAGATGCCTTCCACGTTGAAATGCTTGGCGAGCTCTTAGCCGAAGAAGCATCTAATTCACAGCTACAATTCATAGTTATAACGCTGAAGCCCGAAATGATTAGTAAAGCTGATAAAATATATGGCGTGTATGCGCAGAGCGGTGTTTCCCACGTGATTTCAACAACATTTAAGGGTGCGCGGTAGCCATGAGCACAAAGAAAGAAATTAACAAACCGTTTTATTTGCATCCTCCCTGGGACATACTCTTTAATTTAGATAAGATTCGAAAGATTGATCCTTGGAGCATAGATATAGCCTTTCTTCTTCTCTCCTTTCTTAATGAAATGGAGCGGAAAGCAAGCGTCGATTTTAGAGCTTCAGGGGTTGTCCTTGATTCATCCGCATCCATACATTTGATGAAGACAAATCTCCTCCTAAAGCTTGAAGAACCGCCGAAAATTGAGGAAAAGCGGAGGAATATTGATTTTGTGCCTCCGCCACTAGTTTTACCGCTACGTTACGAATTAACCACAACAACTATCCAGAATCTTCTAAAAGCCTTAGACGAAGTCATTAGGAGTGAGAGCTTACTATCCGTTAAGACGCCGCCTAAACCCGTATTGCCTCCCCCACCGGAAGTCATCCCAAGCGTAAGCGTTTTTCTAATGGAAATTGAAGAGGAAATGGAAAAGTTGATGAATAAAATGCTTATGTTGGTCAGAAAAGGGGAGGTGGTATCTTTTTCAAGATTAATTGAGGGTTTGGGGAGGATTGAGGCCATAAAAACCTTTCTAATTTTGCTCTTCTTAGCTCAGAAGAGAAAGGTGACCTTATGGCAGCATGACGATCTTGGTGAAATATACGTTACGCTTAATGAGGTGAATGGAATTGGGGTTAATGATTGAAAGCATGGTTCCTAGTTCCCAAGTTATTTCAGAGAAAGGGAAAAGAAAAAGAAGGACGCGCGGTAAAGAGGACATCGATACGAAATTAAGGCTTATAGAGGCGGCATTATATGTTGCGGGACGACCCTTAGACTTAAAGACTCTATGTAGCATAGTGAACTCGCGCTCGGAGAAAAAAGTTCAAAAGCTTGCTAGAATGCTAATGAGAGAGTATAGAAAACGTGCTACCGCCCTAGAAATACTTGAACTCAGCGACAACAGATTTGTTATGCAGCTAAAAAGCGAGTTCTCAAATAAAGTTAAGAAACTTGCCATTAGGCCACTACTCACAGACGGTCCGCTAAGAACATTATCCTATATTGCTTATAGGCAGCCAATCAGTCAGAAACAAGTTGTTGAGGTTAGGGGTAAACACGCCTACAGGCATATAAAAGAGCTTGTAAAAATGGGTTTAGTTAGCCGGGAGAAAAATGGAAGAGACCTCATCTTGAGAACCACTGATTTCTTTGCAGACTACTTTGGCTTAAGCCGTGACATAAGAGCTATGAAACGTCAGCTGAAGAGAATCTTTGATAAAAGCGGCGAAGAAAAATTGCCCGCTAATGGCGCTACCGGAACGCGTTAGGTTAACGAACATAAAATCGGGTTTTAACGCTCGGTAATAAAATTATTTTTAACAGTATTTGATTTCTTTAAATTAGGGAAATGTTTGTGGAGAAAGCGATAGCTGTTTTCGATATTGGAAAATCCAATAAAAAATTTCTGATTTTCTCAGAAGATTTGAAGCCAATTTACTCAGAGTCTACAAGAATAGATGAAATTAGAGTTAATGGGCTACTATGCGATGATTCTGAATCAATGATTTCTTGGATGCGGACTAAATTAATGGAAGCCGGTAAAAAGTGGAATGTTAGAGCGTTGGCGATAACGACTTTTGGTGCCACAATAGCCAACTTGAAAAAAGGAGCTTTAAGGTTGCCGATAATATCTTACAACCAAAACATTGAAGATCAAATCAGAGAAAAATTTTATGTCGAATTTGGAAGTCCCCTCCAACTTTATATGGTAACCGGTACTCCACCCTACGGTCAACTTTTAAATGCGGGGATACAAGTCTTCTGGATAAGGGAGAAATTTCCTGAAATATTTGATGAAATAGATGAAATTTTATTTTTGCCTCAATATCTCACATACATGCTCACAAATTTCAGAGCTAGTGAAGTTACAAGCTTGGGTTGCCACACCTATTTATACGATATAATAAAGAGTGGATGGAGTTCAGTGGCCCAAAGCCTTAAGGTTGACGCTAGGTCCCCGGAAATATTTAATGTTTGGGATCCCCTAGGCGAAGTTAAATTTGGTTTTTCAAAGCTACTGGTAACCCCCGGCATACATGACTCGAATGCCTGTCTGCTACCATACATTGTTAGGGGCGGTGACTTCATTTTAGCTTCAACTGGCACATGGTGTGTTTTCATGCATCCAACAGAGGGCTTTAAACCTAGATGCGGGGATTTGTATAAGGATGTTCTCTACTATGTGGATGCTTATGGAAAGCCTGTTAGATCATCGAGGTTTAAGGGAGGCTTCGAATACGATCATTACAGGAAAATTATAGAAAGCAGGTTTTCAGTAAAACCTGAAAATATTAGATTAGATGTGGATGTTTTGAACAAAATTTTAAGGCGCAAGGATCTTATAACGCCTGGTTTGGTTGAAGGCTCCGGACAATTCCAGAGCTCCAAAGCAAAAATAATTGGTGAGTCGTTTCATGCAAGCGCAAAAGAAGCCTACCATCTATTGAATCTTTATCTGGCTGTTGAATCCTTTTTTGCAATAAGTCTCATAGCCGAGAAAAGTAAAGCTGACATAATTGTTCAAGGAGGCTTCGCCAAAAACGATATATATCTTGCTTCTCTCTCGGCGCTTTTTCCAAAAAATAGGGTTTTGAAAGCGGCTTTTCCAGAAGCAACTGGCCTCGGAGCAGCTTTATGCGCTAAATGCGCATTAGAGGAGACAAAGCCGAATAAATTGGATAAAGAAATGCTGTTAATGGGGGAAGAAGAGATTCGAAAGCCATCGGTTGACGCCGATAACCTACGAGAATACCTAGAAACTTTTGTTAAAGAGGCTTCCAGCCGCTAAACTTATATTAGACGGTTTTCCTCCTTAAATTCTCAATGAATAGCGAGGAGAATTTTGATGTCTGTGTGGCATGGTGATCTCCATAAAAGGAAGCCTACTGGAGGAAGAAGACGCCCATATAGAGGGAAAAGAAAATATGAAATGGGATCTTTTCCAACAGAAACTGTGCTAGGGGAGCATGTAACCAAAGTAAGTCGAAGACGAGGCGGCAACATAAAAGTTAGGCTAGTTAGCGCCAAGTGGGCGAATGTCTCAGATCAAAAGACAGGAATAACCAAAAAGGTTGAGATTCTTAGAGTAGTGAAAAATCCATCTAACGTGGACTATGATAGAAGAGGCGTAATAACGCGTGGATGCATTATAGAAACCCCGCTTGGAATCGCCCGCGTGACTTCGAGACCCGGACAATGTGGTATTGTGAACGCTGTGTTAATCCAAGAGAAAGAAGAGTAGTCTACATATGCGAAGAAGAAACGAAATAATAATATGGCCTGTTTATTTTGACTCCAAAAAGAGCAGAAATGAAGGTAGGCGTTTACCTAAAAAACTTAGTGTGCCATCTCCAAGCATAAATATGCTTGAAAAAGCCATAAAAAATTTGGGTTTAAAATACGAGGTTTTCCCAGAAGCATCTCATCCACGTCTTCCATGGATTAAAACAGGTTATATAGCCGTTGAAAAAAGTGGAAAACCTAAAAATCAGCTCCTCAAAGAAATTGCATTTGAGCTGATTAGACTGTTTGGAGATTAAAAGTTTCCAGAAATACTTAAATAATTGGGTGAGTTCAATTTTTTATCCATCCTCTTTTGGTGCATGACTATGAATCTAAAAAAGATTGGACAGATTTTACATATCGGTCCCAACGAGAGAGCGATTGGCAAGGTCAAAGTTGTTCCAAATCTCGGCGCAACCGTTTATGATCATAGAAAAAAACCATTAGGAACAGTTGTTGACATTTTTGGTCCAGTTAAATCACCCTACGTGGAAATCGAAGTTACTGGATATAATCCTAAAAAGGTTGTTAATTTCCCGCTATATATTTCTCCAAATCCGAGACGTTTTAAAAAGAGGAGGAGAAAATGAGCGAAAGTGAAGATGCTTCTCCCCAAGTTAACCCTAGAGATGTCAGACGCTGCCCGGAATGCGGTAGCATAAGATTAGTTCGCGATTACGAATCTGCGGAAATAGTTTGCATGGATTGCGGCTATGTTGTTGATATGAAGATAGCTGATCAAGGTCCGGAGTGGCGGGCGTTTGATAATGAGCAGAGAAACAAGAGGTCTAGGGTTGGCGCCCCCCTCACATTCACAATCCATGATAAAGGTTTGTTTACTGTGATTGACTGGCATGATAAAGATGTTTTCGGTAAAAAATTAAACGCTGGGCAAAGAGCTCAAATGTATAGGCTCAGAAAATGGCAGAGGAGAATAAGGGTTTCAGACGCTATGGAAAGAAATCTGGCGTTTGCATTGTCAGAGATTGCAAAAATAGTTAATAATCTCTCTCTGCCAAAAAACATATTCGAAACAAGTTCGGTGATATACAGGAAAGCCGTTAAGGAACGTTTAATTCGCGGCCGCTCAATTCAAGGTATAAGCGCGGCATCGGTTTATATTGCATGTAGACAGTGTGGTTTACCGAGAACTCTTGATGAAATAGCCGCCGCTGCAAACATAAGTAAAAGGGAAGTTGGTAGAAGCTACCGCTTCCTAGTTAGGGAACTCGGGCTTTCAATACCGCCACTTAAAGCAAATCGATACATATCTAAATTCTCAAATCAGCTTGCAATGCAGGGAAAAGCCGAAGAAATAGCGAATAAAATTTTGTTAGTTGCATCGGAACTTAAACTAACGTCTGGCAGAGGGCCAATGGGTATAGCTGCGGCGGCAAGTTATGTGGCTTCAGTCATAATTGGTGAAAAGCGGACACAGAGGGAAATCGCTGAAGCAGCAAAAGTAACTGAAGTAACTATAAGGAACAGGTATAAGGAAATCGCTGAACGCCTGTTATTTATTGTAACCCTGTAAACTCTCTTTCTTTTTACATATGGAAGATATAGAAGTGATGAACAAGTCAAGTAGCTTAGATAAATTAGCTGAGGCTGTTAAAAAACTCAAAAACAGCAAAGTAAGAAATCTGATTGACGCTAGAGTAAAAGAGTTTATGGAAAACAGAAATAAACCCATTGATGAGATATTTAAGGAACTCTGCTTTTGCCTATTGACAGCAAATTTTAGTGCTGAAAGAAGTCTAAGGATTCAGGAAGAAATAGGAGACGGCTTTTTAACCCTCTCAGAAAATGAATTAGTTGAAAAATTGAGGGAGTTAGGTCACCGATACCCTAAATCCAGAGCAAAATATATTGTTAAAGCCAGAAAAATGGTTTTTCAGCTAGAAAATGTTTTACATTCATCTTTGAGTGAAAGAGCCTTAAGGGATTGGCTGGTGAAGAATGTTGTGGGATTGGGATATAAGGAGGCCAGCCACTTCCTTAGAAATATAGGCTTTATGAATTTAGCTATAATAGACATTCATGTAATCGACATTTTGTCTAGGTATGGAGTCATCCGTAAACCGCGAGCGTTAACAAAAAGAAAGTATATGAAGATTGAAGAAGCGCTGAACAAAATAGCGGAGAAAATAGGTCTCAGTCTAGGTGTTTTAGACTTATATTTGTGGTATATGGAGACTGGGAAAGTTCTGAAATAGGGCTCATTTAACCGTATGTCAACAAAAGTTTATTGCTTCTCATTTGCTTCTTTCATACTGGTGAGCTTCATGTCGAAAGAAAAGACTCCGCTGTCAGAGGAGGAATGGGGAGAAGAGGAAGACTGGGAGGAGTGGGAAGAGGAGGAATGGGACGAAGCTTGGGAAGACGAAGAATGGGAAGAAGAATAACATTTTTCCGAAATAAATTTTCTGTCTTCGTTTTAACTTAAAATTTCAACCTTCTCTATTTTTGATTTTGCCTCCCCTACTCTACCCTCGTCTTTTCCTCCATGTAGGAGAGCAATTATTTCAACGATTTTTTCAGGAGGAACTCTCTCGGTGTTTATCGCTATATCGAAGGGTGGAAGCTTAGATACATCGGCGTCAAATAACCGGCGTACAAGCTTCGTAACTTTACGGTCTTTCTCTTCCATTCTCTTAAAGGCTAGAAAGTCCGGTCCACCATTCTTCCCTAGTTCCCTTTTAAGTCGCTCTCCCTTTGGGGCAACTAACAAAATTATTAAACCCTTATCTCCATTTTTGGCGGCAAATATAGCTGGTTCTCCCTCTATGATCACCGCCTTATCTTTGTTCGTGAGAATTGACTCTACTTTCTCCTCAATTTTCTTTTCTCCATCATGATTATTTAAAAATGGTATTGGAATAGCTCTTTTCTCATCTGCTTTAAAGAAGCTTTCATCTATCAATTCAAGGGAGAGATCTCTTTGGATTAAGCGTGCAATAAAAGTTTTGCCGGCTCCCGGCAAGCCATATAAGATTATGTGTGGGCCGGCTGGACGAGGTCGGCGGTTACTGACAATTAAGGTTTCCGGTATCCTACGTATCAGAATTGGAAATCTAATTAATCCGTCCACCAGAAGAGCCGTGAGGAATGGCAATCTTGGGTCGATTTCCCATAGGAAGCCGCCCACCATTACCGCGGGTATGGTCATGCTTCTCCATAAGAAGGTTCTTGTGGCCTCCCACTCACTCTGCATTTCCTCAGGTATAACTTCTGTTGAGGCAGCTGTCCATGAGGGCCCTGAAGAATTGCCGATGGCCCTTAGAATCCAGGCAATTAATGGAATGAATGGTGTAAAAGCCCAATCCCTCATCGTTCCCCCTATCAGAAGGGAAATTATACAAAGATGTAGGAATGGACGCGTCATCAGAATTGCCTTTTTTCTTCCCTTTTTATCTGATATTTCAGCGAGTGGAAGCGCTAAGATAGCCACAATTAAGCTGTAAAGGGAGGGGAGAAATCCTAAAACTATTACTGGTGAACTGCAAATTTCAGCAGCATATATCACCCAAAATGGGCCAATAGTTTCCCAAGCCCAAGGTCCAGTTAATGATAATAAGAGCCATGGAGTGGCTCCCCTCTTCTTTGATATTTTATAAACTTTAACTATCTGTCCAAAAATGTCCTTTACGGCTTCCGCTGGTTTTTTCATAGGTCTCCGCTTTGTAAGCGGCTTATCTTCCAGCCTCCGCCATGTATAGATCACAACGGCGATGGTTAGGAAGAATTGAGCTATGAAAATGTTTCTGAGCCAGTTTAGATCTCCTTTACCGATTGTTTGAATTAGGGTTGCGCCTATTGGTGGGACGATGCTGTTCGCTAGGCTGTTCAGCGTATTCATTATGGCTATTGTTCGGCTTCTATTTTTCCGTTCAGAGAAAGAGAACAATAGGGACACGTAGGCTGGCGTGACAAGCGTTGAACCTAAAGCTCCTAGAAAGTAGGCTATTATTATCATGCGCCAGTCTGGTGCAAAAGCATAGATTAGCGGATTGAATAGGGTTAAAGTCATGCCGGCAACCATCATTTTCTTGCGGCTATATTGAGATATCCATCCCCCAATGAAAATGAATGTTAAAAACACTATCGACCATACAGATGTAAGTATGCTTAAGGCGATTGCATCGGCGCCAAGAACCCTTCTGATAAATAAAATGTTAAGTCCGCTGCTTAAGCCAGCTATTATTGTTAAAGCTAGATTCCTGATCACTAGTGTTCTAATGCTTCCCCTAATTGTAGACTTAATATTGAAGGCGAATTTTCTAAACATCTCTATCACGGCGTTGTGGACAGAAATGAAGGAAGATGGAGCTTAATAAACTTAACTATCTCACCAAAAAATGGGATGCGATGGACAAAACTTTCAGTTCTCCTAAAACATGTAGACTAAACGAAACTTAATAAAATAGAAACCGGCTTCAAACTAGAAAATGATTTTTTCGAAACGATAATTCATGACGGCGCTCTTTGAAGAGGGACATATATTAAACTTCATAAAAAGGCATCCTTTCTTTCTCCCTTCATAACCTGGAATGCTGAAAGACTAGGAGCAAAACTTAAATGCGAAATAAGATAATCCGATACCTACTTTCGCATGTAATTTAGTTATTGTTTCAACTATGAGAAAAATCATAATAGCTGAAAAACCAGAGTAATCAAAGCAATTATTTAAAGCCTTTTAATTAGAACAAGAACAAAAGAGCTTAAAACAAGAGCTAATAAAGCAAAAACAAAGCTATTGTAAATTACATAATTTGAAATTAACTTAGGTTCAACATATAATTTAACATAATCTATTTGAACGCTTACAGAGCTATAATAACCTTCACAATAGATTAAAACGCATTTTAATTTTGCTTGTTGAATATTCCATTTTTCAAAAGCTCTTTTTATAATTCTTCCCACATCTGTGTTTATTTCATACCATTTATTGCTTTCCGTCATTAGTGTTTCTGCATTAGATTGATAATAGTAATCAAAGTCGGGATAGCCCTCCCCTTGAAAACACCAATCTTCATAAACTAGATTACCATCAACATAAGGAGATAACCGTATATCAACAATCAATTGATGTGATTGATAAATATCAAGATCATATTGATCGTCTAGCTGAAAGATTAAAGCAACATTAATATTTGATATGCTTCTGTTATCATGCTCATTAGTATGTTCATAAAAGGTTATGTCTGAACGCTTAGCAATAATTTTTAGAAAAATGAAATTTTTATCAGCTTCTATGTTTCTCCTAAATGTTATTTCTGGTAATACATCTTTCCTAGCCCATCCATGTGGAAGTATTCCCTTTTGCAGTTTTGCATAATCCCAAAAATTGTTAGCTACTCCGTCAGTATCATTAACTTTTAAGTATGCTATTCCATTTTCAAATTCTATTGAACCGTGAAGTGCTTCACAAAAGAAGTAACTTGGATCATTCATATCAGATTCTAAAATCACTATTTTGTTATTGCTATAATAGAACATAGACAAAAAGAGGGAAATGAAAGCTATAAAACCTAAAGCTAGTATTCTTTTTCTCATGCTATAAAATAAAAATAAAAAAGGGATATTTAAGGGAATACTAATTTCCGCTAGTATCTTAGCTTATCTTTGTTATTCGCTTCAAGATTGCCCCTACGTAGCGGTTTTCCTCTTCTTCCTAATTGATTTTCGACAGCATTATTAATGAAAACATACTGTATTCCTTTAATGGGAGGATCACGCGGAACCCTTTGAAGGCTGCTTCAAAATGCAAGAAGGTTGCCCCAAGCTTTGACTGAAGGAAAATCCCCCTCTATAAAACCATAATCTCATCATAACTTGAGGGAAGAGGGTTATGAAAGCTGTTGGGGTTGTTGGTTCCCCGCGTAAGAATGGGAACACTGCGTATTTACTTGAGAAAGTTATGAAGGTTCTCAGAAGAAAGTATGAGACAGAAATTATTTTTCTTAAGGATTATGATATTAAGCCCTGTGAAGGATGTCATTACTGTGAGGAGAATAAACGATGCATTATAGAGGATGATATGCAAAAGCTGTATCCCAAACTTAAAGAAGCCGACGTCATCATCTTGTCCAGCCCCTCATATATGGGAGGTGTAACATCCCGGCTCCGAGCGTTCATGGAAAGAACATGGTTTCTCAGGAAGGGGCAGCTCGAAGGAAAAATCGGCACGTATATTGTTGTTGGAAGAAGAAAAATCGGCTCCGCGATAGAAGAGATAGAAGAATACTTCACAAGGTTGAAAATGACTAAAATTCCAGGCGTTCTAGGATATGCGTTCAAAAAAGGTGACATTTTAAATGATGAAGAAGCACTAAAGGAGGCTCAAAAACTTGGAGAACGAATTTTAAAGCTATCAGAAAACTGGAAGTGACGGAAGCTTACAATTGCAACTGATTATTAAGAAGGTTTAATGCAAAGACAGCAAGTTATTATAACTATTGAGAATTCAACGGTG
>CAYNMB010000018.1:0-21572 GCA_964398235.1 uncultured Candidatus Bathyarchaeia archaeon | reverse complement strand
GGGGAGGCTATTGCACTAACCTTTAGGTCATATTCAGATAGCATTCTCCTAATATCGTTAGCTTTCTCAAGTAAATTCTGTGGATTCCTCCCCCAAACACTTCTAATCTCTATTCCATTCAAATTGAATCTCTTAGCGAAAGAAACTACTACTCTAAGATCCTGAGATACTTCATCCGTTATAACAGATAGCTTAAACACTTTAATTCAACCAGCCTTCTTCTAAACTTAAAAATGAATAAGGGAAATAAAAATTTAGAGATTTAAATTCCTTCACTCATATTTACCATATTTTTTGACGAGTTCGATCACTCTCTTATAGTTTTGAAAGCTTACATTCTTTGGAACCGAATGATCTGAGTGGTAGATGTATCCGCCCCCTTCCTTAGCAAATGTAATCTTCCTTCGTATTTCTTCTTCTATGGGCTTTGGATCATCAAGTGCCATGAGCCTCACATCTATACCCCCCATAAAAGCGATTTTATCTCCATATTTTTCCTTCAGTTCTATTAGATCCATCCCAGCCTTCACTTCAAGCGGTTGAAGACAATCTATTCCTTCCTCAATGAAAAAGGGAATTAAATCCTTCACTCTGCCACAAGAGTGTAAGAAAACATACATGTTGCGGCTATGGAAGAATCGGCATAGTTCCTTAAAGACGGGGTGAAGCTGTTCCTCAAAGTATTTCGGAGAGAAAAAGAGCCCATTTCTGTAGCCCAAATCACAGTACAGGAAGGCTCCGTCAAATTTGAACCCGCCCCTAATCATTCGATCACACATCTCCATGACAAGTTTGGCGTCAGTCCAATACATGTCTATGACCCAGTCTGGCTCCCTAATGACGGCCCTTAACAATCTTTCGGAAGCAACATAATTCTGTATTTTATCGTATCCCACCGCAGCACCGTACATTATAAAACGACCTAGACTGTATTCCCGCTGGAAAGATTGAAGTCCCGAAACCCAATCAACTCTATAATCGTCGGCCTTAAGACGAGGTTTAATTTTTTCCCAATCTTCTCTAGTTTTACATGGATAATCAATGATCATCGGTGTTGTAGAGTAATCCCTATGATTCTTCCTTATCCCCCCATATACTGTTTTCTCCACTATGTACTCCTCGTCCTCGTAAATCACTTCAACTGGAAAACGTGGACTTGTATCGGCGCTGAATATGCATATCTCATAGCCAAAGTAATCGGCTGGCGAAACGCCGGAAGGTAATCCCTCAGATCTCCAGCGATCTACAGTTGCAGCCCACGGGCTGTCATGTATAGGAATGCGATCTGCCTCGCGATGCTGAAGAATAAGCTTGATTCTTTCACGGGGCTTCATGTCATCCATTAACGTTGAATCACTCCTTAGCTACCCAAGACTTACATATGTTTACGCCCTCAACAGCATCTCTTGCAGCTGCATCTGCCCCAATTTTCTTAGCGTATTCTTCAGTTATTGGTGCTCCTCCAATAATCACCTTCACTTTATCTCTCAATCCTGCTTCCTTGAGCGCTTTAATGACATTTTCCATTTCTATCATTGTTGTTGTTAGGAGAGCTGACATGCCAACTATGTCGGGTTTATTTTCTTTAACTGCTTCAACAAATTTTTCCGGGGCAACATCAACGCCTAAATCTATTACTTCGAAGCCTGCGGCATTTAATAATGTTGCAACAATGTTTTTACCGATGTCATGTAGGTCTCCCCTAACTGTTCCAATAACAACTTTACCAGCTTTTTTCATTTCGCCTTTCTTCAAGTAGGGTTCTAGAACCTTCATGCCCTCCTTCATAACTTCGCCTGCCATTATTAGCTCAGCCAAGAAATACTCGTTTCGTTCATACTTTTCGCCGACCACGTCCATGCCTTTAGCCATACCATTCATAACTATTTCGTAGGCAGGTATGCCCATGTTAATGGCTTCTTGACATAATTTCCCTATGTTATCTATATCCAATTTTACAACAGCATCTTTTATCTTGCTTAGAATTTCCTCTTTTTCACTCATCGAATTTCCCCATCCCTTACTTACTCATGTTATTCAAGTTTAAGGATAACTTGCCTTTAAAAATTTTTTCTTAAATAAATTATTCTTTATTTAAAGAATAAGTCCTCATTATTCCCAGCAGAAAAACTCACCTTATAAAATCCCAATTCGGGATCAAAACAACTTAGCGCTAGAGGATTTAAGCAAGAATTTACTGGTAAATTATATTTTCTAACAATTAATTTTTCTTTAACAATTGTGGCTTAATTAAAGATTTATTGGATATTTTCCATATTTCCACATGACTTCAGTAATTGCTCGCAGGCTTGGTTCTAGAATATCGTTTGGTTCCCTGTAAGGTATGTCTTCGGTCACGGTTAGCATGAAATTGTCTCCAGGAGCGATTTCTCTCAAAATTTCCTTCGTAAAGCTTTTTATTGCCTCAACGCCTTTTAGGCAGACTGTTTCCGGGAAGTTCGCGGATATAATAATGTCGTCTCCCCAAGCTTGCCTAGCCTCAGATAGTGAAAGATCTCCTAGGGGGGGAGGTGTAAATGCTTCTACAACATCGAGGCCTGTTTTAGGTATTAAATCTTTTAGGCATGCTAAAGCACCGTCCATGTGGGCTGAGGTTATTTTGCCTTTACTGTGCAGTATGTCGTTTGCTTTTTTGTAGACCGGTAATAAGTATTTCTCGAAAAATTTTGGGCTGGTCACTCTCCCATTTATGTTTCCATCTATGCCTATGACCTCAGCTGGGGAGTCTGCTAAAATTTTAATTACCTCAAAATATTTTTTCTCCATGACTTTTAAGAGATCTTCAAACTCCCTTCTGTGTCTGTAAACTTCTATAGCGAGTCTCTGATATCCCATGAAGTCAAGAAGTAAGCTCTGGAATGGAGATCTACAGTCTACTCTCACAAAGCCATCTTCCCCAACATGTTTATCCATCCAGAGGAAAGCTTCATAGTTCGGTTCATAAACAGTATCCTCAACAATAAATTTGACTACTTCGTAGTCGGATAGGCTTTTAATTGGGTATTCTATCACCCATGGGTTTGGAGGACTTCTACTTAAATCCTCTTTCTTCGTTACCTTTCCGACAGGCGTGTGATAGATGGTTGTAACTATTGTTCTCTTTCCTTGCACCGTTACTCTCTGTTCGATCTCAACATTCGGCATTTCCGCCACGTATATGTTTCCGCAAGGCTGAAATCCCATCAAGACAATAATGCCGAGACCTTTATTTCTCAATTCACGTTCCCAAGAACCTCTGGGCAACATGGGGTATGGTATATCATACGTTAACCAAGGTATCCTTTCTGGACGTTCGCGATGGAGAACAGCCATCACATTTTCTCTTATATTCATAAGAAACCTCACTCCACCCTTATATTTACAGGTTTAATGAACTCGCCTTTTATCCATATGGTTAAAAATCGTCCATCAAATTGCCACCTAAAGAATTCTTCCTCGAGTCTTTTTGAGTTTACGAATATTTCAGGTTCTTTACCGCTCCAATTTTCAACTCTAAATACAGGATTTATCGTCCTCGTAAGTGGCGTAAATTTAAACTTTAATTTTTCGGTCCCTTCAAGTCTAAAGACGTAAGCTCTTTCAGCGTAGCTATAGCCTTCATACAAAATGGGGCCGTGAGATAATCCCCATGAAAGCCTACGGCTTCCATATTCAGTTTTAATTTGGGCTGGCGTTAACCAAGATTTGACTATTTTTAAAATATATTTATCGTTGGGGTTGGTGGTGGCGCTGACTAGAAAAAGCCATGTGGAAGCTTTAGGCGGAATGTCTCCGGGTATACTGGTATAGTTACAGTCAAGGAAAGAGGTATGCGTGGGTACCAATCCCCACTCTTCTTCCTCAGCTTCGACCGCTAAGACAAAATTTTCCATGGAAGTAGCTGGCCAGTGCTTCCAGACAGCTTTAGATTGGAATAAACCGAAGACTGGATGGTCTCCTCCACAAAACACGCATGGCTTGTACGGGAAGAATCTCTGATCTTTAATGAAGGCGACGAATGGGCTAGGATTATTCTTCAAACCGACTTTTCCAATGTATACGTTCCAATCCTTAATTTCTGGATGTAACCTGCATAGCGGTGTATGATCCTTTGTTGGCAGAGGCCATTTAAATACTAATTTCTCACCTTTTTCGTTCATAAATGTGAACGCTTTTTCAGGCTCTATAACCTCATCAGGTCTTGATCCAATTCCGTTTATGAGTATATATTCTAGAACCTGCCAAAAGTTCGGGTTCCCTCCCTTCTCATTCTTATCCCCTGGCCATGCAACAAGCTTTCTCACAGCAATTCCATCAGGGTAGATCGTGTAATACTCATCTGCCTCAGTATTTCCATGAAATATTTCATATTTAATGTTGCAGCATGCGTAATGCCATTTAATCTTAGCTCTTGCATCCCCGTGCTCTAAGATTTCGGCATGTGAATATCTGCATTGTTTATCCATAATTGGTTCGTAGCAGTGATAATCTTCAGGAGAGTTTGTTTCGAGCCACTCTGGTGTGAACCAGACATTCTCACCTAGATCGATGCATGCAACATACTGTGCACCACGCCAAAAGATGAAACGCCATGGGGTCTCCGGTTGAACAATTATAGAGGGGGCGGTTACTCCAGAAAATTCCAGATTTTTCCAATAGGTTCTCATATTCTTCACCTTGGGATTTTAAGGCATGATAACTGCTTTAATGAAACCTCTTGGTTGCATATTTGCGGTGTGAAAGGCTTCGTTTATCCTTTCAAGCGGATATAAATGGGTTATTAAAGGTCTCATTTTTATTAAGCCCTTATCGAGTAGGGCGATACCTATCCTCATACCTTCCATATAAATATTAGGCGCCCTTTCATGCGCATTTATGACGTCTAAGCCTTTCCAATTCCATAGGCTCATATTTATCAAGCGTGGTTCGCCTACGTGATAGCCAAAGATCACTAATCTGCCTCTAATCTTCAAAATTTCACCTGCCATATCTAGAGGTTTCTGGTGTCCTGTGACTTCAATTACAACATCAGCTCCTTTTCCATTCGTCAATTTTCTAACGGTTTTTACTACATCTTCCTCATTTGGGTTTATCGTTTCGTCGGCCCCAAGCTTCTCGGCAAGTCTTAAACGATCATCCTTCAAGTCTACAGCTATTATTTTTGATGGGCCTCGGAGAACAACTCCTTGAATTATTAGGGAACCCATAAAACCACATCCAATTACCACAACGACGTCTCCCAGTTGTATATTCGACCTTTTCACGCCATTAATGGCGCAGGCTAAGGGTTCACCTAAAGCAGCTTCAAAAGGGATATCTTCCGGAATCTTAACTACATGATCTTTTGGAACCTTCAAGTATTCGGCGTAGCCTCCTTTTTCGGTCAAGACTGTTACATGGTCCCCAACTTTAAGTTCTTTAACATTTTTGCCAATCGCTTCAACTATTCCGCTAGGTTCATGTCCAAGGTATAGTGGGAATACCACATTTTTGTTTTTTCCGTTCCAAGAATAAAGCTCTGAGGTACAGACGCCACATGCCTTTACACGAATTAAGACGTCATCTGGCCCTATGGATGGCGCAGGTTCATCTTTTACTAAAAATTTTTTAAAATCTATTAAACATGCGATTTTCAAACGACATCCCCCACCAAATTATAAGGGTTCCTCTTTAACTATGTAATCTAAAGGACGAACTATTTCGCCCTCTGGGGGCACCAGATCTGATCCCTAAAGTTTACAGTATTTTTTTATATTTATCCTTTTTTATCCTTTATTTATCTCGAAATATTGTTCTCTGAACTTTATGGTCGGTTGTTAAGAACTTGTGGGGCAGCATCTCTGCGTAACCAAACTTTCTCGATGATGGGACATATGTTCTTATAAGACCCGACGATTTTATGCTTCATGATTTCCACTTCTCCTCTCCGCAAAGAAACATGGGTGCTGCGCCGTAAAGGTATATTAAATAAATGATAAATCCTTATTTGTGCCAGAGTTCTGGAATGCGATTGTTGGCATCCCCAGTACCCTTCCTTTTGAATTGCTGCTCCAAACAAGGCATGTTGAGGCTAAGTATTACATTTGGAGGCGTTCATATGGGAACGTTTAAATCTCTAACTGGGTAGAGGACTCCCTTATTACGTGGTAGCGCTATGACCCCCTCCATACTCATCTGCTCTAATAACCTCTTTGCGTGGAGCTGCTTCTACAACTTCTTCGAAAGTGTATTTGTCTACTGGAATCTGTCTCCAGATATGTCCTGTGGCTTTATTCAGAACTTCCAGACAATCATTTCCCTCATTAAGATCGACTTTAATTCTCCTGTTTCTAAAGCTTTCACATAAAGTACCCCTGTTTATTCATAGTAAGCGCACTCGGCGTGCATCATATGCTATCAGCTTAACGTTACTTAAAAGTCCTGAGGGGGCTCTTTTTCCAGTAATTATGTTAGTAGCAGTATTTGTTACTTTAAGTTTCAGCCGATTATTTCCAGCTTTTAATTTACCAGTTAGATCTATGGTGTAAGGACGCCAGAGTTTAATTGCGACGGGTTCCTCATTTACTATAACCTCTAAATGATCTCTGACGTCTCCGCAGTCCAGCACGATCTTCCTTCTGAGGAGAGATGGCGATATATGAATCTCCTGTTCATAGGTTATTGTTCCGGAATAGTACGGGAATCCCTGTTCCGTCCAGGATTTCCCGACAAGCAGCTCCTTGCGTAAAGGAGTCAAAACAATCTTTTCCGCTTTAGTTTGTACTTCAAAGGATCCTAAAAGGCGTATGGGATCAAGCAATCCATCCTTCAATGAGGAAGGCTTAATCAGTATGGCAATAACATTTTCGCCTTTACGTATCTTCCCTTCAACATCAACTTCAGTTATGTTTACATCTAACTTACTGCTTTTAACCTTCGGCTTTACGGGTTCGCCGTTTATGAAAATATCGTATTTTAGGCCGCTAATGCCATCGAGAAGCATCTTTTTAACCTCTCCTCCCTCAACAATAAACCTCGACCTATATAGAACAGCTTTTGGCAATTTATCACAATATGCTAATAGAGGACCGCATTGAACCATTCTCCATGTAGAGTCATTATATTGAACCTTAAACCAATCTTCACCAGGGGACTCTTCGTTATCCACTAGTTTAATCTTCCACACCTCTAATAGGAGACAGTTATCATCTTCGAGCGCAAATCTCCATCTTTCAGGCATACCTATTATCTGGGGAGCTTTGAAACGGCCAAGCGAGACTCTCTTAAGCTGGCCGTCATGAGAGACTTCGATATACGCCTCACATGGCTTTTCAGCGTAAGCGGTAACTGTTAAACCTTTTCCTCCGGTTCTCTCAATTTTGTCCACAAGAATATTTGTTTTTGTTATGTGAGGTTCTTCGCTTTTAGGCTTTAGAACAAGGAAGACCGAGTTATGTCCCTCAAGACTTAAAGGTATCTTAGTTCTACCATTCTCAATCCTATAGACTGGAACATCAGTTATTTCCCCGTTTTCCGGATTCCAGATCTCCGGTTTGCCCTCTTCTTTTAAGTCAACGGTGAATTGGCAAGTCTTCTCGGAGAGATTTGTGATAAAATAAAGATGTAATCCCCCCTTATTTTTGTGTAAATAAAAGACATCAGGGCAGTCTATCTTGACATCTTCCTCAACAAATTCGGAGAGTATTTTTTGAATTAACTGGATCGGGTTAATCGTGTGCAAAGGCAGAGAGGTTTTTATAAAGCATGCCCGTCCACCCTTTTCATTCTTGTTTTCAAATACATGGATCTTCTCATCCCTTTCACTGTTCAATTCCTTTAATATCTCGAAAGGTTCCACCCCAAAAATCTCCTTAAATATTTTAGCTATTTCCTTGTCTTCTCCACATTCTGCAGACTGAAAGGGCAGTAAAACGGTAGCCACTACTTTCCCACCTGACTCATAAAATTCCTTTATCTTTTTTGCCGTGCTTGCTTTTACAGTAGTGATTGGGGGTAAAAGCAGTATGCTGTAAGTTTCATTTCCTATTTTAATCTTATCATTAACTATTTCAGCATCTTTTAAGACTTCTTCATCGACGTAGTCGTAGTCCCTATGTATTCTGAGCAGAGCGTCAGTAAGATAGTAAAAATCCTTCTCTATAATGTCGAAGAGGAAAGTTCTCTCTTGCGGAGTGTAATTGGCCCAAGCGCTCACGATCGGAAACAATAAGAGCACATCAGCAACGTGGCGACCCCCAGACAACATGTATGTGAGCCTAGCCACGTATTCAGAGAACCTTCCATAGTACTTCCAGAATGGATGGTGATAAAACTGGGACGGCGGCCAGTCTCTTTTTCTATCTCCCTCAATTGAATAGTGGAAACCATGAGGGTTGAGAAGGTTTATTCCGAGAACGTACTCCCAATCCGTAAGCCACTTCATCCTTTCAAAGTTTGTATCCCAATAGATCCCTCCGAAAGATTCACATAGACACCTTGGCGAACCGCAATGATGAGCTGCTGAACTGGCAATTTTCGGTGCAACATGCTCTTCCGGTCGATCGGGCGTCCCAATCCTTGGATATAAATGGTCAACCCCAACTATGTCAAAATATTTAAGATGCTCAAACACATTCCCTTCGCATCTCACATGTCTTCTGAGGTCATCTTCAAAGAGGAGATGTCCCGTAAATAAGACGCCGTGTTGATGGCACCATTCGCTTATCCTCTTGTAAAATGCTTCCGCATAAGCTTTGGTGATAAACTCCCAAAAGTCGCATCGTATCTTGGCAGTTTTCTTTCCTACATCCAGAAAAAGGGCGGGCAGAAATTCTTTTAGATCATATCCTTTCTCTTCTAAAAATTGTTTGAGGAAGTTTTTCGACCATGGGATAGCGGGAATATCTTCTCCAGTCCTATAGTAATAATAGGCAGGCTCATCAGTGTAGAATCCTAAAACATTGGAGCCAAACTCTCTTCCTATAGTTTCATAATACTTTTCATGTGTGAGTTCTATAAATTTTTTTACGGCATTCTCATCAAATGGATCTATATACCACTCCACTTCCTTCTCAAGAAATAATATGAGGGTTATATCTTCGTCTGGACTCTCCCAAGATATTGCCTCCCCGAAAGAGAAACTTGGAGTGAGATCTATAAGGCTTATAGGTAGCTTGTTAAGGTCCTTAGTTGGCACAGCAACAGCGTGGACGAGCCGAGCATCCTTAAGATTCATATACCTTGAATCTCCAAGCGTGGGAAAAACAAAAATGGGGCCTCTGAACCTCCATAGAACCGCCTCCAAAACTTTTCCTCTCAGTTCAGGGAACCTCTTAGGAACTTGTAGCCCAGCGGTACCACTAGGCCAGTTATATTCGTCGTATATCCAAACCTTTAAACCAAGCTCCTTAGCTCTGCTTACGGCATACTCAACTTTTCGAAACCATTCTTGAGAGAGATACGGCACCTTTAATCCGAATCTGCCATGGATAAAGAATGAGGTTATACCCTTATCCTTGAACTCATTAAGCTCCCAATTGATTTTTTCCTCATCCATTTCATCGTTCCAAAACCAGAAGGGAATGGGCGAAAACCTCTTAGGAGGATTCTTGAACGTTTGCTCATCAAGATTCTCCAGCGGTTTCACATAATCCCAAGGTAGCATCTCCATTCCTCCGTATCCCATTTTTCATTTATCATAGCTAGTACGGTAGGATCCATAATGATTTTGCGATTATGACTAAAGTGACACTTAAACCTATCGCTACGCCCTCCCCCAACGTTATCCCCCCTACAAGGATCGGTTTGATATTTTCCCATTTATCGCCTAGCTTCCTTTTAAATATTAAACGTCCTATCGCGTAACCAACTAACCAAGCTAATGAATATGGTGGCAAAGTATATAGTCCTATGACTGTTCCAGTCAGAGAGAATGGAACCTTAATCAAATGGAAAATAATTCCCAGAGATGTCATAAATGCCGCTGAACCGAGGATTAATTCGGGTCTAAAAATGTTAAGTTGCCGTGTCGCCCAAAGACCAGTATTTATCGCTGTTATGGGCCAGCTAATTACTGTAGCAGGGTATGCCGCGGAGGGGATCGGACTCATCCACCAAAAGAGAGAAACATATATAAAGCTCGCAGTAATTGATAATGGAAATACGAGAATTAGAGCCTTAAATAAATCTATCGGCCTTGTTTCTGTTAACTTGCAAACCTTGACCTGATAGACGTTAATTGCTGCTCCATCACCGCTTGTTCCAGCCTGTCCAAGAGGGGCGTACCATGCGTTTGTGGATAGAGGACTAATGAACCAAGCGTCCACTTTTGGGTAATTGACCGCTAGAATGGCACCTTGCCAAACGTAGGGAATTGAGATCGGAAAACCTACTTCACCAACCATCCGACCTGCCACCATTGTTATGAAGAATGGGTATCCAACCGTTAATATAGCAGCTACCCAAAGAGGAAACTCCGGTACTAGATAATGGAAAATAGCAATTATACCGCAAGCCGACAAAATATACATGGGAAAAAGCGCCTTTAAGGATAAATATCCAGCCTTTAAACTGGAGGAGGGAATACGCATAAGATTTTTGAATGAACGTAGGATGGTTTTACGATATATTACTAGTGGAACTATACCTGAGGCTATTGCCGCACCGATTTGGGGATTAATCCAAACCCAAAGTGTGGATCTTTGATATATTAGGGATATGGACATGCCTTGCGTCCACTCCTTCTGCCACTGTGAAAAGTAAGGCAGAGTTAAAGCTAAATGGTTCCCAAAGAACCAAGCGGCAAATGAGCCGATAAACATGCATAAAACAATATTTGCTGGAAGGAAAAAACCCCACGTATATGCAGTAATATCCGTAGCTACTCCAAGCGAGGCGCCAGGTAGCCATTTTTCGATGTATCTGTTTAGGTCAATGTAAGGAATCGGTAAAATTTGAATTGACTTCTTGTAAATCCCCCCAGTTATAATCGGCACTCCGTAGAGTAAATAGCCCCAAATACAGCCGAAGAAAGCGGATAACATCAAGATTCTCATTCGAGACTCATCTCTTTCTCCAAGTGTTGTGCAAAGAGTTGCTTCAATGGGTGCAAATGGAAACGGAAGTTTTTCAACTTCCACATATATCTGACTAAAAATCATTGCAAGCGAAATCTGCATAAATAAAGATAAAGTTGAGTAAAGAATGAAAAACAGAATAGGAGTGAGCCAATCAATATGAACGAATGTTCTCAATAAATAAGCGTTTGAGCCGGATGGTGGAGCAAACCATAAGGGGATCGCTTTCGAAAGAACCTCTCCCGAATAGGGATCCCTGAATAACCTTGTAATCGGACTTGTGGCTATATAACCCTGCTGCAAAAGGATTAGAAAAGTTGATCCTACAGAACCCGTACCAATAGCATACCACATAATTGTTATTTCCTGTTTCGAGAGAGGTTTCCTAATAAACCTAAATATTTCACTAAAAAGTAACACAGTAATCCATGGAACCGCAGCTAACCCTCCGGCGCCTAACAGCATTGAATAAATAGCGATTGGTGTAAGAAAGAATACTCCAACTCCGATTGCCGTCAAGCTTCTCCATGTTAGACCGGGTTTATACATTATTTGAAGCATTTTTTTCTTTTCCATTTCACTCACCTGTCAGTTTCAAATTTTCTTTTAGCATATTGTCTCTTTTCTTCTGGTTCTAGAGTGTTCCATAAAATAAGTTGATTACGAATGGAACGAACGAAATCCCTGTTTTTGTTAACCCATATTTGTGAACTGCCTCGAATACGATTAAGGGCAACATCTAGGGAAAATTCCTTTCCTTTAGGATCTTTTTTAGCAATAATTTGGACAAGCTGGGCGATCCCTGAATCCCAAGGAGCCAACGCTACCTCCGCGCTCAAGATCTTAGCTGGATTGCCTTCAATCTCAGTTTCTTCATAGGACATTTTTGAAACACGGAATATCCCTACGTCTCGGGCGGTATGTATTTTAAAGTACTCGTAGAGGTATGCCATAACTCCGCGAACCTCATCTTCAGGAACTCTAAAAGGCAATGGAATATACCACTTATTTCCCACGGGTTTAGTTTTAACTTCCCATTTGCGGGTTAGGGATGGCGTCACAATATGGCTAGCTTTTAAGGACGGGTATAAAGCTGCTGCCATCACGGCGAGAGAAGATATGAAGAGAGTGAATAAAGTTGCACTTGATGACAAATTTACACTGAACCCTGCGGGAACTAATTGTAGGCAATAAAGAATATTGATTAAAACCATACCTAGCATATAACCTAAAATTGTGCCTATAATAGCATACATAGCGAATTCAGCTAGAAAAATACCTGATATATGAAGAGGAGATAACCCCAATGTGCTCAGTGTGGCAATTTCACGAAGCCGTTCATGAATTGAGCCTAGCATTGTAGTGAATAAAGTTAAACCAGCAATGACGATAGCTGGGATAAGAGATTCCCAGCCTTTAAATACTAAGCCAGCGCTCAAGCGGTAAACATCAATGATTCCATCGGAACCTACATAAATTTCCAACATGCTATAAGCTCCCAAAATCGTTTTCTTAGCAACTTCCTTAGCTTTAGTGAGATTATTTAACTTAACAGCGATAGAATTTATACGCCCGTCAAAGTACTGCGATGCTAAACGATAAGGTATTATCAGGCAATTTTTCAATGACATTGGAATGAAGGTTGTTGCTGTAGCAAAGGGCGTTGAGGACACATCCATCGGGTTTAAGCCACGTTGATCCAAATCCTTTATATTTTCTAGACATAAATCATTAATGATCCCGATAATATGCAATTTCAAGCCCATGAAATCTAGGGTATCGCCAACATTCACATTTAATTTATCCTTTAGATCTTGACTTATTATAACCGCGTTAATATCATATTCGTTAAACCATCTTCCCTTTACCAAACAGCCATTTATCCCTGTTATTTTTGCCTCTTCAGGTTGAAGCCCAAGAAGCCCTTTAATTTTAGCTTGAGTCCCGTTTGGCCCGTAAATCGTCAAAGGAGGGGCAACATTCTGAGTTCTTCCTATCCAAGAACCCATGCCAGCTCTCCAAGAGAATAGCCATTCTTCTCTACCAGCTGGCGGCGGATAAATCCATGATCTTACAGCTATCGTAGCATTCTCCCCTAAATATGTACGTAAAAGCTGTATTATTCCCTCCGAGAATGGTGTTAAACCAACATTCTGCTTTAATAACATTCCGTTGTACATAGTTTCACCTGTAATTGAAAAGCTGCGTACAATTGTATGCATGGAGAATGAAGTTAAAGAAACAAGCGCTGAGGTGAAGAGAATTACGGTCACAAGATTAAGGGTTGTTCGTAGGAGCCTCCGCCTCATGTTAGATAAACCCAGAGATAATGAAAGAATAAAGGCGCTTCCACGGCTAATTTCGGAGAAATGTGCTCTTAAAGATAGTTTGCGAAGGAATTTTAGAAATGAAATTATGCCGAAAAATATGATTGATTGTACAGGTATAATCAGTATTAAAATAGTAATTCCTAAAATGCTAACAAAAATGTTGGACGCTATTTTGAAGCCGGGGAGCATAAAATACGCTAAAAGGGTGAAAAAAGATAGCAATGCAATTATAATAAAAAGACGTTTTCTCCCTCCCGCATTAAATGCCAGTCTTTCGAAAAGATACGCGAAAGGAATTATAAGAGCGTAAAAAACGATTGTAGCGTTAACTACGTCATGCGACATTTGCGTAATCTCGCGATATGCATTCACCGCATTCTGCCAAGCCATATAAATTAAGGAGTAGGCTTCAGAATATTTTTTTTCTTGAAATTTCCTAATTGCGATCTCCATGTATTCACTTGCTAACGTATGATAATTGTTCGCCATTGGATTGATGAAATGATAATCTTTTAAAATCGATAGACGATGCTCATTAATCCACATTAGATCCCTAACGAAGCTGAAGGCAGTTGCAGGAATCTCATCAATTTTAGAAGAAAATCCCGCTCCTGCAGGATGATGCTGACTGGCATTATTTAAAACCCCTACAACAATGCCAGTTGAAGTAGTAAGCGTTAATTCAAACGTGATGTTTGAGGGCAAAAAGATCATTTGTAGACCTTCAGGATAGGAAATCAGTCCATAAAATTCTGGGGGGTGATGAGATAAAAACTCATTCACGGTAGTGGAAATGTCTAACATTACAGCGTCAGAAGTATAAAAATGCGAAGCTTTCCGCGGGATCTTTATAACTAATGGATTTAAAATATCAAATAATGTTATACTTTCACATCTAAAAACAATAGTCTTTAAGAAGAATGGATGACGATCAAACTCTATGTTAAGGAAATGATAGCCGCCATAAATTCCTCCGCCAGCCCCATGTAAACCTAGGTCAGGAGCATAAATTATTGAACCCGAATTAAGATCTAAGACATAACCTAAAACATTATAGTATGCAAACAAAGAATCAGCTGCAAGGCCATGTACTACAAACCTTCCAGAATCGTCAGCTCTAGTGTATATGTGAGTATAAGGATTAAGCATATTTGAACGCGCCGCCTCACCCACAGCTTCAGTTTCCATAGAAGTGCTGAGATATACTTCTACAAAGGCATTAGGCACAGGCTTATAGAAGCCTGTTGTAAGCTCATACTCTTCAACGCTACCAATTAAAGTGATAAAACCTGCCTGCCCGGGCCCTATATCCGAGCCCACCCCAGTAATTATTCTGCGACTTGGAGGTTTCCAACGCGTAATGATGGGGTTTCCCGAAAGGTTTTCATTTATTAAAGAAGAAAAGATGTAAAAAATTATTTTGAGCTGAGTATTTACATTTTTCCAATTTATTTCTTCTATGGTATTTAACGGCGTTTGCCAGTTTAACTTTAATGTTCGAGCCGTAAGAAATGTTAAGCTTAAGATACCGGTTGCTGAGATCGGTTCGCTATCTAAAATTTCTGACATAGTAGCAAAAGAATCTGTAATTGGATTAACAATGAACCTGAAGGGGTCCTCATTCAAAATCTCATGGAGATTTGGAATATATTTTTGAAAAAGAAGATTGATTAAACCATCCCATCCATAGGGTGTGGACTCCTCAGGTTGCAAGTACATGTCACCGATGTTCGTCCATGATATTAGATTACTCTCCGATGAAAGGTAGATGCTAAGTTGAAGCAAAATCTTCTTTTGCCCGCTTGAAAAGGTAGCGTTTTGAAAGAGGTATTCTTCTGCGAATTCTCGAGCGCCAGCTAAGGCTTGCCAATGTCCTGAATAGAAAACGAACCAAACTGTCCTTTTAGGCGGATGATTGGATAGAACCCTGGCGAATTCAAGCAGAGATGCTGGCGAAATTGCGTCTTCAGCACCAGGCGCTATCGATGGGACAACAGACCAAGAGTCGTAGTGAGCGCTGAAGATAATTATCTCATCTTGAATTTCTTCTCCTGGTAAAATCCCAATTATATTTGGAACTGTTACCTCCTGCCAAGTAATATTTGACTTAACGCTAACAATAACATCGCTTGATAAAGCTATATGCTTAAGTTTCAATCCAGTTTTCCTATCAATATATAATCTTGGAACGTTTAAAGGAGTTAATAGGAATTTCTTCTCAGCCTCAATTCTACTTGTATCAGTAGGCTCAATAAAGATAATAGCTTTTGCACCGAGTTTAACAGCGTTCTTCCAGTTATCCATCGAGTTAAACTCTAGCAATACTATAGAGCCCGAGATTTCCTTTCCATCCAGATCCTCAAGAGAGCCGGAACCCCCATAAACTAAATGCCCATTTATGCCATCCTCTGGCGTAGAGCAAGGTTGAATTCCATTCGGCCAAAGAGGGAAAGCCTGAAATGTTAAACCCAACTCTGGCACATCAATACTTGATTTATAACTCATAGGAATCATGACGCTATAATTTTGAATCTCAACCCTCATTCCAGGAAGACTTCTCAGGTATCCTATAATATATTCAGCCGCATTATAAAAGCCGGGATAGCCTGTAACACGGGAAGGGAAGGAGGACAGGTTTTTCACATGCTTCTGGATATTTTGAATATTAATATCTTTAGTAATATCTTTGACTAAATCTGACACTTTAGTTTTTGCTGAAGAAGGGAAAGTAGAAAAGAAGAGTGGCATTACTAAGCATATCAATATCAGAATTGATAACAGTTCTCTCTTACTTAACAAGTTTATCACCACCACTTGAATTTCAAACTTTAAAGTTATTTTGGCTAGATATAATTTTTGCGCAAATCTAACTTTGTAGCTTAATTCTAGTCGATTTTTGAAGTTTTCTATCTTTTTCTAATATTTTACTCTTTTTCCACCGCCTTCTCGTTATCTAACCTTGTTTTCCAGTTAAATCTGAAGATTTACTGGAAATTTCAATTAGATCCAATAGGAGGATTCATCCTCCTAGAATATTATTTTTGCCTTTTTCGTTCTAGTATTTTTCAGCCACAATCAACAATCAAAAAGAATTAAGCTACTAAAGCACAAATCTTATAAATAAAGAAAAGAGAAAAAGGTATTCGGAGGGAGGTAAAAAATGGAAAAATCTAAGGGTTCACCTAGATTCTCGCTGAAAGAAGCTGGTTTTACACCAAGGGTTGTGCTGTTTTCTATCCTGTGGTGCGTCATTAATACAGTTGTATTCGGAGCACTATTGATAGGCACTAATTCTAACGGATACATCCCCTTTCTCACTTTACTCTTTATCGAGGCTTTCCTTACACGTCTAATAGGGCCAAAATTTCAGTTTACAATACAGGAGTGGGCTGTGTTTCTAACCTTCCAGATGTCAGGGCTACTTGGTTGCATAAGCTATAATGCAACAAGCGACATGTGGCATCTCGGAACTTATCGTGCATTTTACCGTGGATTCGTAAAATATTTTGGCACAGTGTTTGAGGCTATCCGCACACATAATGCACCAGTTTCAAGCGTAATGTTTCTGCAGAGAGAAGACGCTCTTAACGGTTATCTTTACGGTGGTGCTATAGATTGGGCTGGCTGGATGACGCCGATACTCTTCTATATACTTAGCTGGACCTCTATGTACATTGGCATGCATTTCTTATCAATCATTTTCAGAAAACCTTGGATAGAGGATGAGGAGCTACCTTTTCCATTTCAACAACCTCTTTACGAGGTTCTGAAGAGAGCGAAAAAACATGAACGGCCATCTTTATGGGACATGAAATTGTTGGAAAACAAGATCTTTTGGATTTTCTTTATACTTGCAGCGATATACCAAACCTTAAATGCAATGAATTGGTGGTGGGGAACCAATTTTCCCATGGGTTACACCGTAAATCTTGTTCCATATCTATATGAGTCTTTTCCTTGTAACCTATGGTCGTTTACATTGGATGCGGCTCCTATTGCAGCGGCATATTTAATGCCCCTTGATGTATTAGCAACTGCCGCTTTTAGCTTCATCTTCTTTGAGGGCTTCATAAATTGGCTTAACGTTGCATCAGGATCCATGCCTAGGATGGATTTTGGATCAAATCAATGGCTTAATGGAACAGAGCAGGGTCTCATAAAATATAATCTGCTTTTTGGAGGATGGCATGGGACTGGGTATGGCCCAATCTACATAGCTATACCATTGATCTTAGTATGGAGAGCTAGAAGAAGAATAGTCGATTCAATCCGAGGAGCGATAGCAGGTACAACCGAGGAAGGTGAAGCACATTCATGGAGAACTGTCTGGCTAGGCTTCATCATCTGTACTATAATTTGGTACGCAACGGTACTTTGGGCGGGAGCGCCACCAATCATCATACTTTCCTATTTCGGGCTAATAGGTCTATTCTTATGGTCAGCTAGGTACATAGCCGAGACAGGAGGTGCTGGAGTATATGTAGACCAGTTCGAGTTTGACCAAAACTTAATGATGTACCTTGAACCTCTACGCCTTACAGGCAACTTAGGATTTAATACGCCCTCAGCGACTTCTCTCCTAATTATTCATACATATACTGGATGGGCAGCGCAGCACCAACCAATGCTCCCCTCTCTGACGTTATTCAAAATCGGCGCAGAGACTAAAACACATCCAAAAGCCATAAGCTTAGCAATGATTTTAGCCACAATACTTGGAATTGTAATAGCAGTTCCCTTAGGCATCTGGACATACTACCACTATAGTGCAACATATCTTTACGCAAGACTATTAGAGCATGAAGGAATAGTATATCAGCTTGGCGGATGGCCTGCAGGATGGCCTTACTTGGAAGCTCAACCACAAAGCTATGCAGAATTTAACGGCATCCCTGATTATTGGGCTTGGTTCGCTGGAGGTATAATACTGATTTTCGTGATAGAGTTTCTACGTACACGGTTTACCTGGTTCTTCTTTAATCCGATAGGGGTAGTCTTTGGTGTAGGCGGCCCAGCTGTTTGGTTCTACGGAGGAAACATCTTAGCTGCATTTATCTTGAAATGGCTAACATTGAGAATCGGTGGGGCTGAAGGTTACAGAAAGATAGGCGTATCTGCTGCTTCGGGGCTTCTATTAGGCACCGGCTTCACTCTAGTATGGTGGTCCCTAATATCCCTGACGCGCACTTTATAAATTATCACCTATTTTTTTATTTAAGCGGTCAGCCTTCTTCGCTTCTTTGGATGAATTTGCTAAAATTTGGCGTATAAGGAAAATTTTGGTAGCAAGCAAATCTGAACATCTTTGTTGTTTATGATGATTTCTTATATATTGTCTGTAGCGTTTTCTGTCTCCTTAATGCTTTTCTGCGATTTGTGCAAATGTCTCTCTTAAACCTCCTGTTGTGATAAGCGGCTCTATATGCCTGCTTACCCGCCCAATCTCATCGGGTTTCTTGAAATAACCGAAAGGAGAAAACGGAATATATCAAATCTTACTGGTAGTTCAAAACAATATAAAGTTTCGGAGAATATGGGGAACGAAGAATTTCAGCCTACTGATCGGGAGACCGGATCAGCGTGCTCAAGAGGATGAAGAGGTTCAAGCTGATCGAGCGGAGCAGTTCTATGCCTTGTTGCATAATAAATGAGTTGAGCGCAATTTTTGTCTGAAAAGACTTAAAGAACCAGAACAATGGGCTTTTTCTTCCAGATCAAAAAGATGGGAAGGAGTTAGATTAGAAAAACAGGTCAAAAATAGTGCTATTTAACTACATTATGCAACAAAGCACAATTATATATATTATTGCATTTCTACAAGACGTATATCGAATTCACCTCCGTTTAATTTAGTTGACTATACTCAAGTCTTTATGTCATGGAGCGGTCTTCTCAATGAAGATGTGACACCTAAGCAACATACTGCCGGTTGGAAGACCCTCTGAGTCACGAACAACCGATGCTGAAGGAATCATAGATTTCCACGGAGAATACAGTTTTAGAGGATTTAAAGGACCATATAAAATTGCGATTGAAAAAGAATAGAAACATTGTTACCATTTTAGGCCTGAATGTGGGGGCTGAGATTGTAAAAATAATTACGATAAATAAATTGGGATCCTATCTTTGGATATCATCTAATTTGACTGTAACCTCACATTCTGAGTCCAATACCACTTCTCTTCTACCGAGTAAAACACCGTCTTTCAGAACTCTGATTTCATAGCGACCTTTAAATCCATTGAACCAGCATTCTCCAGCTTGGTTTGTGGTTGATTCAGCATTAGTAGTCCAAGAATCCAGCAGCCTTTTCAGCCTGAAATAAGACTCTTTAGGAGAACCGTCTCGCCGAAAAAGGCCGCCCCAAGGCACGAAGGTTTTTTTGTGATCCGCCAAGTCAAACCAAGATATCGACACTACGCTTGGTTTGCTGAATGCAATAGTATAGAATTGCTCGATCCAATCCGCCTGCGTAGCTTCATTCCATGGCTCATGCCAGCATCCTGCACCTTCTATGCCCTTCGATATGGATCTTTCATCCTCCGAATAAGATGATGGTACTCCTAGCTCGGTTATGTGAATCGGCTTCCCAAAGGTCGAGTACTTATCGATCAATTGTGAAATAGTGAACATATCTCTAACCGAGAAGCCGCTGCCTAAGCCACCAAAGCCCATATATAACTGTAATCCTATCGAATCATACGCAACTCCCCTGCGTTCAATCTCCTTTAGGAACTGAAATGGCGTGAGTAGCTTTCTCTCCGATGGGCCTTCAGCAGTGCTTCCCCAAGCCGCGTACTCGCCCCAGACATTAGTAAAGTTTATCATTACATCAGCCGAAGGATTGATGCTTTTTACAGTGTTTAAGCCGACCTCCAGCAACTCAATTTGTTGGTCTATGGAAAGCCTTGGGAAGTTCCCCCATTCTGGTTCGTTATACACGTTCCAGATTTTGATTTTATCCGAATATCTTTTAACTATTTCCAAACAGATCTTTCTAAGTATTCTTTTTAATTCTTCGTAATTTTTAGATCTAGCCCACTCTGGAATGTTCCATTTGTGAAGCCAAATCAGCAGGTGACCCCAGACCTCTAAGCCGTTGGATTTAAGCCAATTAACAACTGCATCTCGCGATTCCCATTCGTACCTTCCTTCCTCAGGCTCAAAATTAGGCCAGAAGAAATTTACTGCCCCCGCGTCAAATAGCTCCTTGAATATGCGTAAATATGTTTCCTTCAGATTGTTCTCCAGATCTTCTAGGAATCTCATATGGCATGCAAAAATAACATCATGAGCTGTTTGACGTATAGCAACAGTGACCTTCGGCACCGGCCTACCCTCTCTGTCCAACACTCTTACCGTAAATTTAATCTTCCTGTACCTTTCTATGTCTGAAAGGGCAACCTCTAAGGCCAGTTTCTCCCCAGCCCAGAGGCTATGGTATAGCGACTTATCACATAAGAATGCTAGGCTACGCTCATCTGCCGTCATCTTTGCATTTTCAAGATATTTCTTAGATTCCTTAAGATGAAGAATAACATCTTTAGATATATTATAACCTTTGCTGATAAAGCCGCGGTAAGCCTTAAGGACTCTATGCAGGTGACTCCTAGCAAGCTCGATGTTCAGATTTATAACAGGATTGATTTCGAACTCGTCCAAGCTATAACCCTTCCCTTCATTATCAGCAGTCAAGATGAGCCTTCCAAATCCCTTCACCTCCCAGAGGGCGTTTAAAAATATAGGTTGTTCCGTCAGTGGACATTTCAGCTCGTTTGATTCTGTTTTTTCAAAGGATAGTTTAACTGGCTCACCTTCTAAGTCGGATGCATAAATATATGGAACTGCGAAAAGTCTACCATCCTTGTCAAATGACCTGATTATCAGACTTTGCGACATACCAACTACCTACAGCTCTCTCTTTTAAATTTAAATTTTGTGACCGAGCTTCCGATACTGTTAAGTTATGTTTTTGGGGCCTTGAGAAGCTGCTTTTAGAGGTGATATTTATTAGACAGCTTCTTAAAGCCCCCATAATAGTGGGTTGTTTAGGCATAACTGGGTTTTCGTTGTAGATGAAGGCGGTTCTGCTTTATATAGCTGGCTTGAGCTGCAGGGACATAACCTACATGTTGCATGTTGCAGTCATGAGGCTTTAGGTTAAGAAGCTTAAGCAGGTAACGGTTGA
>CAYNMB010000017.1:0-21964 GCA_964398235.1 uncultured Candidatus Bathyarchaeia archaeon | reverse complement strand
ATTCTTCCATTTAATATGAGCTATGAAAAACCTCAAAAGTTTGATTCTTTTATTGGTAATGAGAGGTTGTTGGAGAATGCTTGTGACGTGCGCCGGCATCCTAGTTGTTGATCTTATTGCAGCTGGTTTACATAAGATTGCTGATCCCGGAGAACTTGTGTTTGTGCCTAATAGCATAGAGGTTCATTTAGGTGGACATGCTGGGAATGTTTCAATTAATTTAAGGAAGCTTGGTTTAAAAGAGGGATGTGTGAGTTCGATCGGCGCGGTTGGTGAAGACATTTTTGGAGATTTTCTGGAATCTCAATTAAAGAAACATGGTATAATTACACATCTTCAAAGGGTGTCAGCTGCTGGAACATCTAAAGACTTAATACTTGTGGTTAAGGGTGAGGATAGAAGATATCATGCTGATGTGGGGGCAAACTGGTTCCTAAGCCCTGATCACGTTTTTTCAGTAGTGAGCGAAGAAAAACCCAAAATATTTTATGTTGGTGGAGTTGGCCTGATAGGCTGCTTTGACAAGCATTTATCCGATTTACTTAGAAAAATTAGGGATTTAGGCACTTTGACATTTGTTGACCCAGTCACGCCATATAAATATGGATGGGATTTTCTATTTCCCGCGTTGAAATGGACTACAATATTCCATTGTAACCTTCACGAAGCCAGACAGATAACTGGAAAAAGCGATCCCCGTGAAGCTGCAAACCTTCTCATCAAAAAGGGTGCAAACCTAGTTGTAATAAGCTTAGGAGCCGAGGGATTGATAGCTGAGACGGAGAAGAATGTTATTGAGATGCCGGCGTTTAAAGTGCCTGTTGTCGATCCAACTGGCGCCGGCGACGCCTTATGCGCTGGAATAATCATGGGTCTGTTCAAGAAGGGATTTAACATCACGGACTTGTCAGCCGCAGATTTAGTTGATGTATTGCTTGAGGGTGAAGCTGCTGGAGCGGCATGTGTAACAATGGTTGGAACAACAACCGCCGTGACTAGAGAAAATGTTGACAAACTACTCGAAGAGCAGGGTAAAATTTTAAGGCATAATGTTAAAATATCCTCGATCTAAAGATTTCCATAGCATTCTTATGAGCTCGCCTACAACCTTTGAGAGATACTGTCTTAAGGTTCATAAAAGTTTGGGAGAAAAGGCAATTAAGCTAGCATCAAAACTTTCCCTCATAGATAAGGATTTGAAGATTGTAAAGAATAATGCTTGCTTGCTTATACCACTTAAAAGTAAACCCTCAGATGAAGATTTAAATGAAATTAGAAGGGAGATAGTTCAATTTGAGATCCTAGTGCATGAATTTCCAAGACGTGAAAAGCATGTACGAAGCATAATCGACTATTTAGAGGATAAATTGCCCCCTCATCTTCTGGCAAGTCTTCCACGTTCAATAGACTTTATTGGAGACATAGCTATCCTAGAGATCCCCGAGGAACTTGAAAGCTATAAGCATTTAATTGGCGAAGCTGTTCTTAAAACGTTTAAGCGCGTTAGATCGGTGCTTGCTAAATCAGGTGCTGTTAAAGGCATTTACCGTACAAGAGAATATGAAATCATAGCTGGTTCAGAGAAAACCGAAACCATGCATAAAGAGTATGGTTGCACATATTATTTGGATCCAAGAAAAGTTTACTTTTCGCCAAGACTCTCCTACGAACATTATAGGGTTGCCTCTCAGGTTAGAGAAGGCGAAACAATTATAGATATGTTTGCTGGTGTAGGACCCTTCTCAATTCTCATAGCAAAGCTACATACAAACGTGAAAGTATATGCCATCGACATAAATCCTGAAGCCGTAAAATATCTTGAGAAAAACATTCATGTAAACGGTGTTCATGAGAAGGTTGAACCAATTTTTGGAGATTCTAGAAAGATTATAGAAAGTAGGCTTAAGGGGGTGGCTGATAGAGTTATAATGAACTTGCCTGAAAAAGCCCTAGAGTACGTTGATGCGGCATGCTTGGCCCTTAAGCAATCAGAGGGCGTAATCCATTATTATAGATTTGCTGAGGGATCATGCGCCATAGAGAAAATTAGAAATGAGCTAATGCAAAGGATAAAACGAGCTGGAAGAAGAGTTGAAGCGATAATTGCGGAGAGAATTGTAAAGGAGGTTGCACCGTTCAGATGGCAAGTGGTTATAGATGCAAAAATTCATTAACATTTTCTCTTAATGCTTTCTCAATAGCGTTTCTTACGGCTTTGCGAATTATGTAGCCGGCTTTATGCAGTATTGCGTCACCTATTTCCTCATCGATTTCCATGCTTGCTGTACATGGATATGAATGATGCGCTTTAGCGACAACGTCATCTATTTTCGAAATCTCTTTTCCCCTTATTTGTTGTGCAATATACCACGTAGATCCGCATGGAGCGCTTCTAATAACTGTAGCATTCACTATAATGTTGCCTTTAACCTCAACTTCAACCTCTGGTTTACCGATAGCATAACGCCTAACAAACTCTTCTATAACTGGATGATTAGAGGCTTCCAGCGAGCAGAATGGTTTTGGAAAACAAATCTCTACACCAATATCATTAAAAAGGTCTTTAAGCTGGTTCCTCAAGCCGGGTTGACACCACCGTTTATCCTCTATGGGCACTATAGCCGCCCTAGCATTAGCCATCTGTACGATCATGGGGAGTGCTAGAAGTATGTCTGGATGAAGCCCCACGGCTATTATCACATCGCATTCAGGCATTTCACTTGGCAGAAATTTTTCCGGTTCCTCAATGAATGTAGGCAAGTTTGCGGATATTCTGTGAACGTATTGTATGTCTCCTGCAAAGGAGCGATATTTAAGCCGACAGTCTTCACATGTTAAGCCGCATGCCTTACAGAAATTGGTTGCATTGCAAAGGTTTCCTATTACTCGCTCAGCGAACTCGTCTTGATAGATAAAGCCGAGACGCAATCCGAACCTACCACTTAAAGCTGGTTAGAAATATTTTTTCAAAAGTTTTTCTTCAAGTTTTTTGATGGCTGAAACCGCTGGAGATGTGGGTGCATAATCTATTGGAGCTATACGTTTGATTCCCGCTTTAATAATGCTTTCATCAAAGGGGATTGAATGAAAGAGACTGAAGCCAAATTTCTCCAGAGAATCAGCTATGTATTTTTCATCCTCCTCAGACATTATTTTATTTCCAACAAAAACCGTGTCTTTTATCCCTATTTCTTTAGATAGACGCTCTATTCTCAGCGCGGTTTCCATTGAAGGCGCGCTGGGTTCAACAACAGCTAGCATCACATTAAATCCCTTTGCAGTGGCTCTTCCAAGATGTTCAAGACCAGCCTCCATATCCATTATCACGACGTCTCTCTTCCTAAAAGTTATGTGCTTAATTAATGCCCTAAGCAGAGAATTTGCTGGACATGTGCATCCCGCCCCGCCTGAGCGTATGGTTCCCATCAGAAGAAATCTCACTCCATCAGGTCCTACAACTCCATATTTTTCAACAATATCGTCAACTGTGGGCGTTAAACTGAAGAATATTCCGAACGCTGAGCCTGGTTTGGCTCCAGTTCGCTCCTCAATGAGAGTTTTGTTTTCAGCTATGGGAACCATCTTTGAAGCGGTATCCGGCGGGATTCCCAGAGCATAGGATAAGTTCATTGCTGGATCAGCGTCAACGGCGAGAACGCGATAACCTTCACGTGCAAGGAAGCGGGCAAGAGTTCCCGCAATTAATGTTTTTCCGACGCCGCCTTTACCTGCAACAGCAACCTTCACTATAATCTTTCCTCCAGTTTTTAATGCTGGAAAACTCGACTTACGAGGTCAACTCTCTTTTTTGTGCTTATATTCTGCAATAATATAATGGCTTCTCTAGGGGTGCTAAACGCCTCGGTTTTTCCGTCAGCTCGCTTTCTTCTAACTTTAATACAATTATCAACTATGCAATTTAAAACGCATGCCGCACAATAAACACATATGTCCGTAATTACGTTCACCCGTCCAAGCCCCCAGTAAAGAGCGTTTGCTGGGCAAGCTTTGATGCAAAGCTTACATTCTATTCCTTGACATATTTTATGATCTATTTCGATGTTTCCGCTTTCAAAAAATTCTTTTACGCCAATTGACTCTAAAAACTTTGTTCTCTTCTCCCTCTTTCTTTTCTCCTCTTCAAGTAGCATTTGGAAAATATCGGTTGTTCCAGCTTCATCCATTACATGCATCATCCATTTTTGAAGATATTAATTTATCTATATCCTGCTTTAAACATAATTTCCTTCACGGATCTATAGGCAGGTGAATCTGATGGAATCTCGAGGAGAGATTTTCCTGAAAGTATGAATTTTTCAACATTTTCATCATATGCTATCTTCCCCAAATACTTTAGACCGAGCCTTTTTTCAGCCTCCTCCTCTAGGATCTTTGGAAACCTATATCCTCCAACAACATAAAAGTTGTCGAATTTTATGTTGACTTCCTTTACTATTCTATAGGCTCTTAAAACGTGGTCAAAAGACTTCTTGGATGGGTCTATTAAATCAAATATATCATTCACCTTGGATGTTATTCTTCTATTTAAATGCTCTAAGCCGGCTGGTGAATCAACTATGACATAAACATAGTTTCTTGTCATTCTTCCTAGAGCCCCCTTTAAGGCGTCATTGGGTAGACAATAGCATCCCTCAACCCATTTTGGCCCTATTGCAATTAAATCGAAGTCATCTCCCTCATAGAGCCCCTTCTCCCAAATCTTGCTTTCCATTCTCTCTGAGGGCGGGATGCCAACCGTTGTTCCGCCCCCCACCATAAAAGTTTCAACCACAAGTTCTGAGACGGTTTTTATCCCTTCCTCCTCCAGATTTATGCCAACAGCGTCGGCTAAACTTTGATCTGGATCAGCGTCAATGAGAAGAAGCGGGGTTCTACCAACCTCGATAAAATATTTTGTCATAAGCGCTACAAAACTTGTTTTCCCGGTTCCACCCCTACCCATTGAAACAAGCAGTTTCAAATTTTTTCTACTCCTAAAAAATATTGGTGATTGTGGAGATAAACATCATGTTTTTAGGCTTCTTTTGGAGGCCACTTTTTCTCGAAGAAGGCTGCTATCCCAGATGAATCCCTCGGTCCAACTAAGACTCGCCAGCCGCTTAGCTCCTCGATTTCTCCGCTTAATCTAGCAGCTAACCCTGGAATTACTAAATATCTATGCTTAACTTTTTCTTCGATTCCAGACTCCTTTATGGCATCTGCAACTTTTTCCGCAGTCAATATTCTTCCGGCAACGGCGCTTTCAACGCTTATTCCCTCAGTATCGATAACTATTAAGTAGCAGTCTATGCCCGCCGACTTAATATCCGATTCAACTGTGAAGTATGTAAGCGCATAGTTTGTTGTAAACATGACCGGTGAATTCTCATCCGGATTACCGAAGACTCTTAGTCCAGGCTCTACTGAAACCGGCTTTCTAGGATCCGTGTAAAGGTTGAACCTCAATATAACATTTGGTAGAAGAACCCATCCATCAAGACTATGCATTATCAGTAGATCCGCGTATCTCGCCATTAACATTGCTGCCAAATAAGCCTCCTTCCATTTGAGAATCTCCTCCTTCGTTTCCTCCTTCTTAAGCCAAATAGTCATTGGAACGCCGATAAGCGGGAAGCCGAGCAGTTTATCTCCTTCTTTACATGCGCTTCTTCTAATCATTGTGAAATTATTGATTGTTTCAGATAAACCATCTTCGGGAAATGTTCCTGGATCTAGGAGCAGTTCCTCAACGCCGAATTCTATGAGGGTGTTGGTTAAGGATTTCAGCAAACTTATGTTGTTTGGAGCAAACACGGCTAGGGGACAGTTGTACATGAGTGCTAGTTCAGCCATCTCTCTCCAATTATGTTCCGTGGCTGCGTAAATTAGAGGTCTCCGCTCATAAACGGCCTCTAGGGCTGATTTCATAACATCTGGACTAAATGTGCATAGTATCAACGGTAGGTTAGTTGCTTTTACAACAGTTTCAGCCGCTGACCTAAATTTGGCTGGATCATTTGACGTTGACCTAACGGCAATCATGTCCAGCTTAAGAGTTCTTCCAATATAGTCGTATGAAAAGTTTTCAACGGCTTTAACACGCTCTAAAATTTCATTTTCGCTCATTTCATCTGTTACATCAATTGCTATTGGAGTTGGATTATAGTATGTGAACTCATGTCTGTACATAACAAGTTTGCCGCCTACTTTAACGGCATTTTCGCCGACGCCTATGACAACCTCTTTAACGGCTGGAGCTAAAAGCTCCCTAAGTTTTTCATATGCCTCTTTATACTTTTCCTCCTCTAGAAGCGGCGTGCAGAGGTCTATTGAAACCTCCCTGTTAACAACCTTAGTTGCAAAAGCCATGCAATTTTTTTCGCCACATTTACCACAGTTCGTTCTCGGAAGAAGCATATAAACATCTAGGGGGCTTAGTTCTCTGACGCCTTTCTTAACTTCTCCCTCACTCAACATTTAACACCTCTCATGGCGCAATTTACATTTTAACCGTAATCCAATCGGCTATATCCTCAGGTTTAGCTCTTCCCACATTAAGCAAATTTTTAATAACCTCTTTAATAGTGCGGACGGCTGCTGGATGCATCATCATAAACATGTCAACGCCAGCAAGCATCAAGGTTAAGGCTGTTACTGTCTCCCATAAGGGACCCCTAAGCTCCCTAGGCTCCCACTCTGGACCAAGCTTCATCCAAGCTTCTCTCGCTGCCCAAGCGTTTGTTGAGCCGGATAAGGTTGGATGTTGAAGCTCCTCGTCTCCTCCTAAGGCAGCTAGTCTAGCTCTTTCGTGAATTGAAAATGAATATTCAAGTCCATAGCCCAAGGCCGCTGTTGTTAAATCCATTATAATGCTGTCCCTAGGCAGAAACTCATAAAGCCTACGGTTAAGCTCCTTGGCTCTATTGAGATCTATTGCCGTGAAAGCCAATACAACATGACCATGCTCCTTAGCAGCATTGGCAACATCGCCTAAAACACCGGCTTCAACCATATCGAGCGTCACCGAGCTAAGCAAAACTCTCTCCCCATGAGCAATTTCAGAAACTTCCTTAAAGACTTCAGCATCCTTCTTCGGATCTCCACATCCGCCAACAACTATTGGAACATCCACGGCTTGAAGAACCTCCTCAATTGTTTTAGCAGCTTCCTTAGGCGGAGTATCTTTAATCAAGGGATCAGTGCTAATTAAATGTACTGTAATGGCATCAGCACCGAATTTATCAACTGCAAGTTTAGCCCAAGCAACCGGGTCATCCATAACCTCTTTAACATACATTCTAAGCGCCCTAGGCAAACTGATCTTCATGTCGAACACATCGACTGATATTACTGGCGGATTCGGTGGGGTTTCCTCAAAAAGATAGAAGGACGGCGAAGCCTCACCACCAATCTTAAGGATTCTTCCTCTTGAACCGCCCTCAGACCTAGTTGCACCAAGCTTAACTTCAATAATTCTTCCAGAATATTTCTGGATAGGCGGCTTAAACTCTGCTTTCAATAATTCAGTAGGCTTAACTGGAACAGCCTTCGGCGGCGTCACCGCAGCTGCTGTTGGAGCCGGAGCTGCTGTAGGCGGTTGAGCCGCTACTGGAGCAGGAACAGCTGTTGGAATCCATATCTCAAGCTCCTCAGCATTTATTTCAACATCTTCAAGACTTATTTCGCCAAGCTTACTGAGAAGTTCTAGAAGTTTAGGCCCTATTTTAATAGTGGCGCCAGAGTCTTTACTCTTCTTTTCATTCTTTTCGCTCATTCCCCATCACTCTTTCTTAACTTTTAACAATCTTAATTTCTTTGCGTGAATTTTAACATTTTTAAGAACTATTCTGAAGCCTCCAACTGTTCCAACAACTGTTGGCGTGATTATCTCTGCTGTTGGCGCTGATGGAGGAGTAACAGCCTCAACTTTCTTTTCCTCAGGCGGTTTCTCCGCAACCTTCCACCGCTTAACTATCGGATGCCCTCTTTCAATCAAGAACTGCTTAAGCTCCTCAACGTTTTTCGCATCTTTCTCCGTTGCTATTTTATCGACAAGATGTTTTGGTATAAAGTCTTTCACCCTCTCTTTAACTGATTCTGGAACCCAAACTACTCTTTCCCATCCTCCATCCGCCTGCAGAAACTTTGGTGAACGCATATATTCGATTGATATTCCATGAAATCCGTCTACCTGCCTGCCTCCAGCCGTTGAATCCGCTATCGTTGAGAAGGGAAGCCCGATCGGCGTAAGTTCGGTGAAACCTCTATGAACTATGCCGAATCCATCGACCTCCGGTATGTAAAATGCTACAGCCTCGAAGCATCCGCAGGAAGTATGAGGATAGCCGAAAGCTGAATAAAGCCAAACTCTGGTTATCTCTCCACCCGACTTAACTTTAACGACCTCATTAACGCCCGTGTACTCGCCTCTTATGGGATCTATACACTCACCCTTCTCTATTCTAAATATTGGTCCCTTTGGATCAACCCTAGCCGCGGCTCTTCCATCAAACCAGCTTATTGCACCACAGTTCGAATATCTTTGTGGCGTGATTACGCATACATGGGTTGGTGCAAATGATTGACAAAGCGTGCAGCCATAGAATGCGTCCACTTCCTCATCTTTTAGCCCCCTCGCCCTTGCATCCCGTTTCTCGTATGTGTCCATTGCTTCCTTAAATTTTTCTTTAACCTTCTCTGGATCAGTTATGAACGTTATTTGAATTTTCTCTATTATTGGGAGCTCGCTCTTGAAAAGCCTATACAAAACCTTTCCAATATAATTGAATGAGTTTAGACCTTTCTCGAAAGATCTTTTGCTTATCCGTATCCATATGTCATATCTCTGGTTTAGATGCATAACTCCCTCAATATAGTTCATGTACTCATGTACTCGCCGCTCTATCACTCCCTCCAATTCCTCTTCAAGCTCTTTGCCGGCAACTTCAATGTATATTCCAAACGGATAGGACTTTTTCTCAAGATCCTTTAAGTCGGGTCCAATGACGGTTATTTTTCCATCTTCAACTTCTTCCTCTTTTCTGACCTTAACAAGCTCAAATTTATGTTCGACTCTTGGTCCGCCGAGTTCAGTGTATGCTTCTCTCCATCTTATTCTTTCTCCCTCATATATTATGCCCACATCTACCGGTATGTCTTCAAACATAGACAATTTATTTCACCTCCAATCCCTCAATTATTGATTCGAGATTTTTTTCCCAATCATCTAGAGACATGTTTGGGAAGGACCATGATGCATGAGGTTGATAATGCATGTCTAGTGAAATAGTTTTTGTTTGGGATGAAAAATGCTTCAAACCGGATAAAAGAAGCCATCCAACATAGTAGGTGAAGCCGACAAATATTGCGAGATCATGGGGACCCTTCCCGTTAAGTCCCTTCCACTCTGGGTCAACAAGCCTATTCCCTATATCGACAAGCGGCATACCTACAAAATCGCTGAAATCTCTCTCTATGAAATCCTTTTGTATGATCGGCGAGGATGCGACAGGTATTTTAGCCTTCTGAGCAATGCGGATAACATAGTCTATGAGAAATCCGTTTTTTAACTTAATTTCGGCAACCCGATGTCCAACAACCATTATCGGGTTTTTTGATCTTCTTATTAATGCAACGACTATTTGAGGATTATTTATAACTAATGCCTTTTTCGGTCCCGGTATTTCAGCCGTTTGCCATGGTTCAACAGCTACACCCATTCTCTCAATCACCTCCTCTTCCTAATGAGTCTTGGCAATAATGTTGGATCCGGTATCACGTTTTCTTTCCACCCCTTTTCTTCAAGGATTTTAACGATTTCATCGCGCATGGTTAATGGAACATCCGCCAATGTACGAACAAATAGATGAATATCATCTGGAATAACCCCGAAGAAACGTTTGCTTAGATCTATGTAATGGGTGAGCTTTATTGCTCTGCCTTTAGTGGTGTCATTCGGTCTCATACAGAGTTTAGCTATCATAACCATCGCCTCCTCTTTTGTTTCAGCGGCATAGAATAAGTGCTCGGGAACCGGACCCACATAGACTTTTTCGCCTGTTCGCGCATCATAAACGTACCAGTCTTCAGGCCTATCTTTTCTGCCTAGAAGCATCCGCCTATACTTGAGTCCATGTGGTCCAACAACGACTGGGATGCCTAGACGCCAGAAACCGCTTGCTATAGATGCCGCCTTCTGGGACATCGCTCCCCATGCAACCCCCACTGCTCCAACCCTGTTGAGAATGTAATCCGCTATCTCCTCATAATTTGCACGTAATTTGCGTCTAGCGAAAATGCTCGCTATTTTTATGGCCGCTCCAGCTATATGAGCGTTCGCAACGCATGAGCCAACGTTCACAAGTCCACCGGCCTCAAATCTTCCTGAAAATATTTCGTATGGGCTTTTTCCTTCCTCATTTTTATACATGGCCGCTGACATCGCGGCGCACCCAGAAGTTACAACGATGTAGCGTCTCTTGGCGAATTCCGTGACCATTTCAGCGACTTCCTTACCGCCTTTCGGATAATTTGCGCATCCTACAAAGGCTACTACGCCAGGTATTTCGCCTAAAACTATTGGACCACCAACTTCCCTTATTTCGATGTCTTGTATTGCGCCTCTGCCAACGCGGATTTTATATTTCTCTTCCTTAAGTTTCTTTTCAGCAGCTTTAACTATGAAGCTGTGAAGTGGAAAGTTTAGTGGGCATGCGCTTTCACATCTGGTGCAGCCAATACATTCGTCATAAAGTAGTGCAAGCATTTCAAGATTTCCTTTAGCTGCTTTGGCTAATGCCTCCGGTATTGGTAGATCGTTGGGGCAGGCTCTTCTACATTCATTGCATTTTCGGCATTTTTTGGCGCTTTCAATTATTTCGCTTGTATCTGGTATAGCCTTAAACTTCATGCGCTTGGGAGCAACCAGTAAGGCTGTTTTTACGGCTACTTCGCCAACTTTAGCTGGATCAAGGATAAGTGCTCCTGGAGAATTGCCGGATACAAGATCATGAACTATTTTCTCCGGATCATCCTTCGTTCTATCCGGTAAACCTAGACAATTAACGTCGCTTGTCGCTATAACTGGGGCTTTAATTTTCTGGGCTTCAATTAAAGTGTCTGCTCGGATACATTGTTCATCGACGACAATTACATCTGGCACGCCGCTTCTAATAAATCTAAGTTGCCATGAGATTGGCCCAACTATTTTTGCCTTTGGATTATAGCGTGTAATTTCATGCGCGGTGCAGCATAAACCTGTTACCTCAACGCCGTCGTATAGTCCATTCTCCATGAGGTAATCCACTATTTCCGCAGCCGATGGAACATTATGGCCGACGACCATTATAACGGGTTTAGTTATGTCAGCGACTCCGAAACCTATTTCGGCGAGAGGTGCTTCTGGATCAGCTTTCGGAAAACCTAAGGCAGATATTTGCGCTATGTCAGCTATCTCCATGCCAACTTGGTCAATCATGCCGGCATGAAAAACCTTAGATTCAAAATCTATGTTGCTTCCTTCCTGACCTGTATGTGTAGCTGACAAAAGCCGCGTTATTTCTCGCTCAAGATAATCCAGAACATCCTCTAGGTCGCCTAGGGTTCTAGGTTTGACTCCGCAAACTAAGCGTGTTACTGGCGCCTCTACTTCAACGTTTAATCCCCCAACATCTATGGGATGATCGCGTCCAAACTTCTCAATTAGGTGATCAACAAGATGTCTTGCATGAGATACATGCGTCGCCGCGCCTATACAGCATGCCAGCAAAACGATGCGTGACTGCTGTCCAGCCATGTCTATTCCACATGCACCGCGCTTATCACCAGTTAAATCACATTTACCAAACGTGCAGAGACAGCATAAATCGCAGAAAGGCATATAGAACGGTTTATATCGTTGTAAAAGTTTTAGATCCCACTCCCTCAGATCAGTTATCGATGGAAATGGTGTTGGACCAACCTCCTCAGCCCATTCCTCCCCGATCACTTTGCCAATCGTTATCTCAAGATTTTTTAAAGAGCCGATATCGCTCTCCAGCTCCCCAACCTTTATATGAAATTCCTTCTTTATACCCAAAACTGCACGATCCTTCTCCCGTTAATCTTAAATTAATTTAAGAAAGTAATAACCTCTATTTTTTCTTATCGATTAAAAAATAAACTGTTATGGTTATTAATGTTCCTATGAATAAAACTTCTGGAAACCCTCTTTCCATCAATCAAGTACCGCAGATATGGCTGATGGATAATGCTTTTATAGAGTTAAATCAAATACTCAGTAATACGGAGAGTGGTTCTTTTTGCAAATAATAGATGCTCATATTCATTTCCCGTCGAAGGATGGGCTTGAATCCCTAGTTAAGGTATGTGAGAAAAATGAGATAAAGAAATGTTTCCTATGCGCTTTGCCTGAGGATGGACTTGACAATAATGCTGTTAAGAAGGCGATTCAAGAATATCCAGATCTATTTGTAGGTTTCGCATACCTAGACCTAGATGAAGATAAACCGGAGACCGTTGAGAAATTACGTTCAGAAGGATTCTTAGGCATTAAACTAATAACTCCACTTAAACCATACGATTGGGAAGGCTACTTCCCCCTCTATGAGAAAATTGAGGAGAAAAAGATGCCCATCCTCCTACATACCGGTGTGGTTACAAGAGGAGTCAAAAAGTCTGAAAAAGGAGTAACCTCAAATCATATGCGCCCCATATGTCTAGAAAAAATAGCTAGAAGCTTTCCAAATTTGATTTTAATAGGAGCGCACTTAGGGCATCCTTGGTGCGAGGAGGCGACGGTAGTATCATTCCATAACCCCAATGTTTACTTTGATATTTCAGGAGGCCACGTCTTCTATATTGCGGAAGCTCTAAGAAGGAGACTTCACTATGATATTAAGCCTTCGAAGCTTCTTTTTGGAAGCGACGCTTCTCCTAGAAACGTAGAGAAATGTATTCATTTCTGGCAAATCACTCTTCCCCAATTAGGTTTATCACAGGATGAAATTAAATTAGTGTTTTACGAGAATGCTGCCAAAATCCTTTCGAGTATTCCTAAGTAAGCGGAAAACCCATTCAAATTTCTCTAAATTTTTCTTATCATTCTCGTCCAGTCTCCAATAGTTATGGTCTCCTTGAATCCTAGTTTTCTGTAGAACTTTTTTGCATAATAGTTTTCTACTCCAACCCATAGTCCAGCGAGTTTCCTATTTCTGCTCCTAGCGTATTCAAGCGCCCTATTTATAAGCATCCTCCCTATTCCTTGTTCTCTATATTTTGGATGAACAAATAATTCGTGAATTTCGCCGACAACTCTCGCTTCAAATGGACTGAACCAATTTGTGTCACATGCAATAAAGGCTATTGGCTCATTCAATTCCGCTAGAAAGAAGCCATTCGGATCTCTTGAAAGCAACCACTTAAAATACCGTTTTACCCTTCTTTTACTTCCATATGCGTATTTTTCAAGTCCCTTATAAGCCTCAAAATATAATTTGACGAAAAAGTTTAGGTCGCCTAGCTTCACGTTTCTAACTTTCATGCTTCTTCACACAACAGTAGTCTTATAAGTCTGAAATTTATGCTCGTCGATTTCCTTCGCCTAAATGGGGGCAAGCAGGTGGGCGGCATATATCAACGCTATGGTTCCAATAAGGTTGATAAATATGTCAAGCGAAGGTCCAGCAGCATCCTTCAAGGGATCTCCCACCGTATCGCCTATAACGGTTGCCGCATGAATTATCTTTCTCTTATCCGCTAAGATATTGCTCTCAACGAATTTTTTAGCGTTATCCCAAGATGCGCCGCTTATACACATTAATAAGGATACTGGAAGCATCGTTACAAGATTTCCAGCTATGAGTCCGCCCATAGCCTCCGGACCGAAAAATAATCCAACTAGGAAAGGCACGGCTGTTGAAAGCAGAGCCGGATAAAACATGTTTTTTATCGCCGCCCTCGTACTTATGTCGATACATCTAATATAATCGGGCTTTCTTGCTCCAAAACCCCTGCTGAACTGTCTTCTTATCTCCATAATCATTACGTAGGCGGCTTGATGCACCGCCCTTATAACTAGCGAGCATAAAAGAAATGTGAGCATTCCGCCGACAAGCATGCCTGCAATAGTCACTGGATCCGCGGCATTAAGGATTCTGAGATTTGCGGCTTCAATGTATGCTGAAAAGAGGGCTACTTGAGCTAGAACGGATGTTCCAATGGCATAAACCTTGCAGATAGCCTTTGTTGCATTTCCTACAGCGTCAAGATTCTCTATTGCTTTCCGTATTTTTGGATTAGACTCAGATACCGTTATTAGTCCATTGGCGTTATCGACTATTGGACCGTAGGATGCTATTGATATTAGGGTTGCATTTATTGAGAGAAAGCCTATCGCTGCAAGTGTTAAGCCATATAAGCCGTCAAAGTAGTAGGATAACAGGATCACCGCTAGGAATATTATTGTCGGTATTGCTGTGCTCTCTAAGCCGGTTGCGAGTCCAGCCAATACATTGGTTGCAGGTCCAGCTTCAGATAATTTCACAATGTCATTGACCGGCTTCTTTTCCGGTAAAGTATAATATTCAGTCACATAGGCTAATAGAACCACGGCAATTATCCCTGTTAAAACTATGTAAAAGGCATTCAGATTATTGAAGAATATTTGTGAAAGCATCGCTGAGAAAAGCGCTGTAATAAAGGCTGAAACGTATATTCCTAGATCTATTGCTTTTCTAACGTTTCTCATTTTAATCTTTACGGCAAATGAGCCTATTATGGAAGAAAGTAAACCTGCGCCTAAAACAAGCATTGGATACGCGACTCCTTCATTACCGTGCATTAAAGTGCCAAGAATTATTGCTGCAACAAGCGTACAGACGTAGGACTGAAAAACGTCTGAGCCTGTGCCCGCAATGTCGCCGACGTTATCTCCAACCTGATCGGCTATTACAGCCGGGTTACGTGGATCATCTTCGACAAGACCCATCTCAACTTTTCCAACTAGATCGGCGCTTATGTCAGCCGCTTTAGTATAGATTCCTCCGCCGACGCGTGCAAACAAGCCCACTAGGCTTGCGCCAAAGCCTAGACCGGCAAGTACTGAGGGATTCATGTAGCCCATGCTGGAGAGGATTAGATAGAGCCCGCTAACCACAAGCAGGCTGAGACCCGTCGATATAAGGCCTATTGCCGTGCCTCCTTGGAAGGCTGTTAAAAAGGCTTTTCGGGTTCCCTGCCTAGCATCTCTGGCGGTTTTAGAATTTGCATTAACAGCGATTATTGTGCCCACATATGCTGAAAGAGCCGAGAAAATTGCTCCAATAGAAAATGTTAGTGCGGTGAAAAATCCAAATGTTAAACTTATAAGTAGTGCTAAAATTATGCCAAAAAATGAGACCGTTGAAAATTGTCTATTCAAGTAGGCTACGGCGCATCTCTTAATCATTTCGGAAATTTCAGAGATTTTTCCAAAATCTCTTTGTTTACGAAAGATGGAATGAGCTACAATTACAGAAAAAATTTGAACGAACATTCCCACAAGTGGAGCAATAAGCATCAATAAACTTAAGCCCATTCTCTCAGCCCGGAAATAAGCCAAATTAACTATTTTTTCCGGCGTCTATGGGCAGAGTATAGTAAGTTATGGATGCATGAATAAAAATGTTTCGAATATGCTTGGCGAATACAGTCCCGCTAAACAGAATTATAATATCCGCCAATGGCGAAAATTTAAGCCATTAGCAGGAATTCTCTCCGCTTTTCCATAAATTTACGAATTCATCCTCCACCGGCCTGCAAATTTTTTCAACAGTTCCATCCTTTTTGGTTAGGATGACTCCGCATCCACTATGTACGGAGCCTATGATGGCTGTATCTATCTGCGCTTTTCTCAGCCGCTTCACAGCCTCTTTGACTCTATCTTTTGGGATAAGAGCTAAAAGAGAGCCGGAGCTTAAAATTTTCAGGGGATTTAAGCCCAAAAGATTGCAAAATATTTGAGTTTCCTTCGCCACTGGTATTTTCTCCACCATTATTCTTAACTCGAGATTAGAGGCATAGGCGATTTCGTAGAGACCGCCAAGTATCCCGCCGGAAGTTGGATCATGCATCACATGAGCTCCCATCTTTGCGAGAATTAGCGCTTCTTTTACAACACTGACTTTCGATATGAATTTCGCGCTTTTTCTGATCAGATCCATGGATACGCCTTTTTTAAGCAAAAGATCCTCAAAGTCTTTTGCTAATATTGCTGTTGCCTCAATACCGGCTGTTTTGGTCATAATTATGCGGTCTCCAATTTCGCCGTTTCCAGTAGTTATATAATGGTCCTTGTAGGCTACGCCTATAGCGGTCATGGATATTATCGGCCTCTTTAACATCGATAAATATTCAGTATGACCTCCAACCACCATTACCTTCAGCGCTTTCGCCGCCGAATTTATTTCCTTCATTATCCTATCTAAAAGATCTTTTCGGTTTTCAGGTAGAAGTATAACAGGGAGAATCCATCGTGGCTCGGCGCCTCTAACAGCTATGTCATTGCATGCTATGTTGACTGCCAGCCACCCTGAATGTTCGTAGGCTGCTGTTATGGGATCGGAATGAACTACAAGAACCTTCTCGTTGTTAATACTTATTATTGCGGCGTCTTCCCCATATTTTGGGCCGACAAGAACTTCCGGTCTTCTTAATCCCACGCGGGGAAAGACGTATTTTTCAAGTATTTCTTTTGGAAGTTTCCCCATTAATGTTTAACCTTCCTTGATGCATTTAGGGCAAAGAAGCATGTATTGATTCTCTAACACTTTTAAAGTAGCGGCTTTCATGTGGAAGATTGAGCCGCAGAGGGAGCAGTAACAGAAGTTCATTGGATTAAGCTGTTGACCTGTGAATGGGCATTTATATGAGCTGGTTAAAATTTTTCTGTAAGCCTTGGGGTCATTCTCCATGAGAAGATTCAGTAGGGTTGACCTAAATATCGAATATTTTAAGCCGTTGCTGTAATAAATGTGAACTCTTCCGGCGCCTAAAGTTTCCTCAAAAATCATGCTGGCCTCTTCAAGCTTTTTCTTTGAAACTGCGCGAACAAAATTTTCTAGGGGGAACCTAGCGATCGTATGTACTTGCACGTCTTCCGGTTCTATTTGTCTTAAAGCTTCGGCAATGCCCCTTATCTCTCTTATGCTGGAGTTTCCTTCAGCCCCTAGTAAATCAACCAATAGAACCTCTATTGAGAGATTGCTAGCCCATTTCCGTCTGAACTCCGCTAAGCTTTTTACAATCTTATTTATGCTTAAATTTCGGTCAACCGGTCTATTTATGTTTAAGAAAACTCTCTGTGTTGATGCGTTAAGTTTAGCCACCACTTTATCTGCGAGAGCTAACGTGCTCTTAACATCATCTCTATGAATCAAAGATGCATTGGTGAATACAACTACAGGTACGTTTGTCAGCTCTTTCACATTTTTGATCATTGTACGAAGTTGATTATTTAATGTCGGTTCCCCTGTTCCCGAAAATGTTATTGCATCTAATTTGTCATAGATGTCTAGAGCATGGCTTAAAGGCTTAAGAATAGTCTTCCATCCAATATTTAACGTAGCCTTTTCAGGCGCAGGGATATAAAGAGCCTTTTCTCCACATTCGCAATACACGCAGTTAAAGGAGCATGTGAGAGGAGATGGGTTGATGCCTAATGATAAGCCAAGTCTTCTCGATTTAGCTGGACCATAAATTAGTGGAAGTGAATATATGGATGGAATGCGCCTACTTTTTTCCAAATCCTCATCTCCCGATGCTTAAACGCTCCATTATAGGCAATTTTTTCAAAGCCTTCAAAATCAGGTAAGAAATGGATATGCGTATTAAAGAGGCTGCAAAGAATATGAGGTCTAGCCATGCTACTGGACCGTAGAGGATGTAGTCGAAGAGAAAGTAGCCGAAGATCATGGATGCACTGCCTATAAGCATGGCTACAATTTCATTAATTTTTCGTAGATAACCTACTATGAATCCTTCAAAGCCTTTAATCAAGAGGGTGGCGGGCGCATATACATGATAGCCTAGAGCAATATCTGCGATCATTGAGCCAACACCGCCTGAAAAAGCTCCAATGAAGGGGCCGAAGAGTATAGCGGACAAAAATATCGCTATTTCACCTAGGTTTACATAGCCTAAAGGTTTGGGCATTGGAAACATTATACAGGTCATGAGGGCTGTTAGAGCCGTAGAAACCGTGGCTATCCCTATGAGCCTAGCATTCATAGGAAATAGTGAAGTAATAACTTTAATATATGTTTTTTCTAAACTCCGTGATCCCTACGTTCAAACAAGGCAATAAAGAGGGAGAAACGCCCAAATGAAAGAAACGTAACCCATTTTTTGCTTATTGGAACGGAATGTAAGCGACGCTTTCCATGCTATGCTAAACATCCGCTATAGGTGGCGGTAGAATTCTACCGGTTTAAGCTCTTTAAATTCATCAGTTATCTGAACTATGTGCCTTCTTATGTCTAAGCATAGGTGGCATTTCGAAATATATCCGTTTTTTAGCTCCCTATATCCAAAATCTTCAACGGCTATTTCATAAAGCTCCTTCAGGTCTTCTACTAAAGCCTTTAAGATTGGATGGTCGTCCAAATTCACTCCATTCTCAATTAATGAATTTAAATTTCTAGCGTCTCCTAGAGAAATCCCCCCACAGTAGCCAGTCATGTAATTACAGTAGTTATCGACATGGAAATGCCATCCTCTAGTCAGCTCCTCTTTACATGATAATCCGAAAAAGTGCTTAGCTGGATACTTTCTAAACAGCTGGTTCAATTTATAGACGGCTCTTCCCATCGGGAGTAGCTCAGCATAATATAGGCTTCTGAATCCAGCTCTTCTTAAGTAATCGGTGAAGGATAACACGCCTTTAATTTTAAATGTCTTGAATTGATGGTAGAAAAATTCTTGATAGATCATCAAATTTCTTCCGAAAATTTCCCTACTTATGTTAATGGCTTTTTCGGTTCTTTCAAATGGAACATACTCGAGGACAAATGGATTAACACTTATTAAAATACCGTCAAGGCCATTTTCCCTTAATTTCATTAACTTCTCCCTAGCATCCTCTTCATCAATGCACCAGAAACAGTTAGTCTCTACAAAGGTTGATGGTATTCCTAACTCTCGTAGAATTTTGGTAACCTTCAGCAGTAGATTGAAGTTGAGGAAGGGTTCACCGCCAGTTAAATGTAAACCATAATTTATTCCAATTCTATGTGGTCCAAAAGGACTAGGCTCTATTTTCTCGGACAACTGACCTAAAATTTTCCTTAAATCGCTTTCACTAATCCAATCCGCCTTCCATTTCGGTGAACAAGCATACATGCAATGTTTACATTCACTATTGCATTTGTAGGAGAGCAATATTCCACCAGATACAGGTTTCTTCAGCTTTAGTCTCTTCATATTAAATCCCTAAAGGGCGCCAAGAGTAATAAGCCAGATGTAAGGAAAAATTTTTCCCTAGGGCGAAGAAACCTTTCAACCAACCTACATGACAGTCTCCTAAAAATCAGCCAATCTATGGCATAGATCCCCTGACAACAAGACTTGTTATATTTTTTCCGCAGAACAATAAGCCTCGTTGTCTCCTAGACATCAAGAATAGTGGATTGTAAGAGACATAAAGCATTAAAATTGCCCTCCACTCCAACCACGACAGAAAATTTCTTCCTCCCCTTCTCTCAAAGAGACTTTAAATAGACATAATTATAATAGAGCTTCAAATGTAGGATGCGATCCTTCATGCTTGACTTCAAGATCGAATTTCCAAGATTAAAGACTCCAATAGCGCTTATAATCGACGATCCAGCTCCATACGTTAATCACCTTTACTACCTCAGAAAATACTTGAACCCGAAGTATCCCGCCTACTATGAAGAATTCAAAACGATACCCAACGACTTTCTAGAAGACTTCATATCAATAATTAAAAAATGGCCCGTTAAAGGCAAGTTCAGCGTAGTTCCAAACCCCGCTGGTCAAGGATACTTAGACAGAGGATTAGAAGGATATCCTGAGGAAGGAGTCCGACAATGGATCGAACTGGTCAAGAAGGAAGTAGCCCCCCTATTTGACATAACGCCTGAAATGATAACCCATACAAACGCCATCGATCTTGAAACCGGCGAGCTCCTGCCAATGCATGAGCAAACCTGGGCTAGCCAGCAAACAGCTGAAACCCTCACCCCATATATAGCTAGAGCCCTAGAAACCCTGAAAAACATAGGATTCGAAACAAACGGCGTGACTTCCCCCGGGGCATTTGGAAGAGAGGTGGAAGCCGAGTACGCTAAAGCCGTTTTGAACGCCGTCGAAAAAGTCTATGGAGCCAAGTTTGCATGGTACTTTCTCAAAGTAGATCCATGCTCCCATGTGGTTTATCCAAGACTGGTTTACTTAGATAAATATGAAAACAAGGGGGTTGTGAGCATTGTGAGCGGAAACGACGACGTGATCTGGGACACCATGACCCCCGAGTCTAGGAGAAACTGGAATGAAAGGAAACTTCTAGAATACGCCGACTACTATATAACTGACGATGGGAAGGCTGGTAGGCTTGTAGAGCTGTTGAATGCGGGAAGCTACATAGTTTTCCATACACATTGGAACAGCCTATGGTCAAACGACGCTAGACATGGACTAGCAGTTATGGAGGAGGTTTTAAAACGCATAAATACGCTAATAAATGACAAGATTCTATGGATGAAACTGAACGAAATCGCATGCTATTACGCAGCTTCAAAAACATTAGACATCCACGTAGATAAGAGTCCCCGACGCTTAAGGCTGTTTATAGACAATAGATTTCCATGCCCCGACCTAACTGTAAGCTTTAACTGCGATTTCAAAGCTAGTGGAGTATACTTGTCGAAAGGCAGCTTCAGAAGTGGATGGAAAGAGGCTAAAATTTCTGAAACCATTATGGAGCTCGAAGAAAGTTCAGACAATCTTCATCCAAACACTTGGCTCCAAAAAGAAAAACGCCTGTTCATATGCTTCGACAATAGGCTTGGAAATACGATAGAAGTAGAAACAGCCTAAAAGCCGCCCTTGGAATGCCTTATGGTCTTTAAACGCCTTAAACATGCCGACGCCAAACTTTTTCAACAAGCTGCTTAGCCGTTTCGGCACGAATCTCTCTAACAAGCTTATAGTTCCTAGGAAGCTCATCGGGATTACTTACCAGAACCTCCGCTCTAGAGGCTTGGAAAACATACTCACGATATACGTAAGGAGGCTCAATTTTAAACGGCTTTATTTCATCGATCTTTAATAACGCCTTTTTAACATGCTCTTCTATAAGCCGCCTAGCTCTAACTGGAGGTATGGCTACGGCGGAAAACCTTGACAAACCCCGTTTAACCGCAACCGTTACAATGCCCGATATGAGAGCCTCAGCCTCCATACAAGCAGCTTTATCACCGGATAGAAAAACTAGGGGCACATCATATGCTCCAGCATAGAATGCAGCTAATCCAATCTCCCCAAGCGGAATATCATTAATCGAAATCTCCTTAACGGTTGTGCTCATTGTATGATATAGGACGCCTCTTCTTGTACCCGCTTTAGAATGCGCCCCTATATAGAGCATTGCATCAAAACCTTGATCTATTAAAGGAAGCAACTCCGGCCTATGAGTTCCATGTATAAGTTCAACCCTAGAATCTATAAGTTCCGGATCTATAGTGTAGCCTGCGCCATGCCCATCATTAACCAAAACATAAGAAGCTCCCGAATCAAAACACGCCCTTACAGCGGCATTAACTTCCTCAGTCAACAAACGGCTGAAAAATCTACGTTTATAAGTGTTCCATGCGCTTGTATCAGACCTATTCTCAAATTCAGTAACCCCACTAACACCCTCAAGATCCGTAAGTATATAAATCTTCAAATTAACCACCCCTTTAAATCT
>CAYNMB010000016.1:0-22855 GCA_964398235.1 uncultured Candidatus Bathyarchaeia archaeon | reverse complement strand
CCGGATAAATGTAGCGCATAAATTCATCTGAAAAAGCTTTAACAGCCCTTCTAACGATTGGATGGTCGGCGCTATAATCATAGCCCATTTCACGTAATGCTAGGGAGACTCTGAGACTGAAGTGTGGTTCCTCAAGCCTATCCCTTGCTTTCCTATATAGTTTGCCGCGGGCTTTAAAATACGCGTCCCTAAAATCTCTGAAAGAAACGGATACTCCATCATGCATTAATGCTTCATGAAGCTTTTTCAAACAATTTTTGTAGCGATTTTCATCTTTTCTCACTAGGAGAAGGGTCTCAAAGAGATCGAATAAAACGGCTTTAACCAGCATTACCTAGCACCAAGGAAACCTTTCCGAGTTTTACTGGAGCATATTTATAGGTTTTCCCGCTATTTTATCTTACGCCAAATATGCCATATAGGAGCGTTTAGCAATGCCTAGAAAAATTCCGGTAATAGCTGTTTTAGGTAGGAAGCGTTCGGGGAAAACAACGGTTATCGAGCTTTTAGTGCCTCAGCTAATTAAGAGAGGCTTCTCCATAGCGACGGCTAAACATATAGCGCATGAAGGCTTCTCGATAGATTCCGCTGGAAGCGATACATGGAGACATTCAAGCGCCGGCGCCAATCCGGTGATGGCTGTTTCCAGCAATGAAACAAGCGTGATTTTCAAGACTAAAACAGCTAGAATGGAAGTTATTTTCCATATGGCTCAGAAATCTGGTGTGAATGTCTTGGTGCTTGAAGGCTTTTCATCGGCTGTAATGGATGACAAAAGCGTTGGAAAGATAATTTGCGTGAGAAGCCTCAAGGAATATGAAGAATATAAGCGAAGCGTCAAAGGGGATGTAATCGCTTTTTGTTCATTTCAAACCCTAGGGAAACCAATACTAAAAATAGGTGAAGATCTGCCGGTTTTAATCGAAAGAATCATTAAATTTATCGAGAAGAGGCGTGAAATTCAGGAGATTTTAAAAGATCTCGCCGGCTTAAATTGTGGCAAATGCGGTAGAAAAACATGTGAAGAACTGGCTGAAGAAATATATTTAGGCAAAGCCTCCATTGATGAATGTTTTCCAATGAAAATCAAGCCGAAGCTGAGGGCTAGGCTAACCCTTGATGGAAGAGAAATTCCACTTCAACCATTCACCTCGGAATTTATCCGCAAAACAGTTCTTGGAATGATCTCTTCACTAAAAAATGTGAGCATAGAAGGCGATGAAGAAATCCGGATAGATGTGATAAAACATAAGGAATAAAACTAATCGAGAAAGTTAAATTAAAGTAAAACGAAATATTATGAAAAATATTTCCCTAGAAACGAAGGGGATGTTATGAAAGGAGAAAACACTACGAGAAGTTTCATTGTGGTTGATCCAAGCAAATGTATAGGTTGCAGTCTATGCGAGTTTGTATGCGCCCTAGAGAAGGAAGGAGATCCAAATCCACTAAAATCTAGAATAAGAGTTATACGCCTAAACCCGATGCTCAACCTAACGGTTGCATGCAGATTCTGTGAAGACGCTGCATGCGTGAGAGCGTGTCCACGCAACGCAATTAAACAATCTGAAAAAGGCATTCTAATCATAGATGAAGATAAATGTGATGGATGCGTTCTCTGCGTTCAGGCATGCCCCTACGGTGGAATAATGCTGCATCCCGATAAGCCTGTTGTAATCGCATGCGACCTATGTAACGGAGAGCCGAAATGCATCAAATATTGTCCAGAAGAAGCCCTTGAACTCACGTCTGAAGACAAATATTTTGATGAAATATTGTCCTCAGTTGTGAAGAAGCTACCGGATGAAATTGAAAGATTGATGGATTTGATTAAAAGCAGAAATTGGGAAAGCATATTCATTGAGGCTGAGGAAAGAAATAGAAGACTGGAGGAGAAATTGAAGGCTCTAGGCGCTGAGGGAAAAACCCAATTACAGCGTTCAAAATGAACTAGGACTTAAAACGGGAAGGAGCCGCTAGACCCCCACTCCTTAATTGCCCTAACCGATTTTATGGCGCTCTCCGAAATCTGAAATTCGAAACCGCATTTTGGGCATTTAACATATTCGCAGCTCAACGAGGTAAGCATTCTGCTACAACCCTGACATGAAACCGCCCTAGCGTATAGAACATCAAATTGGAAACCGCATCTAGGACATGTTATTAGTTTCTGCCCATGAGACAATGACAAACCTCCAGATCCATTTTTCCCAAATATTATTCTTACTTCAAACATAAAACCATTTCTTCAGATACTTATTGAGCCGTAATCTTTAATTATTAAGTCATAGTTACGATTATTGACGTTAATATGATGTGAAGAAGCATGGAAGCCTTTCTTTCAATACTTAATATCATTCAAATCAGATTAAGGAGGATTCTTGACAGAAATAGAGATGGAATGGCTTCATGGAATATTGGTGAACTTAAGCGGGTTGGCGACGATTTACTTAAATTGTCCGCGGACATCTACCCACAGCTGATTAAAGTTGAACATGGAATCCTCTGCCAGATTCTAAGGGACGCTGGATTAGGAATAAGAATGAGGGCACTACTTATCGAAGAAAGAACCCTTGAGGAAGAAGACAAGGAGTATTTTGAAAACGTATATGAAGCCCTCTCAAACATCTGTAGAAAGATTGAGAACGGCGAATATTATAGGGCGTTGCTCAACGTAGCCGACAAGAGAAAAAGAGAAAAGGAAAAAGTTTCCTAAGCATGTAAGACTATTTGATCCCTAAAACTTCCTTAACCCTATTGAAATCAACTAGAGCCAGCGAAGCAGCCTCCAGAAAGCTTTGAACTGGAACTATTTTAATACCCTTCTCTAAAAGCATTTTTTCAACATCAAAGCCCTTCAATCGCTCATAATTATATTTCGGCATGATAAGAGTTCGAACATATCGATCTGAAAGAGCAGCTTCAATTTTACCCATCCCCCTATAATCCAATCCGCCTACAGGCCAAACCTCACCTAAAGCCGTTATCGCCCCAGTCATAACCACAGAGGGATCAATCTCCACCCTCGAGAAAGCTGAAAGCATGGCTACGGCTATTGCAAGTCCAGCGGAGGGGCCGGAGACGGGTGGTCTTGATATGCCGGGTCCAATAATCTGTTTTTCCATGCCCTTTGCAGGCGTCACTATTTCAACATACACGTCATAATTCTTGAATTTCCAGCCGGATATCGAATTTATGTAGATGAATGCATCATATGCGCTGGCAAGCACGCTTTCACCCGTCTCGCTTCCAACAACATTTACTTTTCCTGAGCCGTTTGGATTGACGATGACCTCTATTGCGCCAACAAATCCGCCAAGCTCTCCATGTTCTCCAAGGGCTATAAGCCCATAGCTTTTGCCAATCTCAGGCTTCTGGATTCTCACTGTTTCCGCTATCATCCTCTGAGCTTCCTCCATGGCTTCATCATAGGTTCTCTCTAAGGCTTTCTCAAAATGATAAAGTCTCAGCGGATAATTATCAGGATTAACTTTTTCTAAGCTTTTTATGAGATTTTGGTCATCATCGTTATTTGGATCTAATTCAAGCACGGTGAAGAGGCGTTCTAGGTCATCCTTATATAATTTCTTTATCTCTTCGATTTTTTCCGGCTTATATTTCATTGCCTGCACAAGCTTATGACATGCTTCGAGCTCTCTTGTTCTAAGGCGGTTGGCATCATCTATCGTGTCAGCAATTTTCCTTGGACTCAAAATTTTCTTCTCAAATATTTTAAGCACGTCCTTCGACGTTAAACTCTTCTCTAAATGTTGCTTATATCGTCTGAGGTGAATTTCTATGATCTCAAGCTTCTCAATCCTATTCTTTGGATAGGTGAATTCAAAATGTCTTGTAAAGCGCTCTAGAAGAGCCGGATCCAAAATTTCAAATCGGTTTGTAGCCCCTATAACGACAACATTTGTGAGCGGAGTGAATCCATCCATCTCCGTAAGTAGCTGGGAAACAACCCTATCAATAACTGGATCATGAGTTCCCCTCTTGGGAGCAATGGAATCAATCTCATCGAAGAAAATTATTGCCGGCGCATTCTTACGTGCGTCCTCAAAAATATCACGTATAGTTTTTTCCGGGTCGCCATAATGTCCCTGAAGAATCGAGGGACCGTTTATACTATAGAACCAAACCCGGTTTTCTCCAGCTATTGCCTTAGCCAAAAGGGTTTTTCCAGTGCCTGGAGGACCGTAAAATATGAAGCCTTTAGGCGGCCGATAACCTGCCCTAACAGCTAACTCCGGATTTAGGGCTAGGGAAATCTCTTTAATTACTTCATCTTTTATTCCATGGAGCCCGCCGACATCACTGTATCTTTCCCTCGGTGCAATTCTAATTATAGCTTTTTTTGCAGCCTCGGTTTTTTCTTCAGATGCGTAGCTTTTAAGTCTTCGAGCAGCTTCCCTAAAGTCAGATAAAGTTACAAGGGATCCGATGGGTTTGGTATAAGGATTCTCTTTTTTCCTAAACATTATTTTCTCTATTATTCTGCGCTGGATAGGCTTAGATCTCTCGCTCATGACTATATCGAAAGCGTTGCATACGTCTGCTGGGGTTAATTTTGTTCCGCCAACTGTTCTCAACACATCTTCAATAGTCTCGACAATTTCATTGGGGTTTAAGGGTATTTTATATTGTTGACATTTCCTTCTTGCTATTTCGACGAGCATCGCCCTGTTTATGTTGCTGTCAAGATCTATTGTCCCAACAACTCCTCTTCTACGTAAAGTTTCGGTAATCGTTTCATACTCATTTGTGGAGATAAGTAGAATGCATCGGTAATTTTTCTTCTGCAAGTCATCGATCTTCTCTAGGAAGACTGTTTGAACCCTCTTCTCCTCCATGCCAACTTCCGTTGAAGATGAAAAACGGCTTCCGAAAGCCTGAAACTCATCAATCAATACTATGCTTGGTCTCTGAAATGCCGCTTCAAAAAACGCGCTGAGCCGTTGAGCGCTTCTACCATACCACATGGTGTAGACTTCTTCAGGCTTGAGAGAAGCATAATAAACTATCAGCCCATATTTTAGGCCCTCTTCAAAAATCTCTCTTTGACAAGCTTCAGCAAAGAAGGTTTTCCCGCTGCCGGAGCTCCCCTTCAATATGAAGACTTTTGGGGGAGGAACCGGAGTGTTCTTTCTGACTTCAGGGTCTCGGAAAATATGATAGTAAGCGCTTAAGAGAACCTTCTCAAACTCTTCATCAAGTCCAACCACATCTTTTCTAGTGACTCTTGGAAAATCCATCCGCTTTTTTATTGCTTTTGCCTTCTTTTCAGCCTCCGCCCTTCGCTTCTCCGGAGGCTTCTGGAGGAATCTCCAGAGTCTATACTGCCATGAGGTTAAATAGAGTAAGGGTGCAAAAAACTTTCTTAATCTAGGCCTTTTATACCACCATTGATTTGAAAATTCCTCTTCCTCATAATCATAATGCATCATAGCTCACCAGCCATTAAAAAGCGTAGTTGATATAAAATGAAGAGGCTTACAAGAATTATTAGACATATAAGAGCCAAACGAAATCTTGAAACCTCCTCCACTTTGCTTTTAAAATACGTGTCTAAAATGAAGAAGGCATTAATATAGGCTAGGATGAAACTGGTTAATATGAAGAGAGCTGCATTTACAGGTGTTGGAAACTTAAATGAAGGAAATAGTTCGGGTTTTTTCTCATAGCTTTCAACACTCAAAATAATGCGTATTCTATAGGAAACTGTTTGATTATCTTCTTTTGAATCAACCCCGAAGGGTGGCGTAAGCTGAATAAATGGGCCTAATGAGGTTAGTACAGGATATTTTCCATAGAAGGTGTAATTATTGGTGTAAACGCCTATCTCACAATTCCAAGGGGATTTAGAACTAAATTCAACGGTTATATCGTAGGTTCCCTCCGATCTTGGTATTATATATACTTCAGAAAAATAATATATGCCGAGAGTTCTATTAGAATAAAGGTGGATTTCAATGCCCCTAGAATTAGAAGAACTGTAATTAACCCGCAGGTTCTCCACGACTGGTCGAATCTCTATAGACAATATGTCGTCTTTAAGCATCCTCTCATTTATCGGACCGATCTGGAATATGTCGGAGAAAACGATGTTTGAAGTTACAGCAAGCGTGAGAAAAATCGATAATAGAAGCTTCAGCATAAGGTCTAGTTTTCTTAAATCTGTTAAATTGAAACTGTGAAAAAGCTTGTTTGAAATCACTTTCAACACTTCTCTCATAAAAAATTATGTTAAACTTTTCAATAAACATTTCTATTTAAGGAAAAAGAAAAATAATATGAAATTTAAGGTAATGATTAGTGACGGATTGGAGAAACATGTCTCAGAGGAAATATTTTGGCGAAATAAAGGATCCTATTTATGGTTACGTGCGCATTACTGAAGCTGAGCGGAAAATTATTGATTCATATCCATTTCAGAGGCTGCGTAGAATAAGACAGTTGGCTGGAGCAGAATACGTTTATCCCGGAGCAAATCACACTAGGTTTGAACATTCCGTGGGCGTTATGCATCTGGCTGGAGCATTTGTTGAGAATCCGCATATCTCTCAAATGATTTCTGAGGATGAAGCCCAGATGATTAGGATAGCTGCGCTTCTACACGATGTTGGGCATGGTCCCTTCTCACATGTTTTTGAGCATATTCTCACAAAGTTTCTTAACAAAACTCACGAGGACATGACTTTCTGGATAATAACGAATTCAGAGCTAAAGGATATTCTTAGCGATCTCGGCTATGATCCGAAAGTTGTTGGATCCCTAGCCGTTGGCCGCCTAAATAAGTCTGGTAGCTCTTTCATGGATCAGATAATTAGAAGCGCTATAGACGCCGACAAACTGGATTTCGTTGTTAGAGATACCTATCACACCGGCGCGAAATATGGCTTCGTTGATATTTTCCGTCTAATAAATACGGTTGATGTTGTTGATGGAAACCTAGCGGCAGATATCGGCGCCCTTTCAGCTCTAGAATCCTTCATCCTGGCGAGAATAGAATCCTTTAAGAGCATTTATTTTCACAGGGTTGGAAGAGCTGTTCAAATAATGCTGGCTGCCGCCATGGAGCTTGCTAAGGACGATCTGGGGCTTGCGGATTTCAAGACTCCGGAAGAATATTTAGCCCTAAACGATTACGTTTTGTGGACAAAATTAAAGGAGAATGAGAAATCTAGGGAGATTATTGAAAGGTTGGAGAGACGGAAGCTGCTTAAGTGCGCCTATGATCCTCCGCCCTTCTACATAAGAGATAGGATTGTTTCAAACATCCTTAACGTTGAGGGAATAAGAAATAGAATAAGAGACGCCATTGCTGAGGAAGCCGGCGTCGATCCGCAGAGCGTTATAATCGATGTGCCGACCCTCCCCTCAGTTCCATATCACCATGCTTTTCCACTAGAGCCCATGGAGATACCGGTTTTCCATAAAACTAGAGATGGAAGAAGAATCACCAGAAAGCTAAGCGAAGTTTCAGGAATATTTGACATGTTAAAAGGCTTTATGAATATTTTAAGGGTTTATACTGAGGAAGAGCATTTGAGGAAAGTTCAGGAGGTTTCCGAAAAGCTTTTCGGCGAACTACCATTCACCATGAAAATATCTTATTGAGGTTGATGAATTGAATCCTACATTAACGCTTAAGGGCAGACCGATAGTTCCGGGCAGAGTTAAAGGAGTTGCCCTAGTCTCAAATAAACCAATAAGCTTTCTGGGAGACGTAGACGCCGACGCCGGGAAAATAATAAAGGAAAACCATGACCTCTATGGAAAAAGCATTAAAAATGTTATTTTATGTTTTCCGCATGGCAGAGGTTCAACTGTAGGTAGCTTCGTGCTTTATAGGCTTGCTAAAAACGGTTTAGCGCCGAAAGCAATAGTGAATTCAATCGCTGATCCAGTTGTAGTTGTCGGCGCCATAATCGCCAACATACCGATGGTTGACAGAATCGACATTAAAAAAATAAGGAGTGGAAACATCGTTGAGGTTGATGGTGAGAAAGGTTTGGTTAGAATTTTTCTAGGTGAGAAAACATGTACTTGACGAGGGAAGAAGAGCGAATCTATGACGGTGAGATGGGCTGGGCCTATCAAGTTTCGATGAGGATACTTGTCAAACTAGGGGAGCTTTATGGAGCTGATAGGCTAATACCAATCGAGTCAGCCCATGTTTCCGGAGTCTCATATAAAACTGTTGGCGACGCCGCAATAGACTTTCTTGAGGAATTGGCTAAATCCGGCGGAAGGGTGAGCGTTAAAGCAACGACGAATCCAGCTGGAATAGACTACAAAAATATGGTGTTCACCCCCCTCCTAAGCGAGCTATCTGAAAAACAGAGGAAAATAATCGATCTTTACAAGGCTCTGGGGATAGAAGCCACCCTAACATGTACACCATATTATCTAGAACCACCTAAGCGTGGAAGCCATCTTTCATGGGCTGAATCATCAGCGGTAATCTACGCCAATTCTATAATTGGCTCTTGGACCAACCGGGAGGGAGGGCCAAGCGCCCTTGCATCAGCACTTATTGGAAAAACCCCAAATTATGGAGTGCATAGGCCTGAAAATCGTCGTCCAACCGTATTGGTTAAGGTTGAAGCAGAATTAAATGATGAAAGCGATTATGGCGCCCTAGGCATATTTTTAGGCAAAGCTATTGGAGATAGGATTCCATTAATATGTGGTTTGCCATTCGTCGAAGAAAGATTTCTCAGACAGATGGGTGCAGCTATGGCTACAAGCGGCATGGCATTCATGTTTCATTTGGAAGGAAAATTCGAAGGGAATGTGGAGGGTGTTGAGACCATAACTGTTGAGGATGGAAACTTACGTGAAACCCGTGAAAGCCTATCAACAGCGTTTGGAGAGAAGCCGGATCTAGTTTTTATCGGTTGCCCCCACTGCTCATTAAACGAAATTAAAGTTGTGGCTGAACTTTTGAAGGGTAGGAAAGTCAGGAGGGATGTTGATTTATGGATCTGCACGTCCAGATTTGTTTATGGGAAAGCGAGGAAATATGTTGAGATAATTGAATCGGCTGGTGGACGGGTAATATGCGATACATGCGCCGTAGTCACTTGGCTTAAAGAATTAGGCGTAGAGACATTGATGACGAATTCTGCGAAAACAGCCTATTACGCGCCCTCCATGAATAAGGTTAAGGTGATTTTTTCGCCCCTAGTTGAATGCATAGAAACAGCCTGCGAAAAATAGATGCTCGAAATTATTTTGCCGCCGCACTCAGTTTCTCAATTATTTTCGAAACCCTCTCAGACACTGGGATTTTCGCCTTCTCAAATCTCTCTTTTGGAACATTAAGCGGTCTTGTCGCATCTATTCCAACCTTCGTTGTTAGGCTTGTTTCAGAGTCAGCGGATGGATCAAGGCTTGATCCCCTCACATTCCTAATCATTACGAGGTCTTTATCGGCTTGAAAACGAGTGGCTATAGCCCACTCAACCTCGCTTGGATTAAAAACATCTATGTCCGAATCAACGACCACAGCGTGTTTTAAACTTGGATGCGCGGCGAAAGCGGCTAATAAGGCGTTTTTACCATCGCCCTCAACCTGCTTTTCTATCGAAATTATTGCGTGAAGCCATCCGCAACCACCGATTGAAAGGTTAACGGATTTAACCGATGGAACAACCTTAGAAACAGCCTCATATATTGCCGCCTCTCTAGGAAGCCCCATCAGCAATAGATGCTCTGGACTAGCTGGTAGAAGCGCCTGATAAATATAGTCTTCTCTACGCATAACATTCACAACCTCAACCACCGGCTGAAATCTCTGCACATCATAGGTGCCGGTTATGTCAACGAACGGGCCTTCGAGTTTTTCTTCAAAACGGGATATTTTTCCCTCAAGTATAATTTCGGCTTCGGCTGGCGCATAAGCATCAACTTTCTCACATTTTATTAGGTTTAAATTGTCCTTTAGCATCTGGTTTGCTACGGCGTATTCGCTTACTCCGAAGGGCGGTGAGCAGGCGGCTGCTAACAGCACGGCTGGATGAACGCCTATTGCTATTGCGACATCCAAGTCTCGTCCACTTTCTTTAGCCATTTTCCATAGCTTGAACAAGTGTCTTGGAACAAGTCTTATCGCCAGCCGCTTATCGTCTAATAGGAGCAGTCTATGGACAGAAACATTCTCGATAAGTCCATCTGGGCTTCTGGCTGAAACTATGGCTGAGGTTATGTATGGTCCAGCGTCTCTCTCAAAATGTCTTAAAATGGGTATCTTTGAAAGCCTAGGCTCTTCAACAACCTCCCTAACTGGAGAATCATCAACTATTTTAGGAGGCTTCGGGCTTCTCATGGCTTCAAGAATCACTTTGTAAAGATTGTTTGGAGTCGTCTCCAGGGCTAAACATATTCTTCTCCGCGATGCACATACGTTTCCAACAACTTTTACATCATATCCCTCAACATTCTCGAAAAACATTATTGGGAAATTTGGGATGGACTTCATTATCGCCGAGATTTCATAAACTGGTGAAACCCTATCGTACACATGAATTACTTCGCCTAAATCCTCCATCCTTTCAAGAAAGGCTCTAAGGCTCATGTTTCTCCGCCCTCCCTCTTCCTTAGGGCCTTCTCCACCAATCTTATGAAAATCTGGCTGGCTTTAGCTTCATCCGCAACTCTAAGGAGAACTGAAACCAAAACAACCTTATCTGTAAGCGTGGCTAATCGCTCAGCTATCATTCTAGCGATAATTGCATGCCGCTCGCCTAAGAGAGTCGACGAGATCGGCGGCCTAGAGATTTTAAGCCTCTGAGGTATGGAGACCGCCAGGGTTCCAAGCCCCTCCTCACCCTCACTTAGCAGAACGATCAGAGCGTTTTTAAGCTCAATTATGGTTGTTGAAAAACATGCTTCCTCTTCAACATGCTCTTCATGTAAAATTTTGGCTTTTTCCAATTCAATCAGCCGTCTGTTCCCCTTTAGGCTTTAGAGATTATCTTCCTAAGTTCTTCACCATTGTTTTTCCACCAATTGAACAATATTCTGAGATCAACGCCGATGTTAAAGTTGCGGACTCCGAGTTCAACATACTTTTCAGCCTGCTTTGGACTGCTTATCTCAGCCCTAGGCTCCACGCCCATTTTTAGGGCTGTTTTAATGGTTTTTTCCTCAGCTTCCCTAACCTTCGGATGATTAACTTCCCCCGGCATACCTATGCTTATGGAATAATCCATTGGTCCAAACTGCACCATGTCTATGCCTTCAACGGATAAAATTTCCTCAAGATTTTCAACCGCCGTCTTCTTTTCAATCATTAATGCAACTACAGCGTCCTCGCATATTTTCACAAGGTCTGATGCTGACGCCGCAACTCCAACGTAGCCGACTCTCCTATCCAATCTATAGCCATTAACGCCCTTAGGCTCAGCTCTAACAGCCTTAACAGCCTCCTCAGCATCTTCAACCGACCTTATATCCGCGAAAAGCACGTTCTGAATGCCAGCTGCCAAAGCCCTCTCAGCCAAATATGTTCTAGGCTCCTGATCGATCTTTATCATCGTCGAAAGCCCGGCAAGCTCAGCTGCCCTAGCAATATTATCTAAATCATGCAAATCATATGGTCCATACTCGCTTAGAAACTCAACATAATCATACATGCCAGTATAACCTATCACCTCAATTAAACCAGGCCATGGACAAACAACCCTTGTTCCAACTGTCGGTTCGCCCTTTCTTAAAAGTTCTCTAAGCCTATTAATTCTCAATAATTTTCATCCCCCTTCAACATAGAGTGTTAAACTCAATCAAAATTAACTTTTATAAAGCATATAAGGGTTAAGGGGGCTTAAAGTGTTTAGGGAAAATGTATGCGCATATATGAGAGAGACTCAATCCACGAAGTTTCCAGAGCCAAAGCAATCCTAGAAATTTTGAAGAAAAACTTTCCAATCCCAAATCCATCAGCTGTCTGCAAAGACCCCTTCAAGCTTCTTGTTAGAACGGTGATAAGTCAATCAACAGCCGAGAAAAATGTGGCGAGAGCCTATGAAAATCTTTTATCCAAAATGCCTATAACCCCAGAGCATATTTCTGAAGCCGACGTTAAGGAGATTGAAGAAGCATTACGGGTCGCAGGCCTATATCGAAACAAGTCCATAGCTTTAAAGAAAATTGCGGATGAAATAATTGAAAGATTCGGTGGATCATTAGACTTCATATATTCGCTGCCCCTAAATGAGGCGAGAGAAAAATTGATGAGTTTGCCGGGAATCGGCCCTAAAACCGCTGACATAATCTTACTTTTCTGCGCCAATAAGCCAGTTTTACCCGTAGACACCCACGTTAAAAGAGTTTCTAAAAGGCTGGGATTAGTTGTTGAAGATAAAGGGGGATACGAGTCCATAAGATCTAGGCTTGAAAGCCTCTATAAACCCGAGGAGTACTTTGCTGTTCACATGCTCCTCATAGCCCTTGGACGAAGGTTTTGCAAAGCCTTAAAACCCACATGCGATCCCTGTCCAGTTAAAAATCTATGCCCCTCAGCTGCTGTTGAATCTTAGAGACAACTTCAACCTCATTTCCCTTCTCATCCAATCTTATCCATCCAACATTAACCTTCGAAATGGAGGAGTCTACGTTGGTGCGTATCTTTAATATCGCCTTCTCATTTTCATAATCAATGTGATGTATGATTCCAATGCCGAGGAAACGTCCTTCTTCATCCTCTAGAGAGACAAGCAACCCCTTCTCATCGCCTTTACGCATAATTTTTATTGGCTTCTTGAATGCAGTGTTAAGTTTGGAGATCTCCTCATCGCTTAGGATGGATGACCTCTTTAACACTAGGAGAATGCAGTCTTGCATGTCTTCGCAATAGATCACCCTATTGCCCAAAATTTCTTCAAATTTCTTCTTAAGAAATTGATCGTTTTTTCCCCTCATTTTTATGCTTCCATCAACCTTAATCCAGCTTATTGGGAATGAGCGTATTTTCGCATCCTTTAAATGCTTTTTATAGGAGGAATCCCTAATAATCTTCCTAGTCTCTCTATCCCTCCTCTTCACATTCTTCGGTACTTCAACGGTCAATATTTTCACTTCAACTTCATTCAGAGAGTCTATTATGGGCTTTAATTCATCAGCATTCTGTATCGCTACGATGAAGTTGGGTTTTATCCGCTTAATTAAACGGGATTTATATTCTACGGCGTCAACGCCCTCAACCCATCCATCAGTGTTAATGACAGTGAAGTTGGAACCCATTTCAATTGCCTTAGCCTTCAATAACGCCAATCCATCTACAACCGATTCCCTAGCATTAGAGGGACTTGTGAAACCTATAAAAACTACATGATGAGGCTTAAGGCTAAATAAATCGACAACAGGCTTTTTAATCAAGCTTAAACTAATTGTTCCCGGAGGCCCTATGTCAGATTGACCGAGATCTCCATCGATGATGACTGTGGTCAATCCTCGATTCAAAGCCATGTTAACTAGGTAGGTGCAGAAGCTCGTCTTTCCGGAATCTACGCCTCCCAGAACAACGACAATATTGGATTCCCCTATTTCGGATGGAAGCAGGGTTTCGGCGGCTTTTTTCCATGAGGAAGGTATTGGATCCTCGTCGATTAATAGACAGGATGCAGTGTTTCCAAGCAATACGTCGATTTGCGAGTCTTCCATCGCTTCTAAAGGTATTCTTCTTCCCCTTCGGATAACGATTCGTTCTCCAATCTTCATTTTGGCGCCAAAGGCTCTTAAGGCGCCGGAGCGAAGAATCACGCATGCTGGTCCATCAACTAGAAGGGTTTTCCCCTTCTCAATATTCACGATTCAATGCCCCCTTACGTAGGTTCACCCTTCTTTGAGGCTATCCTTACGGCTGCTTCTGAATCACTCAATTTTCTCTTAGATCCAGCATTTTTAAGGGTGCTTGTTCCACCTTCATCAACCATCTCTATGGAAACCTTTTTTGGCAAAACTCTTTCAAGTCTTTTTACAATTTTTTCAGCGATTTCAGGTACGCCTCTACCAACTCTAATTATCTTGTTTTTAGACGGATTATTTTTTAATTCATCTAAAACCATCTCTATTGTTTTCTCCATGGTTAACCCCTCGCTGGTTTTAAGAATCCTTCCATCGGCAAGAACGGCAACTCCAAAAGTTTTACCCGGATCAATTCCAATAACCAGTTCTTCATAAATCTCCTTACTCATAGATATCCTTAACGCTTCGCCCACCACGCTTGATGGATCGGCTTCAGCATCATACGTAAGAACCCTATCATGCTCTATTAAGCTTCTTTCCTTTTCAGTTGTAATGACAACCTTAATCCATGGCGGTATGGGATCCCCTGGCACTAAACTCAAAAACAGAATATTTCTATTTTTAAGTTCATTAACAAGCTTATAATAGGCTTTACCTGAAACCGTTGCAACAGCTATTTGAGCTCTTTTTCTCATACCGCTACGCTCAGCTATCACCTATTAAAAGACTAAATTTAAATTTTAGCTTTAAGCATTCTTAAATGTGGGGATACTTTGGGGCGTTGGATACCGACTGGCTGTGCGTCGCTGGATGAGGTTCTGGAAGGCGGTCTCCAGCCCGCTGGAATAACGCTTGTTTACGGTGAAGCCGAAACTGGAAAAACTAGTCTGGCGATTCAATGCTCAATAAATTCCGCTAGGATGGGCTATAAAACCCTATTTGTTGATTCCGATGGAACCTTTTCGCCGCAAAGATTAATGCAGATCGCCCTACAGGATTTTAGCGAGGTTTCAGAGAAAATAATTCTCTTTACGCCGTCAACGTTTGATGAGCAATCCCGCCTCATAGATGAGTTGGAGAAGTATCTTAACAAAAATTTCGGCTTAATCGTTTTTGACACGGTGACCACACTGTATCGCTCAGCGATTAGAGATAAGGAAGAAGCCTTCAAAGCCAATAGGGAGCTAAATCGCCAGATTGCCACATTAGCGCATATAGGGAAAACATATCAAATACCAATTTTACTTACAAGCCAGGTAAGAACAGTTTTAACCGAAGTAGACACTTTAATCGAACCCGTTGCTTCAAGAGTTCTCAGATACTGGGCGAACACAGTCATCGGCCTCTTTAAAACCGCTAGGCATAACGTGGTTAGGGCGGTTATCGAAAAAAGCGGTGGAATCGAAAAAAAGATAACATTATACTTGATGATTGGAGAAAACGGTGTATGCGAATACGGTAAACTGGCGCTAATCTAAGTTGAGGTCGATCATCCATGTCCATGCTAAACGAAGTTTTCAACGCATTATATTATATTTTTCCAGCATACTGTGCAAACGCTTCGCCAGTAATCTTCGGCGGCGGGAAACCCATCGATCATGGAAAAAATTTTCTGGATGGAAAACCAATATTTGGTCCGCATAAAACATATAGAGGCCTAGTTTCGGGACTACTGATTGGAACCCTAGTTGGTTGGATGCAGGAGTTTTTAGCGCCAACCATCGGTCTCCCGCAGGGAAACACTTATCTCGGCTTCATGTTGTCGGCTGGCGCATTGCTAGGCGACCTGATGGGCTCATTTATTAAGAGGAGGCTTAACCTAAAGCCCGGCTCCTCCCTACCAATAATTGATCAACTAGGCTTCGTTCTCATAGCCCTACTTTTCGGTTTAATGGTTGATTCAGCCTCCCTATCGCTTCTAAAAGTCGCATTAATAATCGTCCTAACGATCCCGATACATTTTCTAACAAACTTCCTAGCATATCTGCTACATCTTAAAGATAATCCTTGGTAAAGCCTTTATAAGATGATGGCTCCCACTTTTCCTATAGATTTCCGGGTGAAAGTGACTTAAACATGAGGCTTCCCTCCTTCAATACTGTTAGGGCATGCTTCTGCACATGTCCGCCAAAATATAACCTCAACACCTATCTTGGAAGATGCATGCATGGCTGCCTATATTGCTACGCAATCAAATTCCCAAAGTTTGTAGGCCCGGTTGTTCCGCGTCTAAGGCTTAAGAAAGATGTTTTGAAGATGGTTAAGGGAACTAGGCTTCGCCTACCGGTTATGCTCAGCGATACAACGGATCCCTATCAACCGATCGAGAAGGAGTATGAGATAACTAGGGCTTGCCTAGAGGCTCTTGCAAAGCATGGTTTCCCCATACTCATAGTGACGAAATCCGATCTGGTTGTTAGGGACATTGACATTTTTAAGAAGACGCCGACCGTTGTGTCAATCACCATAACGACAAGCCGTAATGCCATAGCGGCCGCTATAGAGCCAAATGCTCCTAGTCCAGAGGCTAGATTTACAGCCCTAAAGAGAATTGCTGATGAGGGAATACCAACGGTTGTTAGAATAGATCCAATAATACCGACGGTTAACTCGGATATGAAGGACCTAGAGAAAATTGTTTCCAAAGCGGCTGAGATAGGTGTAAAGCAGATAACGGCTTCAACCATGAAGCTGGTTAGAGGTCTGCTTCCATCCATAAGGCGAGTTAATCCGGAACTTTCGAGAAGATTAGCGGGAATTTACTCCGATGGAGAATGGATTATGGGCTACAAGTATCTGCGTAGAGACTTAAGATTAAAAATCCTTGAAAATTTGAAATCTCTAGTTGAGAAATATGGTTTGAAATTCGCAACTTGCAGGGAAGGCTTCCCAAACCTAAATACGGCAATATGTGACGGAACAGCCTATTGCCGCGGCTTCCTCGATAGATTTCTCGGAAAACAGCATTCACTAAATTAGTTTATGAATTTCTTTGGGTCTGGAATTTCTAGGGGCAGCCCCTTCCTTCGTCTTATGGAGTAAATTACTTTCATCATAATTTCTTCTGGAATTTTTTCCCAGTGGGAGAACATGCTTTGCCAGAAAGCGCGGCCCGAAGACACTGCCCTAAGATCATCGGCTAAGCCCAGCGACTCGGCGATCGGCAAATAGCAGTCTATGACCGATATCAAGGCTTTAGGAATTATTGAAACTATTTTTCCCCTCCTCTTAGTGATGAGGTTTACGACTCCTCCTATATATTCAGCTGGTGCAGTAATTTGAATCTTATAGACGGGCTCAAGCAATATTGGATTAGCGGTTAAAAATGATCCGAAAATGGCTTTCCTCGCAGCCGGCGTCATTTGCGCAGAGCCCCTCTGCACTGGATCTCCATGCAATTTAACGCTAAGCAACTTCACTTTTATGCCTCTAATGGGTTCTCCGCATAATGGTCCGGATTTGCAGGCCCACTTAAACCCATCTATTATGGCTTCAACATCTTCTTTTGGGAGATCCATGTTTTCGGCCGGCTTCACTAAAAGATTTGTTTTTCCTTCTATGGCAAGTATTTGCTCATCCTTCTCGCTGAAAAAATCCTTTATGTCGGTAACTGAAGCTCCAGCATGGCTCTCAAGCATTTCCAGCACATCTTTTTCTAGGGGTTCAACCCTCACCGTTATTTGATTGCGTTTGTTTGGGCTGTTGCTTGTGAAATCTATGCCGGCGGCGCTTACGCCTTCACGATAGGCGATAATAGGCTTAGATACTATGACTTCTAGGTCTGAAGCATAATCTTTCATGAATTTTATGGCTATGTCTAAATGTAGCTCGCCGACGCCGCTGAGAAGATATTCACCGGTCTCTTCGCTAATAGTAACCGTCAAGTTGGGGTCTTCAATTGAAAGAAGATGCATGACTTCAATAAGCCGTGGAAGATCCGCCGGGTTTTTTGGTTCCAGAGAAACCGTGACAACTGGTTCTGAAACATAGCGAATTTCCTCAAAGGCTGTCATATCGCCTTTATAAGCGGCGTCAACAATCGTTTCTCCAGCCCTTATGAATTCAAATCCAGAGAAGGCGGCTATATTGCCCGCAGCCACATGGCTGACCGATTCCTTAACTGCACCCATATAAACCCATAGCCTATCAATGCTCCTCTCCTCCCTAGCATTTAGAAGGTAGACTTTATCCCCCTGCTTCACATCACCCGAGAAAACTCTTCCAGCCGCAATTAGGTTGCCGCCTAAATCCCTTTTAACATTAGTTATGCATATGGTTATGGGTCCATCCGGATCGCATTCAAGCATCGCTCTACCAACTTCTGAATTTAGGTTGCCCCTCCATATTTTTGGAATTCTATATTTTTGAGCCTCGATTGGGCTGGGTAATTCCCCTATCACCATGTCTAAAATTACCTTGTGGAGCGGGATTTTTTCTTGAAGACTCTGTGAGTCTCCGCTTTTGTAAGCGTCGATTATGTCGCTGAACCCTATGTTTTTCTCTTTAGCCGTCTTAAATGTTAGCCCCCATTTATGGAGGGCTGAACCGAATGCAACATTGCCTTTAGCGACGCTGATTTTCCATTCGTCTTTAAAGGGTTCTTCGCAGTAAACTTCTATAAGATTATTGAATTCTTGAATTATGCGTGAAATCTTCCTCCGAATTTCCTCGGAATTCAGTTTCAGCTCTTTAATTAGTCTGTCAAATTTATTGATGAAAAGAACTGGTTTAACGCGCTCGCTTAACGCCTGTCTGGTGACAACCTCGGTTTGAGCCATAATTTCCTCAACTGCATCAACAACCACTATTGCACCGTCAATCACCCTAAGAACCCTAGCAACTTTGCCTGTGAAGTCGACGTGTCCAGGCGTATCAACTAAATTCATTACATAGGGGCTTCCATCAAATTCATATAATAGGGATATGTTCGCCGTTTTTATCGTTATACCCCGCTTCTGCTCTTCTTCGAGATAATCTAAAACCTTAGCCCTGCCAGCCAAACTGTATGGAATTAAGCCAGCTCCCGCCAAAAGTGAATCCGTTAAGGTTGTTTTTCCATGATCAATATGCGCTATTACGCCTACATTGCGAATTTTTTCCCTATCCTCAATAACCTCTAAAATCTTCTCCATCTGCCCAATCATGGATGCAGCATGCTCCTCTTTATCCTTATCATCTATTAAAAAATGCTTAAATCTACATATGTTCACTGAATTCTTCGATTGGAAAGAAAAACTTAATTACTTGTATCTTGCACGCCTCTTTTTTCTCTTTCTTTTTTCACGGCGCATTCTCTTCTTCTTCCATTTAGCTCGAATATTTTACACCTCCTTTTTAGACGAGATTTATTGATGGAGACAATTCCCGTATCCATGTTTTCCAGTAAACGTCAGCTGCCTAAAACGAAAGATTCTCTAGGCATCATTTCAATCAAGCATTGGGAGCCATCTTCTCTCCAATTCATAGCCTATTTTTTATTAGTAAGCACCTAACGAATATAGATCTCGATTTTCCCTTAAGTAGTTTTATGCATCTTTTATTAATTTTTTGGTCTCCATTTTTCGTGGGGAAGGATTTTCCGCTGAAATTGAGGTGACGTTATGCTTATAAAATTGGCTTTATTTTTAATGGTGGTAAAACAAGATGAAGTGGCATCCGCTTTGTTTACCGTGTACTGTTAGAACCGCGTATGACATAGCAACGAAAGCCACGGATGATGGAGAGCAACATAGGCTGGTTGTTACTGAAACCATAAAGTGGTTGAGCGGCATCTTAAATCAAACAGATTTAACGCCAGCTTATTTGCATACTTATGTTTTCAGGCTTGTTCAGAAGATTACTGGAAATAGAGATCCATTCGCTAAGTTGAAAGAGGAGTCTAATAGAATTGCTTTAGGCTTAATTCCATCTTTAGAAAGCGAGATTTCAAAACGGGATTTCAAAGACGCGTTTAAACTCGCAGTTCTAGGGGCAATATGTGGAAACTCCATAGATTTTGAGGTTGAGGAACATAGCGTTTCGCTAAAGGATTTGGAAAAATCTTTGATGAATTGTCTAGGTGGAGATCTAGCCATAAATGACGCTTACCGATTAATGGATGCGTTGGCAAGGGCGAAAAAAGTTCTATATCTAGCGGATAATGCTGGCGAAATAGTCTTCGATAAGCTCCTAATTAAATTCATCACTAAGAATTATCCAGTAAAGGTTGTGGTTGCTGTAAAATCCGCCCCAATCCTGAACGACGCCACCATGAAAGACGCCCTCCAAATAGGATTAAATGAGATTGCTGAAGTTGTGGCAACCGGTAGCAGTTCAATAGGCTTGAATCTAGAGGAGTGTTCAAGCAGCTTTTTAACAATCCTTAAAAACTCTGACCTAATAATAGCTAAGGGTCAAGGACATTATGAAAGCCTGCCTGAAATCGCCCACCTAATTCAAAAGCCAATAGTGTATATGTTTAAAGCTAAATGCCCGGTTATTGCAAAATCGCTGGGGGTTGCCAGAGGATCAAACATCGTTAAATTTGCTGAAGAACATACCATCTAAACGAGTTGACTCTCATGAAGCTAGGCGCATTATTTTCAGGTGGAAAGGATTCTTGCCTAGCGGTATATAAGGCTAAAAACTTTCATGAAATCGCCTGCTTAATAACAATGATTCCGAAAAGTGAAGAAAGCTACATGTTTCATGTTCCAAACATTCATGTAACATTTTTCCAAGCCAAAGCCATGGGGCTACCAATAATGATTAGGAGGACAAGCGGAGAAAAAACGTTAGAGCTAACTGATTTATATAGGGCGTTAAAGGACGCCATAAGGGAATATGGTATTGAGGGCGTCGTCACTGGCGCAATAAGATCCATCTATCAGGCAAGCAACATTCAGAAAATATGTAATAAACTTGGGCTTTGGTGCTTTAATCCCCTATGGCTTAAAGATCAACTAAAACTTTTATACGAGATTTTAGATGAGGGCTTCACGGCTATTATATCCGGCGTATACGCCTATCCACTTGATGAAAGTTTCTTGGGAAAAACTATTGATGCGAATATGATCAAAAGGCTTGAAAAACTCCAGCAAGCCTACGACTTAAACATTGCTGGCGAGGGAGGTGAGATAGAGACAACAGTATTGGACGCCCCATTCTTCAAGAAAAGGATAGAAATAGTTGACTATGAAATCAAATACAGAAGGTATTCTGGAACATTCATAATAAAGGATTTGAGGTTAACCGATAAATGAAAGTTTTATTGGTCAATTTATGTTCAGATCCCCTCAGCGAACTAGAATTTATTGAACCGGTCAAAAACATTATTGAAAGTAGTGGATTTGAAGCATTAACGAAGCGCTATGCGAAAATATGCTCAGAAGATTTGAAGATCGCGGAAAAAATAATTATATGTGGAACGGCGCTTAAAGATGATGACTTCTTAAGACACATTGATAAATTTAAGTGGTTAAAGAAGATAAATAAGCCTGTTCTGGGCGTAGGCTCCGGATTAATGCCCATCGCACATGTTTTCGGATGTAAGATAATCAATCAATTGAAGATTGGAGCCTTCGAGGTGAATTTGATTAAGAGAAATAAATTAATCGATAAGGAGAGGTTTTATTCATACTTCTTAACTAAGGCTGTTATACAAGCATCAAATCCCATGGAAGTATTGGCTAGGACTGAAAACATTGATTGCATGATTAAGCATAAAGATAAGGAGATTTATGGATGCCTCTTCCATCCAGAAGCCACTAACTCTGAAGTAATCTTGAACTTTCTCCTAAAAATCTAGATTTTAAAGAGTTGTCTAGCATTCTCGGTTGTTTCTTCAGCCACCGTTTCCTTGCTCCTACCTTTAATCTCAGCAACAGCCTCCAGTGTTTTAATTATATGCGCTGGCTCAGCAGCCTCTCCAGCATAAACTACCGGTGAATCAGTCTCTAGGACAATGCTCTCCAGCGGCGTGTTTGATATAACTCTCCTATGCTCTTTACTATAAGCCGCCGCCGGAGTTGCGGAAACATAATATCCATGCTCAAGCAGTTTTTTGAGAGCCTCATGAGGACCGCTGAACCAATGGAAAACCGCCTTTTTGACGCCAGCCTCTATAACCATGTTGACGCAATCCATCCAAGCGCCCCTGCTGTGAATGGAAAGAGGCTTCCCACTTCTATTCGCTATGCGGAGGATTCTCCGAAAAGCCTCTCTCTGCATCTCTCTTTTCTCTTCATTTTTTCTCACATCCCTATACCAGTAGTCTAGGCCGACCTCTCCTAAAGCAACCGCCCTATCAATGTTTTTCTCAATGAAATCTATTGTCCTCTGAATCTTCGTGGAATCTAAGCCCCATGGATGAAGCCCCAATGCTGGATAAATCTTCAGTTTTTCGGTGGCGTATTTTCGGCTTTCATGCATCACCCAAAGATTGGATTTGTAGTCGGAGCCAACGGCTATTATCGCCACTACACCCACTCTAGCGGCTCTTTTAATGGCGCCTCTAAGGTCCTTAACATCCTCTAGGTGTGCATGCGTATCTATCAAATTCATATTCATAAACTACCTGAAAAGATTAAAAAAGTATTTTAGAGGGAAATGAAAGGGGCTATCACCTTACGGCTTCGACCAACGGCGGTATAATCTCTTCGTAACCAACAGACATTATGTGGCATCCAGCGGCGGAGGTTGTCTTCTTCAATTCCTTGATGAACTTCGAAAAGTATTCGAGATTTATCTCCCTATACTTCTCTCTCCTCAGCTTTTTGTCAGATATTTCGCCAGCTTTAGCCAAAGCCTCCATAAGTTCTCCGGGAACTTTAACGCCCGGCACATATTCATCAAAATATTTGGCGACTTTATAGGATCTCAGCGGAAAGATGCCGATGATCACCGGCACATTATATTTTTTCGTCTCCTCAAGAAAACCTTTCGCCTTCTCAATATCGAAGACAACTTGGGTTTGGAAGAACTCCGCTCCCACACGAACTTTTTTCTCAAACTTTATTAGCTCTGGCTCTAGAGGATCCGCGTTTGGATTTGCACCGGCTCCCACAAAGAATTTGGGCGGAGATTCAATGGGCTTACCGTTCATGTCGACTCCTTCATCAAC
>CAYNMB010000015.1:20629-23937 GCA_964398235.1 uncultured Candidatus Bathyarchaeia archaeon | reverse complement strand
GAACCCGCGACCCGCGGCTTACGAGGCCGCTGCTCTAACCGCTGAGCCACCGGGGCTCATAAATTTCTGTCATGTTTTTCATTAAATAGACCTAGAGGAAACAGTAAATATATTTTATTTCCTTGAAATAAAATATTATAAGGTTGGAAATATCTTTATGGCTTATAGTGTTTGTATTTCCTTTGGATCTCTTGGGTTTAGCGGTGGGTTAACATATGAGGGGCTTACATGGATTCCTGTTCACGTTTTTAATTTTATTTCTCACGTTTTTTCCAACTTCTTTAGCGGAGGAATTTTATGTTGTTGAGGAAGCCGCTCTAGTTGTCTATAGGAATGGGGATGTTAAGGTTAGGATTGTTTTATCGGTTAATGAAACTGAGCCCGTTGTAACTCTTCCGCTTCTAACATCCTCCGTCAGCGACCTTCTAATATTTAATGAAACCGGTCATCTGATTCCCTACGAGATTGAGGATCATAACTTAACTATATTCTCTTTAGGTTCAACCAATGTTACGGTTGAATACTATACGAATGCCTTGACGTCAAAGGAAGCTGAGTTATGGACGCTTAATTTTACTTCACCCTTCTACCTAACAGTTGAGCTTCCGGAGAATGCGACAATAATGTATCTGAGCGACATTCCCTCAGCCATAACCATAGAGGAGGGAAAAATAATTCTTGACATTTATCCCGGAGAATGGGAAATAAGCTACGCTATGCCCGTTCAACCCCCGTCATCTCCGCCGCCTTCCCAGCCACCGCCGCAGCCACCTTCACTGTTCCCATTAACCCTAGAGCACATGCTCATAATTGCGGGAATAGGCGCATGCATATTGATCCTAGCCTTCGCAATATTCATTATTAGACGGAGAAGGGAGATCGAATCTCTAAGAAGCGAGGAAATAGAGGTGCTACGCTTCCTTAGGGAGAAGGGTGGAAGAGCCCTAGAGGCGGAGATAAGGGAAAGATTTCCCGATATACCTAGAACAAGCATGTGGAGGCTCATAAGGAGGCTTGAACGACAGGGGAAGGTTAGAGTTAGAAAGGTGGGACTGCAAAACCTAGTGGAATTAAAATAGACAAAAATTAGAGAGAAGCGGAGATTACACCTTGAACTCAACGTATTTTTCGAACCATCCAGTTTCCTCTGCACTAGCACGAACTACAACCCTATAAACGCCGTGTCCAGCAACATTAAATCCAATCTTTAGAATCCTGAACTCCCCTGATTTGAGAGGCGTCAAGACCTGAAGAGAGGGCGGCGAATAGTAGAGTTTCCAGCTTTTTCCAACTCTTTTTTCAACGGTGATTCCGAAAACCGAATTTGGAAACAGTAGGGTCATGTTTCCCCTGTTCTCAACCCTTATCACCAGCACAACCCTATGCTGCCATCGAACAATCTTTATTATGTTTATTGTGAGATTTGCAAACGCCGCGCCTCCACCTTCATGTTCTCTAATCCTCCTCTCAAGCGCAAAAGACAATCTATGCATCCATCTACCTATGGCTTTTAAGTTGCCGACAATCGTCCAATTTCCCGCCCTGATCTGATCCCTAGTGCGGTTGATGATTTCAATAATCTTTCCTCTGAATTCCTCCATGCTTTTGAAGCCCCAAGGTCCTAGCAGATCTTTTCCAGTCATGTTCATTTTCTGAAGTCTCTCTTTTATCTTCTCGATTCTCTGCCTAATCATAGCTTTGAAATGCTCAATTCTTTCGATGAGTTTCTGTCTAAGCTCGTTTTTCAGCATTTGGGTTGCCTGCGCTATCAGGCGATTTGCTTCAGCAAGATTATGCGCAACCCTCGTAACATTTCCCTGTTGAAGCATGCTGATGGCTTCAGTGATGTTTAGAAGCTGCTTTGCCTCCTCTAGGGTTTGAGTTATAGTTTCATTTTCAATCTGAGAGCGATTCATCAATTCTCTGATTTTTTCAATTCTGAGGAGGGCTCGATTCATGGCTTGAAGCAATCCCTGCGCATCAATGATTTCGCCTTTCTTCACATTTGCTTGACATAAAATTCTGTTAATGTTTCTGAAGACGTCGCGGAAGACTTTCAGCGCCTCTATGGCATATATTGTGGCATTTTCATAATTACCGTTATTAAACTCGTCTGTAGCATTCTCTAGGAGGATTACGCCTTCATTGAACAGCGTTAAGTTTCCTTGGAGGGATGCATTTAAGCCCGTGGAATTGATCATTTCCAGCACGGTTGCATTTGCAAGCGTAATGTTTATGAGAACCTCAACTCTTCTTTTCGCTGAATCAGCTATCCAGATGATTTTTTCAGCCCTAGTCTTTTCAGCATTAGCTTGCTGATTTAAGTTTGTTGGTAGAGCCATAGCCGTGAAGGACGACAGCACCATTAAGGAAATCAACATGAGGATGGAAATTTTCTTCAGCGTCATTTCGCCATCACCAAGCAATATTTACGCAAAAGACTTAGTTAAGGAACACTGTGAAACGCCGCGTTTCAGCCTAGTGAAACGTTTCGGGAATAAAAATATAATTGCTTAACCCTAAGTAATTTGACGAATTCTAGGAAAGTGGGTCGGCTTGGTTGAAGAGATTAAAGAGGGAGATTACGTTCTCCTATACCTTGACAGTAGGAGAACATACCTAGTTAAAGTTGAAGAAAATAAGATTCTTCACACCCATAAAGGCTCCGTGAAAGTCGGCGATCTCATCGGAAAAAGATTCGGTGCCCCCATAGAGAGCAGTACCGGAGTTAAATTCATTGCATTTAAGCCAAACATTAGAGACTACATATTTAAGTCAACTAGGGGAACACAGATAATATATCCAAAAGACATAGCGTTTATAATACTCTTCGGCAACATATTACCCGGAAGCAGAATCGTTGAAGCAGGAACAGGAACAGGCGCATTAACAACAGCCCTAGCAAGCTACGTTAAGCCACTAGGCCGCGTCTACAGCTATGAAATCAGAAGCAAATTCCTGGATATTGCACGCAAAAACCTAGAGAGAGCCGGCGTGCTAGAGTATGTTGAACTAAAAAATAAGGATATAACTCAAGGAATAGATGAAGCGGATGTGGATGCAGTGGTTTTAGACATGGCTACACCATGGCTTGTTGTACCCCACGCCTATAAGGCTCTAAAGGGTAGCGGCTCATTCATATCCTTCAGCCCAACCATCGATCAGGTTGTAAAGACGGTTGAAGAATTGAAGGCGAACAATTTCGCAGACATAGAGACTATAGAATGCCTAATTAGGAGAATCCGCGCTGAAAGGGGGAAAACTAGACCGGAAACCCTAATGACGGGGCATACAGGATACTTGACTTT
>CAYNMB010000015.1:12412-20529 GCA_964398235.1 uncultured Candidatus Bathyarchaeia archaeon | reverse complement strand
TCGCGGGGAACCTAAATTTGGAAAGGGAAAACGGTGGTTCATTAAAAGAAAAACTTAAGCGCCTATGGAATAATGGACTATTTAGATCTGTTTTCACAATCCTCATGTTGATGGCGCTTACATTCGCCTTTCAAAAAATGCTTGTGCTAGCTCTAAGAACCGAATATCCCCTACAGACGCCAATATCCAATAGCATGTATCCAACACTCAAGGTAGGCGACCTATTAATTGTTCAAGGTGGATTAAGCGGAGAGGACATATATGCCGACCCAGAGAACGGCGATATCATAGTTTTCAGAAGCCCCTATAATGCAAATGAATTTATCGTTCACCGCGCCATAGAGAAAAAATATGATGAGAGAAGACATCTCTGGCTTTTTAGAACTAAAGGAGACGCAAACAAAGGCCCCGATCTATGGGGCTGGATTTCCGAAAAAGAGATAATTGGAAAAGTAATATTCGTCATACCATATTTGGGATACATAAAAATTTATTTAGGCAACAGATATGGAATCTTCGTCATAATCGCTCTACTTCTAGCGTTCATAATATTAGAGAATAAGGACCTAATAAGCAAAGAAAAAGATGAAAATAATGAAAGAAGCATAAATCAGCCACCAAAGGATATATAAGTGTCTTCACGTATCTTTTAAGAGGCATATTATGCTTATATAATTAGTTGATGGAGGACATATAAATGCCTAAGCAACAATCCAAAGTTAAGGTTAGAATAGAAAATGTCGTCGCATCCGCAACATTAAATCAAAAAATAGACTTAAACGCAGTTGTTAAAGGTTATCCAAACGTGGAATACCGTCCGGAGCAATTTCCTGGACTTGTTTTTAGGCTTAGAAGCCCGAAAACCGCGACCCTAATCTTCAATTCTGGCAAAATGGTTTGCACCGGCGCCAAATCTGAGAGGGAAGCCCGCAGGGCGGTTATGAAAGTCATTAGAGAACTTAAGAAGAGCGGCATAGTAATAGTTGGGAAACCAGAATTAAAAATACAAAATATTGTTGCTTCAGCAAACCTCGGCGGAACCATCGATCTTGAGAGGTCAGCCTACGTCCTAGGCAAAACAATGTATGAACCTGAACAGTTTCCGGGACTAATTTATAGGATGGATGACCCCAAGGTCGTCATACTTCTCTTCGCAAGCGGAAAACTTGTTTGCACCGGCGCCAAAAAAGAGGGGGACGTTTACAAAGCTGTGGAAAATCTTCAGAAGAAACTCGAAGAAGAGAACTTAATTTATTATACTAGCTAAACCCCTCAATTTTTCGGTGATTTCGGCTGACAGCCATTGAACATTATCGCCATCACATGATAATGGAAATTTTAGAAGAGCCCTCCATGCTTAAAAGAACAATAGCTGAGGAAGAAGAGAATATAAGAGAAGTGGCTCATAAAATTCTATCCAAGCAATATAACATGGTTTATGTAACTGGCAGTGGAACAAGCTATCATGCTGGATTAGCCAGTCAATACGCTCTCTCAACCCTAGCAAATTTAACGGTGAGCACCATACCTGCATCAGAATTCCAGCATTGGATACCATCCAACATACTTAGAAAAACCCTTCTAATAGCAATATCTCAATCAGGCGAAAGCACAGATGTCCTCAATGCATGTAAGGCTGCATTAGATAGGGGCATAGAGCTGCTCGCAATAACAAACACGCCTGGAAGCACGTTAGCGAAGCTAGCAACCTATGCCATTTTCCCCAGATCAGGTAAGGAAATAGCTGTCCCAGCAACAAAAAGCTACATCACACAGCTAATGGCGATATTTCTATTGTCTCTAGAAATAGCTGCAAATAAACGCCAGCCACCATACATCAAGAAACTTAGAGATGAGCTCTATAACATTCCTAAATTAGTTGAAACAATTCTCAAGTTTTCCATGGAGAAAATCCGCAAAACGGCTGAAAAATACAGGGATAAAAATCCAATATTTATTTTGGGTAGCGGACCTAACTATGCCACTGCTTTAGAGGCTGCTTTAAAACTTAAGGAAACCTGCATGGTTTTCGCCGAGGGGTTTGCTGCACGCGAGTTTCTACATGGTCCAATAAGATTAGTGGATGAAAAAACGTTGATGATTCTCCTTTCGCCGGCGGATGAAGTAGATAATTACGTCAACCTCTCTAGGAGCTTTAAAGGCTTCAACGCCTATGTCTTATCGATTTTAGAGGAAAATGAAGCCTCTAAGCCTTTAATAGAGGTCTCAGATAACTTCTTTCCAGTACCTGCAGTTTCATTTAAAGTTTTTTCACCAATACTGTTTATTGTTCCAATCCAATTGTTCACGTATTATATAGCGGTGTTAAAAGGTTTAAATCCGGATAAACCTGAAAAACTTGTAAAAGTGGTGAAATAAATTGGAGATAAAGGCGGTAATTTTTGATATTGAGGACACATTGTATGATTCATCCCTTCAAATGAGGATGGCGAGACTCAACGCCATCAGAGCCATGAGAGAAGCGGGTCTCCCAATAGATCCGGAAACCGGATATAGGAAACTTGAGGAAGTTGTAAGTAGATATGGTGCAGACTACAATAGGCATTTCGATAAACTTCTTGAACATTTAGGGTTTAAATGGAGTCCTAGAGTCATAGCAGCCGGCGTCGTCGCATATCGTGAGACAAGTCAAGCATATTTGAAGCCCTTCCCAGACACTATTCCAACATTAATTAGGTTACGTGATCAGGGGTATAGGCTAGGTGTAGTTTCCGATGGATTAGCCGTTAAAGAATGGCAGAAGCTCATACAGCTAGGCGTTCACCATCTATTTCATTCAGTAGTCATATCTGAAGAATGTGGAAAAATGGAATTAACCAGCGACGTATTCAACAAATGTCTGAAAGAATTAGGCGTTAAACCAAAGGAAGCTTTATACGTGAGCAGCAGACCTAACGAGGCGATATTGCACGCAAACAGATCCGGCTTGATCAGCGTTAGACTTAGAAAAGGCGATCACTGTGTTGAGGAACCAATAACCGCAGACGCCAAAGCAATTTATGAAATAAACAATCTCTCAGAAATATTTGAGATCCTAAAAAGGTGTAAATCCTGAGGCAGGTTCTAATAGAAGCAGGGTATGTAAGCCCTAACCCTAAATTTAACATTCAATCGTAGCGCTAGGTCACGGATCTTTGAAACATCGATTTCGGGCACCCTTACACATGTTATTTCAACTTCAAGCTCTTCTTGCTTCGCCCTTCTAATAAAATCTAGCACGCTTTCATAGGCATTTTCAAAAGATGGCTTGCATACCTGACGATAAATCTTTCTTTCATGACCATTTAAGCTCACGCTTACGGCGTCGATTCCAGCCTTCTTTAATTCTTTCGCAACATTCCTCCCCGGATTAAGCAGATAGCCGTGACCATTCGTGTTTAATCTAACTTTTATGTAAGGCCAATGTTTTTTAATCCATTCGGTGACTTCTAGGATACAGTCAAGCCTCATTGTTGGTTCACCGAAGCCGCAAAACACTATTTCTTTCCAATGTCTCGTTGAAATAAACCTTTTCAGCTGTTTGATTATCTGCTTAACGGTAGGCTCTCTTTCGAGCTTTAAGTTGAAGCCCGCTATCCCCCGTAAATAATGTCTGAAGCAGAAGTAGCAGTTATTGGAGCATCTGTTGGTGATGTTTAGGTAAAGCGTTTCATTCAACCAGTAAACAATGTCTGGGCTCATTTTAGCTCCCAAACCATTTTGGAAAAGCAAGAGGCCTCTATTTTATGCAATTGCTTTTAAAATGCTCCCAACCTCTTTTCTCAACGATTATTCTTTCGCCGTTGGCTTCAACCTCAATCTTCCTCTCTTCAATAACTTCACCTATCTTCATCACCGGCGTCCCAAGATTATCCATGATTTCTTCCACTTCATCCCAAAAGTTAGGCTTAATCGTCATAACGATCTCATATTCTTCCCCACCATACAAGCATAATTCGATTGGATCTAGCCCATATTTCTCTGCGAAAGCCAACGCTTCCGGCGCTATTGGAACATTTTTTATTAGAAAGCCAACGTTACTGGCGCTTGAAAGCTCATGAAGGCTCCATGCTAAGCCATCGCTTGAGTCTATTGAAGAGGTTACGGCGCCGAGACTGGCTAAAGCCAACCCCTCTTTAAGTCGAGCCCTAGGCATAAGAACAGACTCAACTAGGGGTTTTCTTAACTCTTCTGGCGGAGAAAGTCCTTCTAACAGAATTTTAAGTCCAGCTGATGTTTTTCCAAAATATCCTGTTACCGCAACTAGGTCGCCGGGCTTAGCTCCACTACGTTTCATAAGCTTCTTCTTTTCGCAAAAACCAATTAACATGCAGTCTATAATTAAGTCTGAGGATTCATTCGTGTCTCCACCCACTATATAGACTCCATACTCCCTAGCACCCTCATTTAAGCCTAAGCCAACTTGCTTAACATCTTCCTCCGTAAATCCACGCGGCAAGCCTAGTGAAATTAAAGCGGCTATGGGCTTTACACCCTTAGCTGCAAAGTCGCTTACATTCATGACCACCGCCTTCCTAGCCGCCTGCCTCCAGCTCATCCCCGGAGGAACATCCGTTTTTCCAACAAGCATGTCGGCTTTTATTACTACAAGATTTTCTTCGTTCATTTGAATCGCAGATACATCATCGCCGAAGGGAACCGGCATATTTGGCATTTGATCGAAAAGTTCAATCAGAATCTCTATTATTCTTCTTTCACCTAAATCCTCAACAGTTCTCAAAAAAATCCCCGCGGAACAAATTCTATATTATTATGGTAGAAAAGATCTATAAGTTTTAACAGCCTGCGAAAGAACTAGGTTCTGGAGCTCAACCTCCGGTTTCTTCACCTCATAGATACTTAAATGCGGGTTTTTCTTTAAAAGCGCAATTTTCTCCGGATATTCTCCTCCCGGAAGGAGGAAAATCACTATTTTATGTCCGGAATCAGCGATTTTTTCAAGTATTGGTATGGCTTCATTAATGTTTTGCCATCCGCCGTCAGTAATGATGACGATGAAGCTGTTTCCAACCCTTTCAGAAACCATTCTCTCAATTTCATACGCTGGGAAAATCGTATATCCTTCAAAATTCATTGAGAGAACCAATTCCTTTAGATCTTCCGATGAATCCCAGTCAGCTGAGAAAAATTGTGTGGAGAAAGTTATTACCGCAGTTTCTCCACCAGCTTTCTTAGCGCTCAAATAGGCTATAAAGGCGGCTGTAGCCGCGTCATCATGTATTTTCGACATGCTGAGACTTGCATCTAAAACCGTGATTTCAGATGGGACAAAACCCGTGACAAGAGACTGCCCATGCGACATTGGTTCCTCAACCCACTTTAATGTAGTAACCTCAGGTATCAATGGTCCTTCATCCAAGCTAATGTCGATATCTAAATCCTCAATTTCATCTTCAATATACCAGTCATCCGGATACTTTACAACCGCCCAAACTGGTTTCTTAGACGGATTCTCTGATAAATAATGCATTATTACTTTTTCAGCCCTAGACCTATACCAGAATTTTTTCCAAAAAGCCTCGTTGAAAACCTCTTTCGGAATTTTTCCATATATAGTTGAAAGGGATGTCGGCAGGGAGGGTTCTTCGAAACCTTCGCCAACTGGTTTTTTGAGACCTCTCTTACTAACTTTCTCTTTAAGGGATTTACCTCCCTCTTTCAGCATCCTGATCCTTTTTCCTTTACCCTTAGCCTTAGCTTTATGAATCTTCGCCCTTTCCTCAATCATCTTCTTCATTCTCTCTTTTTCTTCCGGTGACAAGCGGGGTTCAATCCATTGCTTAAAGAATTTCTCTGCATCAGGAGCATTGGATATTCCTCCAAAAATTTCTTCAAACATTCTCAGCGAATTTGGGAGAAAATCTTCTCTAACCCTAAGAACATTTTCTCGAACATACTTCTCTATCTTTTTCTCTGAAAAAGCGCGGGGATAAAGAGTTCTCAGCTTATCAAGAATTATCGCCAAGATTCGAACTTTTGAATGCCAAGGCTTATCAAGAAGCATCACCGCCAAAATTTCTTTCGCAACATCCTGAAGATTTTTGTTACGTGACTTTGAAATCGGATTTATTAGAAAATATACTTCTTGAAGCAATTGCTCTAGGAATGATAGGCGCCTACTCCTTAAAATGCGCATAAAATATGGGATCTCCCCGAATCTTCTTGGAAGATAATTTATGTTTATCTGTAAATCTGCAAACAAGTGGGTTGCCAAATAGGCTAGATCCCAATTTCCAACAACCTCATAGGCGGCTTTCTCCAAACTATAGGCGGTTCTAAGGTCGTAGGGACAATGATGCACGTGAGCGAGCTCATGGCGGAAGAACCAGAGCAAATATTTTTGCGGATCACAGCCTTTGGGAACTATATCAGGTTTAATGTAAACTTCACCATTCTCTATAGAAAGAATATTCGAACTTTTAGAACCATCTTTATCCGCGATTTTAAGCGTAACAAATGGACAATGCATCTCCATCCATGCTTGGTTAAAAATTTTAATGATTTCCTCAATTCCTTCAATCCCTTCCCTCTTTATCAATTTACTTTAGCCTCCAGTAATCACGACCATAGACGCGCCATCCCATCTGCGTCGACACATCTTCACCACGTTTCAACAATCCTTCATTTATCCATTTTTCCTCCATTTTGGTTAGCTCTTCAGCAAACGTTACATCCTCTACAGCAACTTCTCTCGCAAGCCTATATATGGATGGGTTGAAGCCCTTCATAAGCTCATTCAGTAGGGACCATTGCCTCCTTATGCGCCTATCTTCCATCTTAATCTTCTCTCTTTCAAGCAGCTCCTGTATGTCGCCTAGGATGCTTCTTGTACGGATCAAACTGAGTCTATGTGGAAAAACCCATAGGGCTATTCGAAAGAGATCGTCTGAACTGCATTCTCCGTAAAGCCACTTCACTGCTTTAGCCAGATGCATTAAAGCCACTGTGGCTCTCTCGCTCACCGGCTCTTTTATCATGCTACATATATCTCGAATGAAGTGGCATCCTTCACATAATGCTGGAGGCTTAATCTCAGAATTCTCCTTTCCCCGTATGCATGCCTGAAAATCTCTGACAAGCAAATTAATGTATCCAATCAATTCGGGATCCAATTCTATTTCTGAAACCTCTCTTCTGATTTCTTGGAGCTCTTCAAAAGATAATACTTGCGGCATAGATTCAACCAAGTTCCAATCATACTTATCCAGCAATTCCTGCAGCTGGAATTTCTCGCTTAAAGTTAATGTTCTGAGGAAGATGCATATATCGAATCTATCGTAGAAGGGGGGTGGATGAATGAATGAAGTGGCGTCCGCGGGGTTTTCATTCGCTACGAGAACGTAATCTTCAACCTTTGATCTTTGTCCATAAGCCCATACTTCACCGAACTGCATCAAGTGATGTATGTTAGCCGTTGTATATGGATTTAATCGATTAAGCTCGTCGATGCCTTTCCCCCTACTTTTCACGAAAGCCGCCCAGAGTACACGTTCAACCCCTTCCTTTTCAAGTGATGGAATGTGAAGTCTACCTACAACTTCACCCCGCTTAACTTCCGAAGCGCCTGATATGACGACGAAATCTTCACCCATTATACCCCTAAGAAGCAGAAGCATAAGCGTTGATTTGCCAACTCCACGCGGCGCACGTATAAGCGTTGTCGAACGCGGATGAAGTTGATTTAATATGAGCATTCTGATAACTTCTTTATTTCCAACAAAACGGGCGGAGATTTCCTTTTCTAGCTCTAGCACCTTATTCCTTAACATAACATTTCTTCCCTTAATAGGGATTAGTAAAAGAACGTTCCCATCCTAATAAACGTTATCATAGCCAAAATGAATGTTATTGAAATGAGCGCAGCTATTATTAGTTTCATTATCTTTACATGTTTACGGAGCCTCATATTCTCCTCCTCCAATCCTTTAAGTCGATCCTGAATGATCCTCGCGACTTTACCATCCATCACAACGGTCTTTTGCGGATCTTTACCAAAATATAGCGAGTCAATTATATCAGACTCCCCCTTCTTCCTAAGTTCAGATCCATCAGTTCTTTCTTCCCAATAAATCCAAAAACGCTCTCTCACTTCAGAC
>CAYNMB010000015.1:0-12312 GCA_964398235.1 uncultured Candidatus Bathyarchaeia archaeon | reverse complement strand
AGATCCATCAGTTCTTTCTTCCCAATAAATCCAAAAACGCTCTCTCACTTCAGACTTTTTTCTCTTTATCGGAGCTTTTCTTGATTCAATCTCAAGAAACTTCTTATACCTTTCGCTTTCCACAGCAGTTCTCCTGTTTTCTAAATGCGCATGGCGAAATTTTAACCTTTCTTAAAACAAACAGCTAAAGAAATTTTGGCGATTTAAAGATACCAGTCTAATTTTAATATCAATTCCTTGTTAAGAAATAAAAATGTAGAAGTATATGAGAACTGAGATCTATATTAATCCATTAATAGAATCGGGGATGCCGCCAATATGAGAAGGCGTCCAATAATTACGTTGCTTTCAGATTTCGGCTTAAGAGATTCCTATGTTGCCGAAATGAAGGCAGCGATATTATCGATATGTCCGGAAGCCTGCATAGTTGACATAAGCCATGAAATCAGGAAATTTGATATTAGGATGGGGTCTTTCCTTCTTTTACGCGCCTCCCGCATCTTCCCTAGAGGAACAATCCATGTAGCTGTAGTTGATCCGGGAGTTGGAACGGAGAGGCGTCCAATAATAGTTGAAACTAACCGGGCTTTCTATATTGGTCCAGACAATGGACTGCTTATACCATCGGCTAGGATGGATGGAATCAAACACATTTACGCAATTTCAAATAGAAGATACATGCTTAATAATGTTTCAAGAACATTTCATGGACGCGACATTTTCAGCCCAGCGGCAGCTCATTTAGCTAAGGGTGTTCCACCATCAGAGTTCGGTCCAGAAATATTTGATCCAATTATTCCAAGCTATGCTGAAGCAAGATTTAAGGGAAATATCATTGAGGGCGAAGTGATTCACATAGATGATTTCGGAAACATAATAACTAACATAGCGTATGATAATTTAATGCGGATTGGAATCGCTGAGGAAGACTTTTTAGTCATAAGGATAAGGGATAAAACTTTTAAATTGAAGCTTTGCAAGGCTTATGGAAGCGTCTCAAAAAATGAGCCGCTCACCATTATTGGAAGCTGCAACCTACTGGAAATTTCAGTTAATCAAGGCGATGCCTCAAAGTTCTTTGGAGTTAAAGTCGGCGAAAAAATATTTGTTAGCAAGGATTCTAAAGCGAAGCCTAGTTAAACAAATTAAGAGTGCGGCGAATATTTTTGCTTATTCTCTTCTGATAATTCTCGCGCCCTCTCCAGGTTTAGTGCATATGGTTACACTTTCTATGCCGATTTCTTCGAAGGCTTCCTTCATAGCGTATGCAACATCCTTAACGTTCACTTTTTCCGAGTTTACAAGCGCTATTACCGAAGGCCCGGCTCCACTTAATGCTACACCTACTGCGCCAGCTTTTAGGGCTTCCTCCTTAACATTTTTTAGCCCAGGTATTAGACGCGCCCTTGCTGGCTCAACAACGGCATCCACCATGCCCTTTCCCATTATTTCAACACTATTTAGCGCTATGCCAGAGACGAATGCTGCAGCCCGCCCAACATTATGAACTAGGCTTTTAAGATCTATACTTTTTGGGAGAACGGATCTAGCCATCCTAGTATCCAACTTTATTTTCGGAAGAACTATCGCGAACCCGGCGTTTTTCGGTAGCTTCAAATTTATAACTTCAAGGGGATTTCTTGAAACAATAACTATGAAGTTTCCCATGATTGCTGCAGCAACGTTATCTGCATGTGGAGCTCCTGCGGAAGCCAATTCTCCGAGGGCAGCGAAATTTATGATTTCAGTTTGGCTTAGTCTTAAGCCTAAGAGCTCATTTATGGCAATTGCGGCTGCAGCGGCGCTTGCAGCGCTGCTTCCCAACCCGCTGCCAGGTCTTATTCCTTTATAAATTTTTATTCTTAAACCGATCTTCTCTCTTGAGAGTTTTAGGAGCTCCTTTGCAACTATTCCAGCAGTATTTTTTTCGGGTTCCTTCGGTATTGATTCGTAGCCTTCTCCCTCAACCTCCATCCTAATTTTTTCCTCACCTGTCTTTTCAACTACAACCCTATCGAAAAGCGCGTCTAGGGCTACTCCAAAGACGTCGAAACCCGCCCCCAAGTTTGCGGAGGATGCTGGTGCAATGGCTTCAACAAGCGAGAAAACCATTTTTATCTCCACCTTTTTCGACATAATGTGCATAAACGTTTAAGCCTTTTTTCATGAAAGAAATTTGTCACGATAAGGTTATATTTCTTGTTTGCTAAATATTGTTTGCCGGATGACGAGAAGGCATTTGATTGAACCCGAAGGATGATAGATCAGAGTTAAACCGACGGCAATAATGGTAGATTTTATGTTTAACAGCGATACTTTGCTAATGACCCATCCATTGAGTAAAACTAATTTTATTAAAGTGTAACAACGGAATGCTATTTGATGAAGCTTGATGAAACTGCACATCGGATTCGATGATACTGATTCGCCTAGAACTGGATGCACAACCTACATAGCCTCATTAATAGTTGAGAAGCTATGTAAATTGGGCGTATCCTTCATTGATTATCCAAATTTGATTAGGCTGAACCCTAATGTGCCTTGGAAAACTAGGGGAAACGGTGCGCTCTGCCTAAGGATCATCCTTAAGGAAGAACTTTATGAGGATGCTAGAGAAATTGTTCTCGAAGCAATTGAAGAAAACGCTGATTTCGATTATGAGGGAACAGATCCCGGCGCAGTTTTTCTTATTGGCGATGTGCCAAATGAAATTGAGGGTTTCGCCAAAAACGTTATCCAAGGAGTCGTGGATAAAAGTGAGGCTTTAAAACTTATCAGAAAATTTAAGGCTGAGGCAGTAGCATACAAAAAGGGAAGGGGCATTATAGGCGGCCTAGCAGCCATAGGAGAGATGCTGAAAGACGACTACACCTTCGAGCTCATAGCTTATAGAAAACCAGAGAATTGGGGGACTCCGAGAAAAATCGATCCCCTATCAGTTATTGAAATGGATAGAGCTATGGGAAACCTAACGTTTAATAATATTGATCCAGAGACTGGGAGAATACTTATAACTCCTAGAGGCCCTGACCCGGTGCTTTATGGCATTAGGGGTGAAAATCCTGAAGCCGTTAAAAAAGCCCATGAAATGATTCGATCATATGAGCCGATTGAACGCTGGGTTATATTCAGAACTAATCATGGAACTGACGCCCATCTTAAGCGCGTTAAGGCGATTAGTGAAATAAAGCCTTACATGTCGGTTATAGTTAGAGGCGAGGTTGCAGGTAAACCAACCATTATTGCTGGAGGACACGTAATATTTGGTTTAAGGGATGGGACGGGCATCATAGATTGCGCTGCATATGAGCCGACTGGAAAACTACGTAAGATTGCTGGCGAATTGATTGAAGGCGACTTAATTGAGGTTTATGGCGGGGTTCGCCCACCCTCCGAAAAAAGACCCATGACAATAAACTTGGAGAAAATAAAATTGATAAAATTGGCTGAAAAGCTCATTTACAAAAATCCCTTATGCCCAAGATGCGGTAAGAGAATGAAGTCTATGGGGAGAAACAAAGGTTTTGAATGCTATAAATGCGGCTTTCACGGCCCAAACTTGAAGAAGATTGCTTTTAGGGTTGAGAGAACAGTAAAACCTGGATTATATATTACGCCTCCGAGATCGGAAAGACATTTAACCAAGCCTATGTCCAGATACGGCTTAGAAAAAACCGGATTACCATCAAATTATGGTGAAATAATACCATACGATTCATTTTTCAAGCTCTGCGTAAAATAGGCTGTGGAAACGTTCTAAAGAAACGTTTAATTGTAGCGGCCTATTAATAATGGTTTTAGTGTGGTGTAGAATATGAGCGAAAGAATTAGGCTTCCTCCAGCAGTTCAGGAAAGACTCTTAAGATTACAGCAGTTGCAGGAAACATTGCAAACCGTTTTAGCCCAAAAGCAACAGCTTGACGCCGAGCTCCTAGACATTGATAGGGCGCTAAGCGAATTAGAGAAGGTTTCAGATGAGGCTATAATATATAAGTCTATAGGCTCCCTTCTCATTAAAACGGATAAGGCGAAGGTTACAAGCGAATTGACTGAAAGAAAAGAATTGACAAATATGAGAATATCCGTTCTCACAAAACAGGAGGAGAGACTTAGAAGCCAAATAAAGGAGCTTCAAGAAAAGCTCCAGAAGGATCTACGTCCATTATCTCCAACATAGTGAAGGCAAATGGTGCTCTATTTTGGTCAAACGTCCAATAACTTCTTTAACCTATGAGGAGCTGGAGGAAATCTGTAGCATAGCTGAAGAAGCTGCTCGAAGATACATTTTCTCTAAAGTTCCAAAAAATGGTATAGCTGACGTCTCAATATCAGTGAGTCTAGAGAGCTCAGAAACATTAAGTGTGGACGTGGATGTAGAGGTCAGGTTATCTCCACTTTATAGAAAGATAAATGTAAAGGATTTAGTGGAGGGATCTGTAAAGGCGGCTTTTGAAGCTGTTGAAAAATATTTGAAAAACCTTTCCTCCTAAAGATTCCTAGAAAAAGAGTTATCTTGATGATAGCGATTTAAAATTGCTCTGGGAAAAATATTAAAGTTGAGACTGGATTGTTCTATGGATATGGAATCTGAAAGAAAGGGCAGTACAAGTATAAATGATTTAAGGAAAATTATTGAAAGAGATGATTTGAGATTTGCACTTCTGCTCTGTCATCAAAATGCTGACCCAGACGCCGTGTGCGCTTCCTACGCTCTCTCTAAATTATTGAGTTATTTAAAACCTGAAATTGAGGTTGAGGTTGCCTCCCCAGAAAGCGTAAGTAAGGTAAGTAAAGTTTTACTGGAGCACTTTTCAATGAAGGTTGTTAATAGGGAGCCTAGTTTTGATAGGGCTGATGTAATTTTCATGCTTGACACAAATACTGTAAGGCAACTTGATGAATGGGGGAAATATGTGGTGGAGGCGAATGTGCCCCTAATAGTCATCGACCACCATGCACCTCACCCAGAAACTCTGAAAATAGCAACCCTATACATCCATTATGAAGATGTTTCATCCACATGTGAAATAGTATATGAGTTATTTAGAAAGATGAATGTGAAATTCTCTAGGGATGTGGCTGAGGCTCTATTTCTAGGCGCAGCGTTCGATACAAAACATTTCGTGTTAGCAAGGGCCTCAACATTTAAAATGATAGCTGATCTAGTTGATCATGGCGTAAATGTTCAGAAAACGCTTCGCCTCCTCTCCGTGCCAATGGATGTTTCGGAACGTATAGCCAGATTAAAAGCATGTCAAAGAATGAGAATGATAAGAATAGGAAACTGGATAATAGTTTTCTCTCATGTTAGCTCCTTTCAAGCATCAGCCGCCAGAATGCTAATCGATGTGGGAGCCGACATAGCCATAGTCGGCTCACAAAAAAAGAATGAATTATCAATCAGCATGAGAGCAAGCCAAGAATTTTATGAAAAGACTGGAATACATCTTGGAAGAGATCTAGCGAATCCTCTTGGAGAAAAAGTTCAGGGAATGGGTGGAGGACATTCAACCTCAGCCGGCGTTAATGGAACAGGAGACCTTGATACAGCTTTCAAGCATGCAATAAAGATTTTAAAGAAAAAATTGAGAGGGAACCAGCGTTAATAGCCTAAAATGTCGTTTATAATTGCTTCGCAACCCCTCAGCCATCCATGTTTTGGATCATCAGACCATGCACCATAGGCTCTTCTCTCGCCGGCTAGGGTCCAAAGATAATATAATTGATAGCCTGGCGCCGCAACAACCGGATGGTATCCTCTAGGCAAAACAACGGTGTCATCATTCTTGATGACATATACTTCATCAAATGGTTTTTCGTCATCCGGCGGCGTGTAAATTCTCTGAAAACCGAAGCCTTGACTTGGCTTAAACTTGAAGAAATAGACTTCTTCAAGCTGAGCTTCATTCAGTGTTTCCCTATCATGCTTGTGGGGAGGAAAACTAGACCAGTTTCCAGGCGGGTTAATTGTTTCTCCAACAATTATTCTATGAGCCTTAACGTTCTCTACAACAGTTAAGCGGATTTTCCTACGCCAGTTCCATGCGCCAACAGATTTTTCAGCGACATCCTCGGGCTTTATGACTGTTGGTGGATGATCTGCGTCGCTTTTTGCCTTAGAAACACCTATTTCAAGCATTGGGCTTAGGGCTGAAATCTTGAACGATGAATCTCTTGGGAGATAAATTGCTGTAGGCTTATCGGAGAATACATCAGATCTGCTACCACTAAATTCGAGATGCACATTTTGTTTAGGGCAATCTGCAATTATTTTGAATTTTCCACTAAAGACCGTTAACACTATTTCATAATCCTCTGTTTTAGAAGAATATTCATCCCCCTCTTTGGGTAAGAAGAGAATTCCATACTCTAGATATTTAAGCTCTGAGTTTCCCGGATGAACTATGGGCACGTAGCCTTTTTCAATAATCGGTTTTTTGAAAAGCCTACCAGCCATAAGCCCGTCGCCTTCATAAAAAATGGGTTTTAGGTTTTCGAAAGTTTAGAGACAAACTCAATGCATCTTTCCTTAAATCGTTCATAGCTCCTAGAGAACTCATTCATCGTCTTTACAGTGGCTCCGAACGTCGCCCACTCAGATGGCTTTAAGCCTCCTGTCCCATATTTTTCTGGACTGGCTATTCCCGCCTCCTCCAAAACCTTAACTAGCTCCGGCGTTAGCTCATAAGCCTTTATGAATTCGCCTGCCACGTTTTTCCAATGAGATGAGAGTCTAAGCGGTATTTGGGGATCAACAGCCTCAAGAACCGACTCCTTTAAGGAGTCTAACTTGAACTCAGCTTTTAGCGCCTCCCTCATCACGTTTGTCTGATGATTCGGGAACTCCGTATGCGTCATATGTATGCCTCCAAGCGTTAAGAGCGTTTCTCTAGGCTTTCTCTTCGAAGCTGGAAGAACATCTATTCCCTGAAGAACAGCCTCAGCCTGCTCCGACGTGAGATTAAACTTTGACTGAATATATGATATCCATTTGGACCTATTCTCTGGACTAAAGAATATTTCATAGACTCTTTTCGTTACGAGGATGCCGCCGTAAGTTATGTCGTCTTCAAGCCTAGCTATTTGTTCAGCAACTTTTTCCCTAGATGTATCGGGCACACCATGCTCAGCTAGGAAGTCTATGAAGGGTTCCTTAGTTAGAGGTCTTAAGAACCTTCTACTTGCAATTGCTTGAATTTTCTCATCCAGGGATGTTTTCTCTTTAATTGTATCTAATGCTCCTAGAGCTTCAGCCAGTTTTCTTAAATCTTCTTCCGGATTCTCAGAGTTTTTAAGCGCCTCTCTTATGAGGGCTTCAGCTTGAACCTCTCTTACGTGATCGTCTAACCTACCGCCCATATTTGTCTCGTAGACGGTTGTTGGCCGTATACCCTTCTTAACGGCTTCAGCTCTACCACGTATTTTCGCTAGGATTAATTCCACTTCTTGAGAAACTGTGAAGGTCACGGTGTTATTTGTGCCTATGCCTAGACTCTCAAGCTTCCTCGTAAGCTCAATTGCCGCCGGGGAACTTCCAGCAACCTTAAAGACGATGTTGGGTCTGCCATGCTCAGAGAAAGTCGAGTAGCCCCAAAGGAGATAATGATCATATTTTTTAAGAAAGTCTTGAGCGTCAAGGTAGATTTTAAGCGCTTCTCTAAGGCTTTTCTCATAATCGTCGGCTATTGTAGGATTTAATTGTAAACTAACCATTCCATGATGCATATTTGAGGCAACGGCTATAGGTCTAAAAACAACTAAGTTCGGCCATATGCTGACTTCCGTGCCTAGGGCAGCTAATTCATCGCCGAATTGATCCGGTTTCTCAAGAAAAACCTTGTTTTCTTCGACCAGGGATTTGAAGTCTGGGCACAGGTCTTCGCCTTTATAGCCGTTCCATAAGCTTGGATCGTCATCGTAGGCTACGGCGGCTAAAACAGGATTCGTTGAAACCTGGACAAAACCTAGGTGTCTAAGCCATCTGAGCCCAAGCGCATAGTCGTTGCCAAATTTACACATTTTAGCCTTACCGATTCTGTAATATACGTTATCTTGAATTTCCTTCTTGGCTGATTCTACAAATGATGTTAATATGTTGTTCCAGTCGATTTTCTTTTCGATGCTGTCAGCCATGTGGGACAGCATTGAGCCAGGTGGACGATAGTAGCCGCTCATAACTTTTCGCATATCAGATAAGAGTGCCTTAACCACTGCCTCAGCAATTGGAGCTTCGCCGTGAAATGCATTGCGTTCAAGATTCTCAAAGCCCTTCAGCGCCTCCATTATGTTTGAATAAGCTTTATCGGCTTCTGCATCGGAAAAACCTATGATATCTCTCTCTAAACCAACGAAGTTCAACGCCATTTGCATTAAAGTCTCATATATTCTTGCACAAAGCACGATACTTTTTTCATCTTCTGATAATTCACTACAGCTTCTCATAAAAATTTCATTTATGATTAAGTTGAATTGGCGAATTATGCATCCAACAGTCTCTTCTAAGCGTCCAATCATCTCTTTATGTAGGAGATGGTCGGCAGCCAGTTTTGGATAACCTTTCTTAGCGAGATAAACTACGTGTCCTGCATGATCTGAGCTTGGCGCCGGAAAATCCAGCTTCTCCGGTTTAGATTTATTAATGATGTTACTTAGATTCATCATTCAACCTCCCGAATAAACTATTAATTTTTAATTTACGATAGTATTATACTTTATGGTTTATTCCCCACTATAAATTTTAATTCTTTTGCGATTATTTCTTCGTTGTTCGGAGCACATGTCCTCATCGTGAAACCCGCGTCAAGACCCGCATATATCTAACTCTTAATCGTTGACCTCAAACTAGTTGAGTAATTGCCCATGAATCAAATTTAGCCATAGATTTTATCCTTCATTTATCTTATGCATAACTCAATCACCTTTCCAGTTTGGGAAGGTTTGTATACCCCGTTTTCAAAGGTGAGGAGGCCCATACTCAAGTCTTCAGTTTCAATATCATGAGCGAAGGTTTCAGATCGGTCGTAGACGGTTTTGACGGGGCCCATAAACCATTGGAGGAGATCTATGAAGTGGACACTTGGTTTGCAACCAATCCTCTCTCAGTCTCCCTCCTCTTACGCCAACCATGCGATACTCCCCCATAGCATTCCTGGGTTCGATGCCATTTCATCCTTAGACCCCGAGGATAAGTCTTCCTAAGTGTCCATTATCGAGGGTGAGCTTTCTTCTGGCTTATTTCTCTATATCGTTGATCGAAATCGACGACCAGGATAACGCCCGCCTTTTTCGTTACCTCAATAGCAACGTCACATTTCTCAACTCTCATAGCCATAGGTTTCGTAACGAAGACGTGTTTTCCAGCTTCAATCGCTTTGATGGCGAGATCACAGTGAGTCCCATGGAGTAAATACGCCAATCACATCAATATCTTCTCTTCTCAGCATCTTATCGTAGACAGTTGTCCATTCACAGCTGAGCTCTTCAACCACCTGTTTAGCCTTATCCTCTTGAAGGTCGCAGACACATACAAGCTCCGCTTTCTCGGTCTTCGATACTAGCTAGCTCGACCAGCACTCTTTCCTAAACCTAAAATCCAAATCCTACATTTTCCATAATGATACATCCCTAAGTTATTTTTTGAGTTATCACTTCATCCAAATCCATATCTTTTGCGCTTTAGACCGGGGCATGAAGATAGTGGTTAAGCAGAAAAATTATATATGTTACTTTCGTATAGGCATGCTTGTGCAATCGTGTGTTTGAAAAAAGATTGTGGGATGATTGATATGAAATTTTCGGTGACCACGTATGTAACCCGGAATGTAATGCTTCCGGAGGATCTTATTCCGAAACTTGCCGAGTGGGGCTATGATGGAATCGAGCTATGGGGAGGAAGAATCTATAAATCGGGTCAGCCAAAATGGGGTTTAGAAGGGCGAACAGAGAATGAAATTAAGAGGTTAAAGGATCTTGTAGACCAGTACGGCCTTGAAGTTCCGGCGGTTTCAACGTATTTCAGATTCACAGCTGGAAGTGAAACTTACAAGAAAAGCCTTCAGACGGGAAAGCGATACTGTGAGATAGCTAAATTGTTTGGAGCTAAAGTTATCCGGGTTGTGGGCGAGGGGATTTCCAGCAGTGAGATGACAGAAGATAAATGGAAGGTCTTCATTAAGGGTCTTAAGGACCTAGCTTCTCTCGGCGATAAGTATGATGTAACCTTTGGGCTTGAACTTCATAAAAACACGCCTCACGACACAATTTTAGGAATGCTACGCTGCATCTGGCAGGCGGATACTCCAAGGATCCGCGTCCTCTACCAGCCTACAACAACCTCAGAACTTGAACCTGAATTGGATCAGATGTGGGTTTTAGATAAACTATTCCCATATATTGTACACGTCCATATTCAAGCTAGAACATCATTTAAACATGATACTTTGGTTAGTAGGGTACATAGTCATGTTCACTGGTCCCAGATTCTTCAAGAGATGAAACAGAGAGGCTATTCTGGCTACATCTCAATTGAAAAAGTACCTCATCCATTAAAGAATCTACAAAAAGAAATTAGGTGGCTTAGAAGATTCTAGCCGGGAATCTCATTTTTAGGTGGGATGAAGTTTAATGTTTGATGAGGGTTGTTTCCCTTCAGTTCAAGCTGTAACTAGGGGACCTAAACATCACTTCTTTGGGTATTATGATAAGTCTCCTTGGGATTCTACGGGGCGATATATGCTGGCTCTTGAAGTAGAATTTATGGATAGAGCGCCTACACCAAATGATGCGGCAACCATAGGTCTAATCGATTTGAAAGAAAACTGTCTCTTTAGACCCGTTGCCAAAACGTACGCTTGGAATTGGCAGCAGGGTTGCATGCTACAGTGGATGCCTAACACGTTCCGTCGGCGTATAATATATAACGACCGGCGGGATGGACGTTTCATATCAGTTATTCATGACGTTGAGAGTGGAGAGGTTCGCAACCTGCCCTTACCGATATATGCGCTTACTCATGACGGACGATACGCATTAACGCTTAACTTTTCGCGGTTAGATCGAACTCGACCTGGATACGGCTATGCTGGCGTCCATGATCCTACAGTAGAGAAGAAGGCTCCGGAGAATGATGGAATTTATTTGATGGATTTAAGAACTGGAGAGTATGATTTAATTATCTCTTTGGCTCAGATAGTGGCCTTTCGTCCTAGGTTGGATATGAGGGGAGCCGTGCACTGGTTCAATCATTTACTGGTCAGCCCCGATGATCAGCGTTTCATATTCTTGCATCGCTGGTCGTCGCCTACGATAGGGAAAAAGCGGATTACACGCCTATTCACCGCGAATCTGGATGGAAGCGATATTTATCTGGTAGCGGATGATGATATGGTTTCGCATTTCGATTGGCGTGACTCAACTCATATTCTGGCTTGGGCTCGTAAGAAGGGAGTAGGTGACCACTATTTTCTATTCACAGATTGCAGCGAGGAGTTTCAGATAATCGGCAAGGATGTTCTTAACCGAGATGGACATTGCTCCTATTCACCTGACCGACGATGGATTCTCACCGACACTTATCCTGACCAAGAAAATAAACGTAGGCTACTGCTGTATCATCCAGAAACTAAAAGGCTGATAGAACTAGGTCGATTCTATTCTCCACCGAAACTTCGCGGCGCTATACGTTGCGACCTCCATCCACGCTGGAGTCGTGACGGACACTATATATGTTTCGATTCTGCCCATGAAGACCAAAGACAAATGTACATCATTGATGTGTCTGAGGTGATTTGATCCTTTGAAAATTATAGATGTAAAAGTTAGGAGGTTTGAGTTTCCTAAAATCGCGCCGATGAAAGAATACTATAATGCAACTCGCACTTACTATAGGGGTGGAAAGGGCAGGCTTACAGTAATAGAGATAGTGACTGATGAGGATGTGAAGGGAATAGGGTTCGGTCAAATAGACGGAAAGTATAGGGATGCAATTTTAGGCGAGGATCCGCTTAATGTGGAAAGACTATGGCATAAAATGTTCACTGAAAGAAGAAAACCCGTGGCGAAAGGCAGGGAAATATGGAGCATCGGCGCCATTGACATAGCCCTCTGGGACCTAATTGGAAAAATCACGAAACAACCAGTCTATAAGCTTCTAGGCGGATACCGTAGCAAGGTGCCCGCCTACGCGGCGGGCGGCTACTATGAGGAAGGGAAAACCATTTCAGACTTAGCTAAGGAAATGGCAGGCTATGTTGAAGAGGGCTACAAAGCCGTCAAGATGAAGGTCGGCCGTTTAAGCATAAAGAAGGATGTAGA
>CAYNMB010000014.1:16609-24049 GCA_964398235.1 uncultured Candidatus Bathyarchaeia archaeon | reverse complement strand
GGTAGATGTTGGGAGAAAAAGATCTGCACAAAATGCCCAAACAAGTGCTACGAGAGAATTAAAAAATAGATGAATTAGCCTTCAAGGCCGTTTAGAAAGTTTAGGACGCATTGCGGAAATGCTTTTCCATATCCGCCCTCAAGAACGGCAAACGTTTTCTTACCGAGTTCAGCGATCATCCGTCCAATGCCCATGTAGGATTCAACGCTTAAGCCTAAACCGCAGACTGGATCATATTTATAGGTGTCGAAGCCCGCTGAAACCGCTAGGAGATCGGGATTAAATTTTTCGATTTCCCCCAACGCTTTTTCCAAAGTATTTAAGTATTCTTGCTCGCTGACAGCGTGGAGAAAAGGATAGTTCAAACAGTTCTCCTCGGAGCGCCAACCCGTTCCGGGATAAATGCCGCATCTATGAAGCGAAACAAAAAGCACCCTCGGATTCTTGAAGAAAATTTCCTGCGTGCCATTACCATGATGACAGTCTATGTCAAGTATCGCAATCCTATCAACCTTTTGAAGAGCCTTCATGCATGCAATGGCAATGTTATTAAAGTAGCAGAATCCAAGCGTAGGTGCTCCAAGAGCCCTACCGTTTATGCCAGCATGATGTCCAGGAGGCCTCATTAGAGAAAAAGATTTTTCGCCCTCTAATGCAGTTTCCATGCTCTTTATGGCTGCGCCCGCTGAAAGCCTAGCATAATAATATATGCCTGGAATACACGGCGTATCCGGATCATAAAATGATTCAGTTTTTATTTTCTCAACATGCTCTTTGCTGTGAGCAAGCAGGAGATCCTCTTCAGCGCATGGCTCAGCTTCAATAAACTTGAACCCCCTTTTCCTAAGCAGACTGTAGGTCTGATAAACTCTATCTGGAGACTCCGGATGCCATGGCTCATAATATTCTAAGCATTTTTTAGAGAAAACTATATGCATATTATTTAAATCTGTGATTTCAAGAATAACTTTTGCGGTGAATGGGAGAGCTGCGCTGAATGGTCCCAGAGAAGATTAGGGTTTCGCTTGGTTCAGCAATAGTTTTAGGCTTGATTAAGGGTATGATAAGCGCTAAGCCGACAACAGCGTATCTGCTAACATATAGGCCTGGGAAATGCACGGCTAATTGCGCATTCTGTCCACAAGCAAAATCAAGTAATGGCAGAGCTGACATGCTTTCCAGAGTTATATGGCCGGTCTTCAACCTAAAGGATGTTGTTGATGGCGTTAAAAATGCGTTTGAGGCGGGGAGAATAAGACGCGTATGTATTCAAGCGCTAAATTATCCAAGAGTTCAAGATGACCTTCTATTTATCTCTAGGCTGATTCATTCAGCATCAAATGTTCCAATCTCAATCTCATGTCAGCCACTAAAATATGAGGAAATGGTGAAATTGCGTGAGGCTGGTGTTGAAAGGGTTAGCATAGCCCTTGACGCAGCTACGGAGGAAATCTTCTCAAAAGTTAAGGGAGAGCTAATTGCAGGACCATATAAGTGGAATCATCACCTAAATGCATTAAGAAAGGCTGTTGAAGTTTTTGGTAGAGGGAAAGTTACTACCCATTTAATAGTTGGTTTAGGTGAAAGCGAGAGAGAAATGGTTTCCATGATTCAGAAATGCGTCGACATGGGGGTTTATCCCTCCCTCTTCGCATTCACGCCTATACCTGGAACAAAAATGGCCAACCATCCTAGACCGCCAATCCCCAAGTATCGCAGATTACAGATTGCACATTACCTGATAACCCATGGGATAAAACGCTATGAAGACATGAAGTTTAAAAATGATCAGATAGTTGACTTTGGGATACCAGCTGAAAAATTAGAACAAATAGTTTCATCTGGAAAACCTTTTATGACTTCAGGATGCCCGGGTTGCAATAGACCATATTATAACGAAAGCCCGAAAGGTCCAATATATAATTATCCGCGGATGCCAACTCCTAAAGAAATCCTTGAAATTAAGAAACAAATAGAATTGTTGGGAACATGAGTTTATGGATTGGTTTAAATTGTGGGGGCGAATGATGCATGGATCTAGATGTTGAGTTGATTAGAGAGAAGATTTTATGCTCCGGCAGGAGAGTAGTTTTAGCTGAAAGAGTCTACAGATATAAGGATACTACATTCGTTAAAGACGTGGTGAAGTTTGGGGAAGCCGTTGCCATAGTTCCATTAAAGGATGATGGAAACATAATTTTGATTAGGCAGTTTAGAGCGCCATTAAACAAATGGATTCTTGAAGTGCCAGCTGGAAAGGTTGAGGCTGACGAAAGGCCGGAGGAGGCTGCTAGAAGAGAATCCATCGAGGAAATCGGCTACACTATTGGGGAGCTAGTTAAGCTGGCGTCAATATACATGAGCCCCGGATACAGCAATGAGATTCTCCACATATTTTTAGCCAGAGAGTTAAATTATGTTGGAAGAAAACCTCTCCATGGAGAGCTCATTGAAGCCGTAGAAATGAAGTTGGATAGAGCATTGAATAGGATTTTAGGCGAGGAAGTAGCTGATTCAAAAACATTGGTAGCCATCCTTCTTACAAAAAGATATCTGCAAACCCATCACTGATCCTACATTAATGCGAGACCTATGGAAAAGCTTAATTAATGATGATATTAAACAATACAATTTTGGTGAGGGAAAGTAAATTGCTTACAGCCTTTGTTTTTGTTAGAGTTGGAGTTGAATCCGTGTCAAAAGTTGCTTCCCAAATAATGGAGATAAAGGGTGTAGAGGAGGCCTATGAGGTTACTGGCGACATCGACATTATAGCCAGAATCTCGGCGCAAACCATAGATGACTTAAACGAAATAATTTTTAGGATTAGAGAAATTAGCGGCGTTCAAGGAACAGATACAAGAATTGTTTTAGCAGTTCATCAACGATAAACTGGAAGAAAGGCTACTTCTACTAAGACGCTTGACAATTTATTATTTCTCATTTTCCATCAGATTTTTTAATTCTTTTATTCTTTCTCCAACTAAAGTCAATAGTATATGGCGTAGTTTCCTCTTTCCTCTCCACTTTTTAGGCAAATTAGCGATCCTGTCAGCTAATTCATCATCGCCTATAACGTTTGAAATCCATCTCTCAAAGTCTCCTCTATCCATATGGAAGGCTATGGACTCAAGACTCACTCTTTTCAACGCTTCATAAAATTCCTGTAGGCTACTAGCCGATACATCAGCTGGCTTGGCAAACCTATAATAAAATTTAAATGCTTTATCCGCTGGCACATGCCTCAATAAGCGCCTGTATTTAAAGGAAGGCTTATAGGTTTCAGATTTACATACGGCCTCAAAGTTTAGAAGTATGCCAATATAAGTTATGAAGGCTTCCATAGGGCTTCCATATGGATTAAATGAATCATGAACCATGCCGGATTCTCCGCCCCTAGCATACATATAGTAGAAGTGGTCGCTTGTCTGCAAATATCGCCAGATTCTGAGGAGCTTCCCATCATTTAGCTCCTTCACTAACAGCCCTACCTCATTGAGAAAATTGAATGCAACCTTCTGCTGTAGACTGCCCAGCCAAGCGCCTGTATTGCGTTCAGCATCCGCCCATGAAATCGTCTTATCTGCTGGAACCCTTATCTCATCGCATGACGCGTATTTTCGAATAACTTCAGAAGGAGTAGACCATGAAAGATTATTCCATCTGGAAACCTCGATTGGAAGCCACTTTAAGAACTCTAATATTCCGCTTTCAGCCCAATAATGCTCACCAAAAGTCTCATAATCCATGAATAAAACTATTACTTGTCCAGGAGTATGGGCGAGCCAAGCAGCGTATTTATCGGCTGTTAGGGGCCACTGATCCCATTCTGTTGAAGCAAATCTAAAGCCTATATCGTCTGAAAGCCTATAGTTACGTAGCAAAACCTTTATTTTTGAGCCGCTAGCCCTATAGACAAAGTTCGGCGATCTCCATCCCAAAATTTTTTCCGTGCCCTCAGTTACTATTGCCTCGAAACCCATTTTTTCAGCGGCTTTAGCGATTTCATCATTATATAGGCATTCAGTGTTTTCAAATACTTTCGGCTCGTATCTAAACTTTTCTTTGATTGTTTGATGATGCATTTTAACTTGTTCAAAAAATTCGGATTTATCTAGCGGATTTAGGCTTGAGAGCGAATGATAGTAGGTTTGACTTAACAGTTCAACACATCCAGTTTTGACTATCTGCTTAAATAACTCTAGGAGATCTGGACTCCACATTTCACACTGCTCTAAAAATACTCCGGAAAAACTGAATGAAACTTTAAATCGTTTTTTCTCTTTTTTAAACCGATTTATTTGCTCCAATATGATCTCGCTTGCTGGAAAATAGCATTTTTCAGAAACTCTCTCAAATATTTCCTTGTTAAGTTTATGGTCGAAATATATGTTGAAAAGATCTTTATAACCCGCTTTCTCACGTGTAATAAGATTAAGATTAAAATTGCGATTTAGTCTGAAGGGCTGATGAACCTCAAAGATCAAACATATGTCAGCCAATTTTCCACCTACTATAAAATGTCAATCATTCAAAAAAGAGAGAAGGCTTGAAGAGAAAATCTTATTCCACCTTCTTCCTTCTCAAGACTCTTCCAGGCTTCGCCCCCGTATGTTTACTGTTAAACACTACTGGAACACCATTCACTAACACATGTATTATTCCAGTTGGGAATTTGTGTGGATCAGTGAACGTTGCGTTATCTTTAACGGTCTTCGGATTGAAAATGACAATGTCTGCATAGGCTCCTTCACGAATAATTCCTCGATCTCTGAATCCAAGCCTCCAAGCTGGAAGATAACACATTTTTCTAATAGCTTGCTCTAATGTTAAAACCCTCTTCTCTCTAACGTATAGGCTTAAAAAGCGTGGGAAAGTGCCATAATATCTTGGGTGAGGTTTACCCTTACCTAAAACCCCTTCAGGAGCAACAGCGCTACCGTCTGAGCCTACCATGATCCAAGGCTTCCGCATAGCGAATTCCACGTCTTCATCACACATGTTGAAATTTATGTGGGAAACCCTAGTCTCCTCTTCGATCAAAAGTTTAATGACGGTTTCCTCTGGGCTCAAACCCCAAATATCAGAGATCTCCTTAATGGATTTTCCGAGGAAATTAAGGTTCTTACTCAAGTATGAAATTACAATTCTATCCCAATAGTCTGATTCAAGCCTAGAATACCGTTTTAAATGCTCTAAAATGGCGGTAGTATCCGGGCTTTTAAGCCTCTCTAACAATTTTTCGGAGCCGCCTTCATGAACCCAATCTGGCAATAGGGCTGAAAGACTTGTGCTAGACGCCGTGTATGGATATTGATCTGCGGTAACATCCACTCCTCTCTCCCTAGCCTCCTCAATAAGTCTAGCGGCATCCCTGATTTTACCCCAATTACTTTTTCCAGAAGCCTTAAAGTGGCTTATTTCAACTGGGAGGCCCGCCTCTTCACCAATCCTTATAGCCTCTTTAACCGCCTCTAGGAGAGTTTCACCTTCACCTCTAATGTGACTTGCATATATTCCATCATGCTTTGCAACAACCTTTGCAAGCTCAATTATCTCCTCAGTTTTAGCGTAGCTACTTGGCGGATATATGAGCCCCGTGCTCATGCCTATGGCGCCATCAAGCATAGCCTCCTCCACAAGCCTCTTCATTTCCTCAAGTTCCTCAGGCTTCGGCTCCCTTTTCTCAAAGCCGATCACGCATGCCCTAACATTTGAATGTCCCACATGAGAAGCAACATTCAGAGAAATACCGCTCTCCTCAAGCTTCTTAAAGTACTCGCCTAGGGTGTTCCATTCCAGCTTTACCGCGCCCTCAAAATCCGGAAGCACAAACTTTTCCATATGAGCCTTCAAAAAATCGTTAAGCGGGGCTGCGGAGCCTCCGCAATTGCCAATAACTTCGAGAGTTACACCCTGCATAATCTTGCTTAGAGCCCTACCGTCCACGAGAAGCTCTAAATCCGAGTGACTATGCATATCTATAAATCCAGGTGAAACCGCAAGCCCCGAAGCATCTATAACAGTCTTAGCATCCCCACGTAAACGTCTACCAATAGCGGCAATTTTATCTCCAACAATTCCAACATCACCGTAAAACCATGGGTTGCCGGTGCCATCAAAAATCCTTCCATTAACAATTAAAACATCATACTCCATATCAGGTCAAGACAAAATTAGCTATAAAGTTAATTAATGGTTTCGGTTAAACAATTTTCCAGAAGTCTCCCTTAAATTCACTTCCTGTTAGAGATGATGGATTTAAAGTGGTATAGCAAAAACATGATGGCGTTAGGGATGCGGACGAGCAGATGATGAGGCAGGGCTTTAAGAGCCTTTATTTTTGAAACCCCCAGTCTTCCGGCGCTGATTAATACCGTTAGAAGCGTTAATCCAATGTCCAAAGTCGCTAACGAAAATAAGGCAATTAAATCTTTTGCAATGAAGAGCAAATATAGGAACATTCCCAAAAGAATTAGGAAGCTTATGCTTTCCGCGTAAGCCCAAAAACATGTAGCCTTTAAGCCAGTTTTAACTTCCCTAAAATTATTTTTGACGACATCGCCGTTTGAATACCATCTTTTAATTTGTTTAAGCCAGTCGCCAAATTTCTCGGGATCTTGGGTATAGCATACCGCATCTTTCACATAGTTCACTTTTCCATTTTTCTGAGCCACCCATGTTTGAAGCATATCCTCTACTATATGATTGGGCATCGGATTTTCTTTCAGAAAAGACGCCCGCCAAATCGTTGCACAACCTGAGAGAACCCAAATTCCCCCAATCTTAGCTTGGAAGTTCTTGGCTAACATGCCCTCCAAATATTCTATTAACCTAGCTTTACCTATTGAAGATTTGTCGGACAGGGGGAGAACTGTTCCACACACTCCGTGAACATCCTCTGCATAAAAGCCGCAGAACGCTTTATGCGCAAACTCTCTGTCAAGTATTGTGTCAGCATCAAGTATCAATACGTATGGGCAGTCAACATAACTGAGAGCCTCATTTATTGAAGCCGCTTTACCCAAATTTCTCTCATTTCTTAAGAGAATCACTCTATCTTCAAAGTGTTGTTTCACCAATTCAAGGCTCAAATCCTGAGAATTATCATCGATTACAATTACTTTGTGAACGCGTTTAGTCTGAGAAAACACGGACTCTAGGCACTTCACTATTAGATCCTGCTTATTATATAGGGGAATTATTACATCATAAGTTGTTTCCGGAACCCCCATGAGCAGGGGCGGTGACTTTACAAACAAGCCTGCAAGGGTCATACTTAAGGGTAGAGGAAAACTTGGAATGTAGCTCATTTCCTCTCGTTACTGAATGAAACCTATAATACTACTAAAATAATGCTGAACCATCTTCAGCTTTAGTATGAACCATCCTTATGAGAAAATCCATCTAGCAAATCTTATTAACTGCGCATTTTCTCCC
>CAYNMB010000014.1:0-16509 GCA_964398235.1 uncultured Candidatus Bathyarchaeia archaeon | reverse complement strand
GAATCAAAGATCGTTTAAGGAGCAATAAACATGAGACTTAAGTTAACTGAAGATCAAATTCACTTTATAATTAGAGAAGTGGAGAAAAAATATCCCATCGAAGTATGTGGCGCCCTCTTTGGAAAATTAAATAGCAAGGAAGCTCGCGTAAAGAAAATTGTAATCCTTAAAAACATTCTCAGATCGAAGACAAGATTTAAGATCGATCCGGGAGAGTTTTTAGAGGCTTTTTTCAAAGCTGAGGCGGAGGGACTGCAGCATTTAGGATTTTTCCATTCTCATCTCTCCAGCCCGCATCCCTCACCAACAGATTTGGAGGGCATGAAGATGTGGCCTGGAACAATTTGGCTGATAGTGTCAGCGCTCAACTATGAGCTAGCAGCGTATAGAATGGTTGATGGGAAACTGCAGGGGGTTTCGATAAGTGATGACAATCCCTTTCATCTGAGTTAGACTCAAATACTAAAAAGCAAAAGAAATAAAAATCAACTTTCCCCTTTCTATTTATTCGTTGGAATAGTTATGTTGGGAAAGCTAGTTGTTGTGAAGGTTGGGACAAGCAGTCTAACGAAAAATGATGGTAGCCTAGATCTAGATGTAATGCGTGAACTCACGCGTCAAGTGGCTGAAGCTGTTAAAATGGGCTATCAGCTGATTCTTGTAACTTCTGGGGCTATAGCCTCTGGAATCGCTGAGCTTGGGGTTAAGTTGAATCCAAACGACATAGTTTTCAAGCAGGCGTGCGCCGCTGTTGGACAGGGAATTTTAATGAGTCATTACCGTGAACTATTCAAACAGTATGGTTTAAAGGTTGCACAGGTTCTGTTGACGAAGGAGGATTTAGCTAACCGCATATCCTATATTCATACATGTAATGTTCTTGACAGGCTGCTTAGCTTGGGCGTTATTCCTATAATAAACGAGAATGATGTTACATCGGTTGATGAAATCATGCCAGTGATGAAGGGATATAAGGTTAATTTCAGCGATAACGATATCCTATCGGTTTTAATAGCTAATGCAGTTCAAGCGGATATGATTATCATATTATCAGATGTTGACGGATTATATGATGCAAACCCCAATAGGAAGAAGAATGCCAAAATAATTTCAGTTGTGGAGAAAATAACTCCGGAGATTAGGGCGGCTGCGGAGGGAAAGAGCGCCTTTGGGAGGGGAGGCATGAAGACGAAGCTTGAAGCCGCTGAAATAGCTATGCAAAGCGGCATACCACTCATAATAGCGAACAGTAAGAGAAAAAACGTGATATTAGATATACTTAGGGGAAAGCAGGTTGGAACATACTTTAAGCCAACTGGCAGAATGCCCGCCATAAAGCGTTGGATAGCCTATGGGGCTGGAGCAAAGGGGCAAATTAAGGTTAATGAGGGAGCGAAGCAAGCAATCCTCAGAGGCGCAAGCCTTCTAGCAGCCGGCATAGAATCCGTTTCCGGCCAATTCAAGATTGGTGACGTTGTAAGCATAATTGGACCGGATGAAAGAGAGTTCGCCCGTGGAATAGTCAATTACTCAAGCGAGGAAATAAATTTGATAAAGGGCCTGAAGACATCGCAGATAAAAAGAGTTTTAGGATACATAAGACGTAAAGAGATTATTGTTAGAAAACTTATGTATATATTTAGTGAGGAGGATTAATGAATGGATGAAAAAGAGCTTATTTTAAATATTTGTAGGAAAGCGAAGGAAGCATCATATGTTCTCGCTAGGTTGCCAACCGATGTAAAGAATAAGGCCCTCCATAATATGGCTGACGCCCTCGAGGAAAATGCTGATGAAATACTTGAGGCAAATAAGAAGGATGTTGAAGCCTCAAGAGCTAGGGGCGTTAAGGAAGCCCTACTGGATAGATTGATCTTAAATAAGTCTAGGATTGCGAAGATGGCTCAATGCTTAAGGGAAGTTGCGGCGCTGCCAGATCCGGTTGGTGAAATAGTTAAAACCTGGATCAGACCGAATGGATTAATAATTGGTCAACTTCGCGTTCCACTTGGCGTTGTAGCGGTTATATATGAGTCTAGACCGGACGTTACATCTGATGCCGCTGGAATATGCATAAAATCCGGTAATGCAGTAATATTGAGAGGCGGATCCGATGCAATAAACTCTAACATTGTAATTGGAAGAGTTTTAAGCGAAGCTGCTACGAAATCCGGGATACCTGAAGGAGCAATACAAGTTGTTCCCATAACCAGTAGAAGCGCGGCTGTTGAACTTATGAAAATGAGGGGGTATGTTGACGCCCTCATACCTAGAGGTGGAGCCGGCCTCATAAGGGCTGTTGTTGAAAACGCTAAGGTTCCAGTTATTGAAACTGGGGTTGGAAACTGCCACGTTTATGTTGAAAGTGATGCTGACTTAGATATGGCGATTAAGGTGATAATAAATGCTAAGTGCCAGAGACCGGGAACATGTAATGCAGCTGAAAAGCTTCTTGTTCATAGGGATATAGCGCACGTGTTCCTTCCGAAGGTTATTAGCGCCCTGCGTGCTCATGGCGTTGAGGTTAGAGGTTGCGAGGAAACCCGGAAAATTGTTCCAGACGTTAAGCCAGCGACTGAAGAAGACTGGTATACGGAGTATTTAGATCTAATAATCGGAGTTAAGGTTGTAAGCGGCTTAGATGAGGCAATAGCACATATAAACAAGTATGGAACAAAGCATTCAGACGCCATAATAACAGCCGATTTTAATAAAGCATTACGCTTCATAAGGGATGTTGATTCAGCGGCAGTATACTGGAATGCCTCAACAAGATTTACGGACGGAAACCAGTATGGGCTTGGAGCTGAAATAGGCATAAGCACACAGAAGCTGCATGCACGTGGACCAATGAGCGTGCAGCATTTAACGACCATCAAATACTTCATTATTGGACGCGGACACATAAGAGAATAGTGGAAAAATAATTGGAGAAGGCGTAAACGAGCGGCCTATATTCATGCTTGCTGAAAGAGAAATACTAATCAGCATTTTACAAGCAACTAGAGAGAGTAATCGCGCTAGGATAAAGGATATTATCAGAGAATCAAGGGTTCCGAGAGACCTTGTTAGTCGGGTTCTAGCAGGCTTCCAGAATAAGGGGCTTATAAAGCTAGGTTATGATACACTGCTTATCACAAGTGAACTGCGCATAAAAATGGCTGTTAGAGCAATCGAGCTTGGCGCCGACATTGAAAGAGTTTCAAGATTTCTGAAGTGGGATGAATTTGAAAAATTATCCACCCTTGTCTTTGAAAAAAATGGATTCCGGGTAAAGAAGAACTTCCGCTTTTCTTGGATGAACAAGAGGTGGGAGGTGGATGTACTCGGCATGAGAGATCCAATAATTATTTCAGCTGACTGTAAACACTGGCATAAAGGGTGGAGCGGAGTGGCAAGCATAAGGGCTGCGGAAAAACAGGTGGAGAGAACAAAAGCCCTAGCGGAGGCATCAATCTCCAAAACCCTCAGAAGCATGATTGGAATAAATGGATGGAAGCATGCATATTTCATACCCGTAATTTTATCGCTTGCTCCCTCAAGATGTAAATTCTATGAGAAAACTCCAATCGTTCCAATTCTACAGCTAAAAGATTTTCTTCAAAACATCATTGTCTACATCGATGAGGTAAAGGCTTTCCATATGGTCTTTTAAGCGAGATCAATTATTTTATGTAGTTAGAGCATCTAGGAAAATCTTATTTAATCTTAATGCTCCAAGAATATATTTTCAATTGAAAAAGGGGTCTGAAATGTCTCAGTTGAATGAAGAGTTGATTAAAATAGTGAATTTATCTATGCCGTTTCCAGCCGAAGTTATAGCGGCTTATTCGCGTTTAGGCATGGTGTTCACAAGCGGCGATCTAGCGAAAGAAGCTAATATTCCAAGGTCGACAGCTAAATATTATATTAGAAAAATGGTTGAGATGCATATGATATCCAAGCTACCATACAAGAAGAAGTATCAGAAATATGCGAATGCAAAATGTTTCTCAGATTGGCTCATGGATCTGATAAGATTGGCTATAAGACCGCTTGAAAAAGGAAGATAGTGTAAGAAGAGGAGCGATGATTATTGTCTTTACGGGATTTAGCTGCAAAAAGTAAGCGTAAAGGTAGACATGGAAGGTTGCTAACAATTAAGGAAATTAAACGTATAAAAAAGCGTGGATATCAGGCAGAAAGAGACTTAGTGAAAAAACTTCGAGAAATGGGGTTCAACGCTGTTAGGGTTCCAGTTTCAGCGCCAAGCAAAGAGCCGCTACCAGATGTTTTCGCTACAAAAGGTAAATGTATACTTGCATTTGAGGTTAAAGCCCCGGGCTCCAAGAGAGCCTATTTTCCAAAGGGGCAAGTCAAAAAATTATTTGAGTTTTTAAATATGTTTGAGCCATATGGCACAAGAATAGCTTTGATATGCGCGAAATTTCCATATAAATGGGTTTTTAAGCGAATAGAGAGGGTGGACGATTACTCGATAAGCAGGGATGAGGAAAGCAACATAAGACTAGAGATTATAGAAGGATAAGAATAGAGAGATCAGCTCCGTCTCGATTCATCATTTTTATCAGCCTGACGTTCACTCATCACTCAAAATATATGGAGAGAATGTAAGGAGAAAAATCTTTCGATAAATCTCCTTAGCCATGTTCATGCGATTTTCACGTAAAATTAATATGCTAGCATAAAATATTCCCTATTTTGAAGCGGAACCCGACCCGCGATGCCGCGCTTCTTACTCCCGGCCCTGACTTTAAGTGGATGATGAGCGGAGCCCTCTCTTAAAATTTCGCTTCATTCTTAATGCTCCTCATTCAAATTATAGTCCCGCCGCTCATGCTAATGGAGAAGATCTTCAAAATCTTATTATAAATAACCTATATGTATTATTGGGGATTTGAATGAGAGCTCGTATTGCAACTATATGTCAAGCTGGACGCCTGCATCATTCCGTTGAAGAAAATAGGAACTATGTTATGAAGCTCCTAGATTTAGCTCTTTCACAAAAACCCGACCTAGTCTGCTTGCCTGAAGCCTTTACAACGGCGGGCGTTAACAAGCCTAAAGAGGAGATCGCTGAACCTGTCCCCGGCCCCACAACCAATATGGTTGCTAAAAAGGCAAGGGAACATAATTGCTACATTATTTGTCCAATAATAACTAAGCGGGATGGAAAAATATGGAACTCAGCGGTGATAATAGATAGGGAGGGCGAGGTTCTGGGAATATATGATAAGGTTCATCCAGTTACGAGCTCCAGCGACTACACAGTTTTCGAGAATGGTGTAACGCCGGGAAAGGAGGCCCCGGTCTTTGATCTAGACTTCGGGCGTATTGGAGTTCAGATATGCTTTGACATAGGTTTTCCGGAGACTTGGCAGAAACTTGCGGAGAAGGGGGCGAAAATAGTTTTTTGGCCCTCAGCCTATAATGGAGGTTTCCCGCTTCAAGCTTACGCGTATCTACACCACTATTACGTTGTGTCCTCCGTTAGAGCAGACAAATCTAGGATAATTGATCCTCTAGGAAGAATACTGGCTGAAACCGATTTTCTCTTAAATGTTATTTATCAGGACATTAACCCCGACTTTGTGGTCGCCCACTACGATTTTAACCACGGAATTCCAGATGAGATCATGAAGGCTTATCCGGGACGCGTAAAAATAGTGTCTTCTAGGGATGCCGCCCACTTTTTGGTAGAGCCTATTGACGACGCTTTAACAACCGAACAGCTCATGAGGGAGTTTGGCTTTGAATCCACATTTCAGTATCATGAGCGCCATCGAATAGCCTATAAGTGGATTCTTCAGGGAAAGCAGCCGCCACCTCAAAAGGCTGCGCATGGAGAAAGAGCACAATACTCTAAATAGAAAACCTAGATGAAAAGAAACCTTCTCTTTTTTACATATTTCCCGCGAATATTTATCTTGTAACCGCATTTTGGGCATTTATTGTCTTCTGTAATCTTGTAGCGTATAATGCCAAATCTATATCGCTTTATTAATGTCTCATTACAGTTCGGGCAATAGGTGTGCTCATATCTATGTCCCGGAACATTGCCTATATAAGGGTATAAAACGCCCATTTTCTTAGCCATATTATAGGCTTTTTCCAAAATTTCCGTCCTTGTTGCTGGTTTATCAAATTTATATGCTGGATAATATCTTGTGAAATGTAGAGGCGTTTCTGAACCAGCCTCTTTAAGAGCTCTTTCAATTACTGATCTTAAGCATTCCTCATCATCATTAACATCCGTAATCACTAAGTTAACTAGCTCAACGTGAAAGCCCATTTTCTTAGCCTCCCTAACATTTCTCCAAACCTTCTCAACGTTTATTCCACCACAGAACTTTTCATAGACCTCTGAATCGCCCTTAACATCTATTTTCAATCCATCCATCCCCGATTTTCGAAGCGCCCTTAAAGCTTCAAGCGTCATATAGCCATTTGACACATAGCATGCATATAAGCCTCGTCTACATCCAATCCTAAACAAGTCAATGTTCCAATCTGTTAGAAGAGTTGGCTCTTGAAAGCTGGCGCATAATCCTTCATCGCCCCTACGAAGAGCGAATTCCACAATGTCTTCCGGCGCATAGTAGCTCATTTTCTCCGGTTCTGGAACAAACTTCGATAAACTCCAATTCTGACACCATGGGCAATCGAAATTACATGACCATGTTGAAAATGTGAGGGCTGTAGAACCGGGCCAATAATGGAAGAAGGGTTTAATTTCTATTGGGCGGCTTTCCACAGCGCTCAAGGCGCCGTAAACAAGAGTGTAGAGTTTGCCATCAACATTTATTCTGGTTTTACAGAAGCCTAAACCGTTTGGCGGAATTACGCATCTCCGTTCACAGAGAGTGCATCTAACCTTATAGTCTGCAATCTGTTCATAAAAGGCGGATTCACGGAAGCTAGGTAGATGATACAGCAAATTCTTCAAGACTGTGCTCAATAGCTTTTAGCCGGGACAAAAATAATAAAGTTTCGCCGACAAAAATATTTGGTTAGAAAACTCAGTTTAAATTATTTCCTGATCAAGGTGAATTATGTATGGTGGCAAAGATTAAGAACAGGAGGGAAATTTTAGATAATGCTCTCACCGACGTGGATCGCAAGGCTAGGGAAATCGCCTTAGACGCTGTTGAAAAGGCGTTTGAATCAGTAGATCCAAGGATGCTCATCTACTCGAAAGTTAAATTATTGGATAATAAACTGCTCATAGATGATGATGTCTTCGACTTAAATGAGTTTAAGAGGGTGTTTGTAGTCGGTGGGGGAAAGGCAAGCGGATATATGGCTGAAGCCCTCGAAGACATTCTCGGCGAAAGAATAGATGAGGGCATTATAGTTGTTCCGCATGGAACAGCCGGGAAATTTAAAACTAGGGTTGTGAAGATTCATGAGGCGAGCCATCCGATTCCAGATGAGAAAAGCGTTGAGGGAGCGAGGAAAATAGTGGAGACTACAGGAAAGGCCGACGAAAATGACCTAGTGATATGTCTAATTTCTGGAGGAGGTTCAAGCCTGATGGCTTATCCACGGGACGGCTTATCTCTAGAGGACAAGAGAAAAGTAACGGACATTCTACTTAAGTCTGGAGCAACAATCAATGAAATAAATGCCGTTAGAAAGCATTTATCAAAGTTTAAAGGCGGAAATCTTGCCAGAAGCGCCTATCCTGCAACACTTATTAGTTTACTGCTTTCAGACGTTATAGGAGATCCCCTAGACGTTATAGCTTCTGGCCCCACGGTGCCGGATTCAACAACATTCAAGGATGCAATTAACGTGTTGAAAAAATATGAAGTTTGGAATAAGGTTCCAGAAGCCGTGAGATCCATTTTATTGAAGGGTGAAAAAGGATTAATTGAAGAAACTCCAAAGAGCGATGATAAAGCCTTCAAGAAAGTTCACAATTACGTTATAGGAAATAATAGGATTGCTTGTCTATCAGCCATAAACGAGCTGAAAAAAGCTGGTTTAAACACTCTTCTATTAACTTCGCAGATTGAAGGTGAAGCACGGGATGTAGGGATAATGATAAGCGCTATAGCTAAGGAAATAATTTTGTCAGGCAATCCAGTTCAGCGTCCAGCCGGCATAGTTATAGGCGGAGAAACAACGGTTACAGTGAGAGGGAAGGGAATCGGCGGCAGAAATCAGGAGATAGCCCTTTCATCAGCATTGAAAATAAGCGGATTAAAGGGAGTTGTAATAGCCTCCGTCAGCACGGATGGTATAGATGGACCTACAGATGCAGCCGGAGCAATAGTGGATGGAAATACTATTTCCCGCTCAAAATCAAAGGGACTTAATGCTGAAAAATATTTGCAAAACAACGATTCCTACTCCTTCTTTAAGGAACTGGGCGATCTAATTTTCTCCGGTCCGACGGGGACAAACGTTAATGACATTTCAATCCTAGTGGTGCTGTGAAACTATTCTTCTCTGAAAATTAGTTCTATTCTCTCCTCCTCAGGTTTTTCTTCAACATGCCAATTTAGAGTATAGCCGCCTAAATATGAACCAATAATCAACACGAATAGAGGTATTACTATAACCCTTATGAAATAATCTGTAAAATTCGCTGTAGGAAATGCCATGCCAGTAAGGAACTGCAGAACAACTACCCCTAAGAAACAAATAATTGCTGGAAAAATCATGAGGGTTTCAAGCCCCTCCTTAATTTTATATCCAACATATAATCCTCCAAGAAAGCCGCTTAAAAGATAAACTGAACCCAATTTAATGAGGAAAAATGCCTCCTGTCCCTCTTGATATGCTAATACTCCATAAATACCGAGGGTTCTAAGCATATAATCCATAAGTAGCCAAAAAATGCCTTCAGTGAAAAATATTGAAAGAAAACTTATGCCTCCGCCTGCAAGTGTATGAATTATTTTTTCTCGAAGTATTTCATCCACCTGGAATTCGCTCCTCTGAACTGAAAATTCTCATGGAATCCATTATTTCCTCAAAATATTGATGATTTTTCTCCCAAGAACTTCTTTCTCCATAAAATATTATTTCAAATAATTTTTCACCATTTTCACTATTTATGAATGATGAAATGATGAGGCATGTTACATTGTAAAAGGTATCGCCTCCCTTGTAGCCATCATCTATTTTTATGAGCATATAGTATGCTTTATAGCCATGCAGCTCCATTAAGCCTTCCTCTTCGATGGAAAATGTGGCGTTTTCATTCTGAGTTAATGACCAATTGTATAGTTGCTGGGATTCTAAGGCAAGGACCTGGGATGCATTTGTAAGATTGTTTTCCTGCATAAAATCGCGGGTTGCATTTTCATCATAAAACCTCAGATGTAAAATTGTTCTCAAATCGGCGCTAACTAGATTAAATATGCTTATAGATTTATTTTCTCCCCTTATTTCTCCCCTGTCCACACGCCAGTCCTTTGGGAAATTTAATTCATAAAAATTTGTTTTAATGTGAAGCCAACCTCCATTTACCAAATTACTTGTCAATGTTATATGAATAATTATGGAGCCAGCGATTAAAAAGGATAATAGGATTAGTATGAAGATTACCAGCGGCAACCGCGCTCGAAGTATTCTTCTAATCATGCCTTTTTACCTAGGAATATAATTAAATGCCGGGCGGATATTAAAAGCTTATTGTAATTCTTGTCTCGGAGGGAAGAAAATGCGGAAAATGAAGGCTGCGGTTTTATATAAGCCCCTAGATATGCGGGTAGAGTATGTTGATATTCCATCAATAAGCCCCTCTGAGGTTCTTGTAAGAGTGAAAAATGTTGGTATATGTGCTTCAGACGTACACTACTATCTTCACGGCAAAATCGCATCCTTCATTGTAGAAAAACCATTAATTCTTGGTCACGAATGCTCCGGCGAAGTTGTTGAAGTTGGAGAGAAGGTTACAGGCGTGGAAGTTGGGGAGAGGGTTGTTATTGAGCCGGGCTTTACTTGTGGATCATGCGAATATTGCAGATCCGGACGCTACAACTTATGCGAGAACGTCCGCTTTTATGGAACCCCACCTTACCATGGCGCTTTTGCAGAATATGTTTCAGCGCCGGCCCAAAATGTTTACCCAATGCCGAATAATATGACCTATGAGGAGGGTGCGATGATAGAGCCCCTAGCTGTTGGGATGATGGCTGCAAAACGCGGCAGGGTTACGGTTCATGATACTGTTGCAATATTTGGAGCCGGACCCATAGGACTTTTATCCCTTCAGGCTGTTAGATCTCACGGCGTGATTGACACCTATGTAATTGACATAATTGATTATAGGCTTGATTACGCCCAAAAACTTGGAGCTAGTGAGATTATAAATGCTTCTAAAACAGATGTTATTAAACAAATTATGAAATTGACTCAAGGTAAGGGTGTTGACGTCATTATTGAAGCTTCTGGCTCACCTAAGGCCATTAAGCAGGCTTTGGAGATCATTAAACCCGGCGGACGCATAATTCTTGTAGGATATCCTTTAATTGAGGTTCCAATTTTAATCGATAAAATTCTTGCGAAAGAACTGGATATTTTAGGGGTTCACAGGTATGCTAATGTTTTTCCAACAGCCATAAAATGCGTTGCATCTGGAAAAATTGATGTGAAATCTCTTGTAACTCACATATTCCCGCTTGAGAAAATCTTAGATGGCTTTGAAACCCACATCAAGAAGATTGGTAATCCAATAAAAATTCAAATTAAAATTTGAAGCGATTTTGAATGAATGAGCTTATTTATCTGCTCACATGCCGTTAATGGGCGTGGGCGTTAGTGGAGGCTTGATTAAAGAGTAGGGGTTTAAACATGCTGAGAGCAGAAAAGGGACGTAAATGCCCAGTATCTCTTAGCTAGATCACGGGATGTTAAGAGGTTTGTGCTGGTAGATGAGAAAAATTCGATTTAAGCCCATTTGGTTTGAGTCGCTTGGTGCGAAAAGCTCCTGTGTTCTAGTTAAGACGCCGGATGTTTCGATTTTGATTGATCCGGGAATAGCGGCGCTCCAACCAAGCTTTCCCGCATCTAGAGCTGAGCTGATTAGATGGGAGAGGAGGGGAAGGACTGCCATAAAAAATGCTTCTAAACGGGCGGATGTCATTATAATTTCCCATTATCATTACGATCATCACATGCCCGGGGAACTGGAAATTTATGAAAATAAGCTTCTTTTTGTCAAGAATCCGAATGAGTGGATAAATGATTCGCAGAGAATTAGAGCCGAGTATTTTTTAACCAATCTATATGAGAAATTCGGCGGGAAGAGCCTAGAGTCTCTTCCTCCTCAGCCAAAAGAATATGTCAATCCATTGGATGAATTGGAAATCGCGAAGAAAAAGGATTTCGGTGACTATAATGAGAGGAGAAGGCAGGTTTTAAAAATGGGGGAGAAATGGTTTTTGAGGAGAGTTGATAGATGGAAGAAGTATCCTTTGATTCCGGAATTTAATGTGGGTAGGGTGAGGGTAAAGTATCCTGAGGGGAGAAAGTTCAGGATTGGAAAAACCCTTCTGAGATTTACTAAACCAATGTTTCATGGCGTAGAGTATTCGAGGGTTGGCTGGGTTTTTGCAACCATAATTGAATACGAGAATGAAAAGCTTATTCATACTTCAGACTTAGATGGACCTGTGATTGAAGATTATGCTGAATGGATAATTAAGGAGAATCCGAATACGCTTATTCTAGATGGACCAATGACCTATATGCTGGGCTACACTTTTAGCTTGATAAATTTAAACCGTTGTATTGAAAATATGTGTAGGATCATAAAAAATGTGCAGTCTGAGCTCATAATCTATGATCATCACTTGCTGAGGGATGTGCGGTATAGAAGGCGGTTAAGAAAAGTCTATGAAACCGCCAAGGAGCTTAATAAGAAGGTTATAACTGCAGCTGAATATCTTGGAAAAAAGCCCGTAGCCGACAAATATCAAAAATAATTTTTTCTAATTTCTAATACAGATGAAAGTCGCGTAGAATCTCACCTATTTTCTTCTTCATTTTCTCTATGAGCTCGCTTGATAGATATGGTGGAATTTTAACCGTTTTTAGAGGCTTTATTAATCCACGTATATTGTTTGTTGTAACCTCTTTTCTAAAGCCCTCTAGAAGCCGAAGAGTTAAAAAGTATTTGTTTGGGTCATAGACGTATATTCTGCCCGGCTCAACGGCTAGAATTAGGCTGACTTTCCCCTCTATTCCCTTCCATGGCAAGGCGTTATCTGAGTAGCTCTCATAGACTATGAAGTCATGCTTGTGTGAAATACGCTCATATGCGCTTTCAATCGCCTTGTCGTAGAGATCTGAAATCTCATTAAGGTCTTTCAATCCGGTCACATAAATGACTCTAGCGGCTTTTTTGCATAACCTATCTATAAAGCATTCTGCACCATGCTCAAAGGGCAACGTTTTATTAATGATTATGTAATGTTCATAGTGGTTTTTGCAGAAAGTTATTCTATCAGCGATGAAATGCGGGACCTCTAGGCTGACTGTTTCATAGTCCGCTGGAAGAATACTCCAAAGCCTATGCACGGGGCTTATGACCTCCTCCGGCAACTCTGTTTGAGACTCTTTTCTCAAGAGCTTTGCATCCTTTCCATAGAGCCTTCCATGTATGAGAGCCTCATAAATGATGTCGAAGTCATACCAGACGCTGTTTCCGGCTTTAGGTTTAAATCCACAGACATTAACGCCATTTTCACGTAGATGACGTAGCAATGACAAAGCCACAGTTGTTTTTCCAGAATCAACTTCCCTAAATCCGACGACTAAAATTCCCTTATCAGATTTCATAACCATGGATTAGAAGATGCAAGCAAGGTAAAAAACATTTAGTTCCAATTGTAGCCACGTCTTTTATGAACACATGGATAAAAAGCGGTTTTTCTCTAATATTTAACTTTTACAGGGACTCCTCCCTTTTTCAATGATTTATAGCCTGCACATATAACTGCTAAAGTTTTCCATTCCTCCTCACCTGATGTTATAGGGGTTTCTTCCCTCTTTATGCAATTTATGAAATGCTTTATTTCTTCAATAAACGTGTCCCTCTCCTCAACTCTTATTCGCATACAAACGCTAGGCTCCTCCATCTTTTCGGAATAGAGGTCTAAATAATTTGAATGAGTCATAATGGTTCCATCGCTTCCATTGACAATGTATGGACATCCTAGTGGGGAAACTTGTTTAAACACTTTTGTAGAAAAGCTTTCGGTCATAACTCCTACTGCACCGCTCTTAAACTTCATTATGGCGGCGACCGTATCCTCACCTTCCATCTCAAGAAAAACCTTCTTCGCCTGAAACATGCTTATTTCCTCAACCTCGCCGAGAAGCATCCTTAAAGCATCAACATCATGAATGCCTCCGGAAATCCATATGCCTCCACCAGCCTTCTTTTTGTCAAGAAACCATGGGCGCGCTCTTAAATATTCGTGGATTTCATGATCTCTAAAAATGCGTGCGAGAAATACTTCGCCGATAAACCCTTCATCAATTAATTCCTTGATTTTAAGGTTGATGGGATGAAATCTCACGTTTTCAGCCACCATTAAAATTATCCCAGCCTTTTCCGCTGCTTTAATCATCTTGTCAGCTTCTTTGAGGCTGATGGCTAGGGGCTTTTCACATAATATATGCTTCCCCATTTCAGCAGCCTCTACAGAGATTTTAGAATGCAAATGATGCGGCACGCAAATGCTGACCGCATCGATTTCAGGATTTTTAAGTAGCATCCTATAATCTTTATACCATGCTTTTACTTTCCATTTGGTTGCAAAGCGTTTAGCTTTCCTCTCATTTATATCGGCTGCGGCTAGAACTGCAACGTCCTTTAGGGAGCGGTAAGCTCTAATATGTTGCTCACCGGTCCATCCGCAACCAATAATACCAACTCTTAGGCAGTTCATTCTAAACAAATCCCAGCATTCAATTAATTAGACCCTTATAACCGTAACTTTCCTTAAATTTTATTTGACCGCGCTTTAATGAGAGAAGATTTATTAGGATTCTCCTCTTAGAAAATCACGGGTTTATAAAATGGATCAGGAATTGATAAAGAGGTTTCTGGATAAGCGAAATATATTTGCCGTCGTAGGAGTCAGCCGTAACCCTAAAAAGTATGGTCACCAAGTGTATAGGGACTTGAAAAACGCTGGATATAAAGTATATGCTATTAACCCGAATGCACGGGAAATTCTAGGCGATAAATGCTATCCGAACTTGGAAAGCTTGCCCGTTAAACCCGATGTAGTTAACACTGTAGTTCCTCCACAAGTAACAGAGCAGGTGGTTAAAGCTTGCAGGAAGCTTGGAATCAAAAAAGTGTGGATGCAGCCAGGTTCAGAGTCAGAGAGGGCCATAAAGTTTTGTGAAGAAAATGGTATTGAAGTTGTGTATGGGGTTTGCGTTATGATTGAACGGACGAAAAATCAAAAGTCTTAACCCTTCTTTTAAGATCTCAATTTTTTGCATCAATTCTGCTTTAAGCTTGTTGGTTTTTTGAGGCGTTCAGTTTTTCCCTCAATAAACTCTTGAAGGGCTTCCTTTACAGTTTTAGCCTTTTGTTAAGTGAACTTCTATGAGATGATCCCTTAATGTGTGAAAGGATATTTCTCCAATATGTCTAGTTAATGGGACATCGTTTTCTCCTTCACAATTTCATGAGTAGCCTTTCTGCCACTTTCTTTTACTTCAAACTTAATTTTTTATAGCCCACCTAGACTCTATGCTTTTCTACGAGTTCATTCGTTTTTCTTTCTGCACAAATTTAGACATTCTTTGGAAAAATTTATTATGTATGATGACATTCAATCAAGAAAAGACCCTTTCATGGGATTTACATGGAGCAGCTAATTCACAATGGAATATATGTTCGAAAATATGAGTGGAAGGGACTCTGCATAAAAGTTGAAGGAAAAAGAATCAAGCTCAATCCAAAACAAGAGGAGATGGCTATCGCTTGGGTCAAGAAGCTTGAAACAGAATATGTGAAGGATAAGGTTTTTGTGAAGAATTTTTTTGAAGACTTTTGCAGAGCCCTAAATCTAGAGAAGAAATTAGGTCCAGAAAAGTTTGATTTCTCCGAAGTAATTCAATATGTTAGAGAGGAGAAGAGAAGGCTGGAGAGCCTTTCGAAAGAGGAGAAGAAGCGTCTAAGAGAGGAGAGGAAGGCTCTTAGAGAAGCCTTGAAGGAGAAGTTCGGCTACGCGATAGTTGACGGCGTGAAAATGGAGGTCAGCAACTATGTCGCTGAACCCTCATGCATATTTATGGGACGCGGTAAGCATCCGAAAAGGGGGAGATGGAAGGAGGGGCCTGAGGAGAGCGATATAGAACTCAATTTGTCGCCGGATGCACCCCGGCCACCGGGTAACTGGAAGCGCATTCTCTGGAAACCTAACGTTATGTGGATTGCACGTTGGAGAGACAAGCTAACAGGGAAAATGAAGTATGTTTGGCTCTCCGAAAACAGTAGGCTTAAGCAAATGAGGGATATTGAAAAATTTGAGAAGGCTGTGGAGCTTGGACGGAATATTGAAAAAATAAAGCAACATATCATGGAGAACTTAGATTCAGAAGATTTGATTAGGAGAAAAACGGCGACCGTATGTTATTTAATAGACAGGCTTAAAATTCGAGTTGGAGATGAAAAGGATCCGGAGGAGGCTGACACCGTTGGGGCTTCAACCCTAAGGCCGGAGCACATTAAGTTTCTGGAGGATGGAACAGTTGTATTCAATTTTCTGGGGAAGGATTCGGTTCCACATGTTTTTAAGGTTAAGCTTCCAGATAAGGTTGTCAGAAACCTAAAGGAATTCATTTCTACGGCTAATTCGCCGATCTTTGAGGGAGTAAATTCTAAAAGGGTGAGCGAGTTTCTAGACGAAGTTATGGAGGGGCTTTCCGCAAAGGTTTTCCGCACCTACTATGCTTCTAAGGCTGTGGAGGATACGCTGAAAAGCATACCCGTCAAGAAAAGCGACCCCATCTATTATAAGAAATATGTGGCTTCCATAGCGAATCTAGAGGCAGCTAAAGTCTGCAATCATAGACGTAAAATTCCGAAAAATTGGAGAGAAATCATTAGGAAGCGGGAGGAAAAGTTAAGGGAATATCTCCAAAGATCTAGGGAGAGGGTGAAAAAACTTGAGGATAGAATAAGAAAGAGAAGAGAGTATTACGTTGAAAAGATAAAAATATATGAGGCAAAAATTCTCGAGCTAAAAAAGAAGGAAGCCGAGATCCGCAAGATAATAGAGGAGAAGGAGAGACGGGGAAAACCTGTAAAAGCGCTTAAGAAAAGACTTCTAGGTGTGGTTAAAGCTAGAAGAAAGAGAGAAGAAATGACTAGGAGACTGAAGAGGAAATTTAGAGAAGACCTTGGGAAGCTTCGGAAAAGACTTTCTGAAACCAAACAGAAGGAGAGGGAAAGAATAAGGAAGGCTAGGCTACAAATTGACATCAGAAAAAAGACGCGTAACTACAATTTAAACACTTCACTCAAAA
>CAYNMB010000013.1:0-25480 GCA_964398235.1 uncultured Candidatus Bathyarchaeia archaeon | reverse complement strand
ATTGGAGTTCTAGGCTCGCATTCAGCTGAAGAAGTGGGCATGTCCGCTAAGGCGTTCGGCTTTCCAACAGTTGTTGTTTGCCAAAAAGGCAGGGAAATGCTTTACGCCAAGTATAACAGACATTTATTTGATCATGTAATTATTTTGGATAGATTCTCGGACATGGTTAAGGATGAGGTTCAAGAGAAGCTATTGAAGTTAAATACGATTTTTGTTCCAAATAGATCGTTCTCGGTTTACGTTGGCTATGATAACATTGAGGAACATTTCATGATTCCAATGTATGGAAATCGTTTTCTGCTCAGGGCTGAAGAGAGAAATGCTCCGCGAAACCAGTATTGGCTTCTTGAAAAGGCTGGAATAAAGATTCCTAAGAAATTCGATAGACCTGAGGATATTGATAGACTTGTTATAGTTAAGGTTCAGCAGAAAAAGAAGCCTCTGGAGAGAGCGTTTTTCTATGCGGTTTCGCCAGAAGATTACTATAAGAAGGCTGAGGAGCTGATTAAAAAAGATGTTATTGATGAGGAGGGTTTAAAGAAGGCTAGGATAGAGGAGTATGTTCTTGGACAAAAATTTAATGCAAACTTTCAGGGCTGGGCGTTGAAAGACTATTTTGGAGACTTCGATTTTCTCGGCTTTGATGATAGGAAGCAAACAAATCTTCACGGTATATTAAGTCTGCCAGCTAAGGATCAGCTTACCTTAAACGTGCCGATAAAGAATGAGGAGATTGGACACTATGGATTGACTATGAGAGAGTCTAAAAAGCCGCTTGTCTATGAGGCTGCTGAAAGATTTAGGCGTATTTGTGAGAAGGAATATCCGCCTGGAATGATAGGTTTATTCGCGCTTCAGGGAGCAGTCGCCTATGATGCAGACGATCCGGAGCAAAAGCGGTTAGCCTTCTACGTTTTTGATGTCAGTCCAAGAGTTCCGGGAAGTCCATGTGTTGGACCCACATCTCCTGAAATGCGCAGATTGTCGCTTAAGTATCACGATTTGCTGAGGAAGTATGGTGTTGATAGAATAGAGGCTTCAATGGATTTACCGATGCTTGAAATCAAATATGCTGCTGAAAGCGGTAGGCTTGAGGAGATTGTAACCTAGAGCGGAACATATATGTCATCCCAGATAAACCATGTATTAAACGAGGTTGAACGCCTAAAAGAGGAAATTGTCTCCATAACCTCTGAACTCATAAGATTTCAGACCATTTCGCCGCCAAGCAATACAAGGGAATGCGCTGAATACATTAAATCCTATTTTGAAGATATGGGTTTAAGGGCTTCGATTCACGCCAGAAAGAAAGAGAAAGCCAACGTGTATGTGAGGGTTCCCGGAAAATCAAATAGAACGCTAATTTGGCTTGGACATTTAGATGTGGTTCCAGCGGGCTCATTAGATAAATGGATCCATAAGCCCTTCAGCGGCACGGTTGTTGATGGAAAAGTTTTTGGCAGAGGAGCAAGCGACATGAAGGGTTCATGTGCAGCAGCAATGGTTGCGGCAAAGATTTTAAGCGGGCTTAAAGAGCAATCTCACGTGACAGTTGACTTCTGGTTTACATGCGATGAGGAGGTCGGTTCACCGGATGGAACTAGGTGGCTTGTTAGCAAAGGGCTTATACATGGCGACTTGTGTTTAATAGGGGATTCATTAAGCAGAAGCCCGGAAAAAGAGCCCTACATAGATTTTGGTTGTAAAGGTTATTTGCGCATAAAACTTAAGGCACATGGCAAAACAGCGCATGGAAGCATGCCTTTCTTTGGTGAAAACGCAATAGATAAGTTGCTTTTGGCGGTAAATCAAGCTAAGAGGATAGGGGATTATGCTCTAGACCTGCCACCCGATGTGCAAAACTTGGCTAATGAAACGATAGAGTATCTTCTGAGAAGAGAGGAATTGACAGATGAGCAAATAAACGCTATAAAAAGAGCCTTTAATTATCCAACTATCAGCCTAACCCTGATAAACGGTGGAGTAAAAATTAATGTTGTTCCAGATTACGCTGAAGCCTCCCTTGACATAAGATTGACTCCCGGAACAGATGCAAATGTGATTGTTAAGAAGATACGTGAGTTAGTTAGAGATCTGAGGATTGAAGGCGTAGAGATGGAGGTTATTAATATGGAGGGAGGATATTATGAGCAATGGGACTCCGGTTTCGCCTTAAGTTTAAGAAAAGCCGTGGAAATAGCGACAGGGCGGAAGCCGAAGGCGAAAATGCTGATGGGTGCAACAGACGCTATACCTATAAAGAGGGGATTGGGCGTTCCATGTTTGGGTTTCGGCGCTGGTATAGAGGAGCTAGCCCATGCTCCCAACGAGTATGTTACGGTTAATGGACTGGTTGCGGCAACTAAAGTTTATGCCATTCTTCCGCTGATTCTCTAATTGTTGTCGACAGACTAAGCGCTCAAAATCCCTTTATTTTACTATCAGCCTTTCTTTAACTTTTAAATGCTCTTTTTCTCTTCGCATAATTTCCTCAGCCACTATGACCCCGCTTACACTTGCCTGTACTAATCCACGCGTTACGCCAGCCCCGTCACCAATTGTGAAGAGGCCCTTTATCCTAGTCTCTAAATGCTCATTTAACTCCAGTCTTGAAGAATAAAATTTCACTTCTACGCCATATAGGAGCGTGTGTTTCGAATATATTCCCGGTGCAACTTTGTCAAGTGCTTTAAGCATTTCCATGATATCCGTTAGATATCTGTAGGGGAGAACGAAGCTGAGGTCCCCGGGAGTAGCCATTTTAAGTGTTGGTCTAACAATACTTCTGCGAATTCTCTCCTCAGTTGATCTTCTCCCGAGCTCAAGGTCCCCTAAACGTTGTATTATTACGCCGCCGCTCAGCAGGTTTGCAAGTTTGGCAATATATTCGCCATAGGCTATTGGTTCCCTAAATGGATAAGTAAATGATGTGCTAACAAGTATTGCAAAATTAGTGTTTTCAGTTTTTTTCTCAGCATAGCTTTGTCCATTAACCGTGATCACACCACTATAGGATTCAGTGATCACCTCACCATAGGGGTTTACGCAGAATGTTCTAACCATATCATCGAAAGCTTTTGAATAATACATGAACTTTGGTTCATAAAGCACATCCGTGAGATCTTCCATGGTCGCCGCCAAAACCTCAACCCTAACACCAATATCAACGGGGTTATTAAGCGTTTTAAGCCCTAGGGACTGCGCTTCGCTTTTAAGCCACTCAGCGCCGCTTCTCCCAGGAGCAACAACAACATATTTTCCATAAATTTTTTCGCCATTTACTGTTTCAACACCTTTAATTTCCCTATTCTTTACAAGGAGGCTTTTAACTTCTGTTCTTGTTCTAACCTCAACTCCATCCTCAATTTCTTTTCGCATTTTTTTAAGAACATCCTTACATCTCTCAGTTCCTAGATGACGGATCTTCTGCCTAATAAGCACGAGTCCGGCTAAAGCTGCTTTTCGCTCTATTCGTTCCACCTCATCAGTGTCTTCGCCATAAACTGTCCGCGGCGCACCATACTTTACATATATACTGTCAACGTATTTTATGAGTTTTGAAAGCCTATCTTCACCAACATACTCATTTAACCAGCCGCCAACCGATGTAGAAAGAGTTAACTTTCCATCACTGAAAGCGCCAGCCCCACCCCACCCGGAGAGAAGTAAACAAGGCTCACAGTTTACGCATCCTAAACCCCTGGTTGCTGGACATTTACGCTTATCGATATCTGGACCCTTTTCAAGCATTAAGATCTTTAAGTCGGTTTTCTTAGCGAGCTCCAGAGCCGAAAAAATTCCCGCCGGTCCGGCTCCCACAATTATTACATCATATCGCTCCAAAGCCATCCATCCAAGAAGTGAGTATATTTCGCTTAAATAAATGCTTTGTTTTTCCACAAAGCTCTTAAATTTAGGCTAATGCTTTCTCCATTCTTCTGCAAGCCTCTTCTATCCGCTCCTTCGACTGCGTTACTGAAAACCTCACATAGCCTTCACCACATTTTCCGAAGCCTATTCCTGGCGCAACTACAACATTAACTTCTAGGAGCTTTGAAGCAAAATCCATTGAGCTTCCGCCGCATTTAGCCCAGACATAGAATGTTGCTAGGGGCTTCTCAGCCTTTAAACCAATGGTTTTTAAGCCTTTCAACAGAATATCTCTTCTTTCAGCATAAACTTTATTCATCCATTTAATGTATTCTGGAGGTTCACCATTAACATAGCTTTGTAGGGCTTTTGCAGCAACCTTCTGAATGTAGACTGAGGGACCGGAATCTATTTGCGACTTAACCTTCGCTAACCCGCCTATCAACTCACTGTTTCCTACAGCAAAGCCTATTCTATCACCCGTCATATTGAATGTTTTTGAACATGAATGAAACTCTATAGCTACTTCCTTAGCGCCATCAACTTCAAGAATGCTTGGCGCCTTATAACCGTCAAACGTTATCTCCGAGTAAGCGTTATCGTAGCAAACAATTATATTCTTTTCTTTAGCAATTTCAACTACGGCTTTAAGAAAATTCTTATCAACTACGCTGGTGGTCGGATTATTTGGATAATTTAGGAAAATCATTTTTATGCCATCTAGGTTAAGAGAATCTAAGTCTGGTTTAAAGCCGTTTTTCTCTAGAAGGGGCATGGGAACCGGAACGCCGTCACTCAATAGAACGCTACCATTAGCATAGACCGGATAAGCTGGATCTGGAACTAGAACTTTATCGCCTGGATTAACGAAGGCTCGAGAAAAATTTGATATTCCCTCCTTAGATCCGATTAAGGCTATAACTTCGGTTTTCGGATCTAAGTCAACATTAAAGCGCTTTTTATACCATTCTGCAACGGCTTCTCTGAAGTATGGTTCACCTTGGCTAAAGGAATAATTATGATTTTTTGGATCTGCGCTTTCCTCCTTCAGCGCTTCAAGAACGAATGGTGGCGGAGGAAGATCCGGGTCACCTATGCTGAGCGATATTAAATCGACTCCTTGCTTTTTCTTCTCGTTTATTATTTTCTCAAGTTCCGCGAACAAGTATGGTGGTAGACGTTTAACCCTATCAGCAAGCTGGAATTTCGCGGTCATATTACATCCTCCAAATCTATTATCCCTTTATAAACTGTTTCAGCTGGTCCACTCATGAATATTTTACCGTCTTCCCTATATTTGACTTTAAGCTCTCCACCTAATAACCGAACAACGCATTCACGATTCACTCTGCCAGTCACGTAGCCAGCCACAACGCTTGCACATGCTCCTGTTCCACATGCAAATGTTTCTCCCACACCCCTCTCCCAAACCCTAACTTTCAGAGAGTTTTTGTCCATTACTTGAACAAATTCAACGTTTATTCTTTTTGGAAATAAACGATGTCTCTCAATTTTCGGTCCAAAATACTCTACTGGGAATTTTTCAACATCATCAACAAATATGACGCAGTGTGGATTGCCAACCGATAGACAAGTCGCCTCAAAAACTTTATCATTAACATTTAGGTTTTCCTCTATGAATTTACCTTCACCTAAGACCGGGATTTTCTCTCTGCTGAAAATGGGGTTTCCCATATCCACTGTTACGGCTTTAACGTTTCCGTCAGCCGTCTCCAGCCAAACATTTTTAACTCCGGCTAGGGTCTCTATTTGGAAATGCCTTTTAGGAACTATTTTGTTTTCATAGCAATATTTTGCCATGCATCTTATTCCATTTCCGCACATTTCAGCCTCGCTTCCATCAGCGTTAAATATTCTCATCCTAACATCAGCAATTTTTGAACCATAAAGAAGGAGCAGTCCATCAGCGCCAATGGAGAAGCGTCTCCTACACATCTTTTTGGCAAGCTGTTCTAAAACATTTTCTTTCAGTAATCCACTCCTATTATCTATTACGATATAGTCATTTCCTAAACCATGCATCTTCCAGAAGCCTATTTCAATCATGGTTTTCACCATAGTGTTTCATTCCATAAAAATCATTATCCCATCCTTTAACTTCTTTTTTATGGCTGAAAATCCCCCATTAACCAAATGATGTATGAGAAGGTTTATATCGTTCCTTTCTCCCTATATTCTATAACAATGTTAAGGAGAGGTTAATGCTTGAAGGCTGAAGTTGAAAAAGCTATAAGGGAGATTCAACCTAGCTTAAGAGCTGATGGAGGCGACATTGAATTAGTTGATGTGACCGAGGATGGAATCGTCAAAGTTAGACTTAAAGGAGCATGTCTAGGATGCCCATTCTCTCAAATAACGTTAAAGCTTGGTGTAGAGAGATATTTGAAGATAAGGGTTCCACAAATAAAAAGGGTTGTGGTTGTCTAATATCATTAAACATTTAGAATTTACGGTTTATTGTTCCTTGTAGATTGGTATTCCTTCACTTGGGTCGCGAACAATTTTCATGAATTCCTCGAAGATTTTTTCCGTAATCGGTCCCATTTCACCTCTGCCTATCACACGTTTATTTACTTCTCTTATCGGCATGATTTCAGCAGCCGTCCCAGTTAAAAAGGCTTCATCAGCGTCATAAAGTTCAGTAACGGTCAAATTTCTTTCAATAACTTCGTAACCGAGTTTGAGGGCTATTCTCTTTACAACGCCTGCAGTTATGCCAGGAAGAGCCCCAGTTGCCCTAGGCGGGGTGTATAGTCTTTCATTCTTAACTATGAAGATGTTTTCGCCAGTTGCTTCGCATATATAGCCATGCGTGTCTAAGATTAACGCTTCGTCTGCACCAGCATTATTGGCTTCAATTTTCGCCAAGATACTGTTCAAGTAATTTAAGGATTTTATTTCATGGGATGTTGCGTCAATAGGATCTCTTCTAACCCATGAAACTATTACGCTTATACCTTTCCGTCTTTTCTCCTCGTCATAGAGACTAAGTAGCGGCACAGTTATAATTATGACTGACGGATTAGAGCATTTTCTTGGATCAAGCCCAAGGTCGCCGACGCCCCTAGTAACAATGAGCCTAATGTAAGCGTCCTTAAGATTGTTTTTTCTAAGCGTTTCTAAGACCGCTTCAATCATTTCTTCTTTGCTCAGGGGTATACCAAGCATTATTGTTCGGGCTGAGGCATATAGGCGGTCTATGTGCTCCTTGAGTTTAAACACTACGCCATTATAGGCTCTTATGCCCTCAAAGACGCCGTCACCATAGAGGAAGCCATGATCAAAAACCGAAATTTTCGCCTCATCCTTGGGATAAAACTTGCCATCAACATATACCAGAATATCTTTATCTGACAAATCATTCACCAACCACTTCAATATTTTAAGCTTAAAGAATTTTTGTAGCTTCCTACCTAAGAATTTTTTCATTATCTCTCGGATAAAGAACTAGGGATTAAGAAAATTGAGGGACTGTAATTTACTTTATCTAAAGCGCGGTCTTTTTGAGAGGGCTATTGGAAGCGTTAATTGTTTAAAAGGTTTATTCCTAGTTTCATCTTTTATCTCATTTATTAGCTCCTCTAGCCTCATTTTCCTCACTTTTCTCTCTCCTTTTATTCGCCTATCCCTAACGGCAAAAATATTGGTTTTAACCTCCTCTTGACCAATGACAACTATGTAGGGGATCCATTCCATTTCAGCATCCCTAATTTTCCTCTGCATTGTGAGCGGTCTATCATCCCAATCAGCCCTTATGTCGTGGTTTATGAGCGTGTTGGCGATTTTTTCAGCCTCTTTGTAAAAGTTTTCGCTTACTGGTATAATTCTTACTTGGGTTGGAGACAGCCAGAGTGGAAGCATCGGTTTTTCACCCATCTTCTGCATTTTATACGCCTTCTCAAGCAAGGCATATATATCCCTCTCTATGGCGCCGCTGGGGGAGCAATGTAAAATTAGCGGAAACTTTTTCTCACCCCTCTCATCAACATACGTGATTCCATATCTTTTAGCATTCTCAATGTCTATTTGATCCGTTGATAACGCTGAAGCCTTATCTAAATTGTCAATAAAATTGAATTCCCATTTAAAAACGAAATAAAAGAATCGCTCATCCCACATTTCAGCAAGAGCTGGCTTACCGAACAGCCTAACCAACGAGATTATAAAGTCTTTATTCTCTGAGAAAAAGTCCTTTGTAAATCTGATTGCCAACTCATAGTCGTCGCGGGTTAATCCTATGCCTTCAAGGGTTTCCATGCTTAGCTTAAATCTTTTAATGACTTCATCTTTTGCCTGCGCCATATCCGCGCATAATGCATGGCAATCCGGCATTGTGAAAGCCCTAAGTCTTCTTAGACCAGCTAGCTCGCCTCGCTTCTCTCTCCTAAAACTATAGTGAGTTAGCTCATATATTCTGAGCGGTAAATGCCTATAAGATATTTGCGCGTCATGAAGCATTAAAAATTGTCCAAAGCATGCGCTGAAGCGCAAAAATAGATCCTTGTCCTCAGATTTGACAATGTATTGGCGGGCTGGGAATCTATGCAGATAATTTTCCAGCGCAGGATGCTTTAAATCATACATTATTGGCGTTTCAACTTTTAATGCACCATACTCGATAACCTTGCTGGTGACATATTCCTCAATCAATGACTTAATTAAATTACCTTTAGGATACCATCTAAAGTTGCCGGGATCACTTGCATTTTCATAGTCGGCGATCTCAAGCCTTTTCATCAGCGTTACATGAGGAGGCATTTGCTGAACAGCCCTAGACTTGGCGATTTCATATGCTGCAAATTTCTTTAGATTTTCATGCTCAGTAAAATCGAAATCCTCAACTGGAATAATTTTTCCACTAGGTTCAATAATAAGCCAGTGAGATTTTATTTTCTCCTCGGCTTCTAAAGCTTTTGAAATAACCTCCGTTTTCTCCGCCTTCTCTGTCTCGGGGACTATGCTTCTAAACTGTTCAGCTAATGGGTGACCTTTAACTGAAATCGAGAATTCTTTACACCATCCAAATGGCGCCCTATAAACCTCTATACCTAGGCTTTTAGCATAGTTTTTCATGGCTTCCAAAATTTTCATGGCTTCTGGAGGAGCCGCTAGATTAGAGCTTAAGTGCGCGTATGGATAGATTAATATGCGGTTAGACTTTATTTTGTCGAGAAATTCCTTAACCTCATTTATTGCTTTCCCAGCGATTTCTGGGGTATCGCCTTTCTCAACACAAGTAAATAATACGACCAAATCTTCTAGGCGATGAACTTTCCGCTCAACTTCCTCAGCAAACTCGATCTCCTTTTCAACCGGTCGATATTCGATGAAATTAGCGTGAAGCTGCAATATTTTCAAGACTTACACCGTCTTAAACCGTTTATACAGTTTACGGTATGATGAGACAATTTAAATAAATATTTCTTTAAGATAAGGAAATGGGAGAGAGTGAAATCTCTAAAAAACCGTTGTTCTCCTCCATTTATCAATGATCTTATTCTTCTTTGTAGCTTTTTTATACTCTTTGTAGTGGATTTTACAAAGATATACTCTTCGCTCTCCCTGAACTTTCAAGCCAGCTGATTGAACCTTTTCCGAATCTAAGGAGCGCACAGCTTCATTGTCACATCCCTCAACACTGCATTTGATCCCCTTTGAAACTTTTCCCATCTCCAGAAACCCCTGAAATAAACGTTTAAACACTTAAAGCTCATTCAATAATTAAAGTTTTTCCATATATTAGGGAAGCCCGCCTGTAAACCTCTTTCCTTCCTTTAAATCCTCTGGGACCAATTTTCTCCACTACAAAGGACGCTGCGGCGGAGCCGACACAGGCGCACCACAGCGGATCCCTCCCCTTGAGATACTCCGCCATGAAGGCCCCTATAAAAGCGTCTCCAGCGCCCGTTGGATCGAGGAAAATTTTGGGTTCAGCAGCTGGAATCATGAAAAATCTATGGTTAAATGATACTAATGAGCCTCTTTTACCCATTGTTGCAATCGCTATCTTGACGCCACGCTCTCTGACTTTCCTAAGGGCTTCTAGAACATTTTCTTTTCCAGCTAAGACTTTCACTTCTTTTTCAGAAGATTTAAAGACATCAATTTTTCTTAGAAAGCTTAAATCCCTTATTTTACGCAAGCTTGTTTTTCCATTGCTATTGAAATGTCTAAGTAAACCTTGTGGGTCGAGGGATGTAAGGGATCCCGTATCTCCTATTTTCTCTATTAAATTGAGGGGAATCTCATTGGCTATGGGAGAAATATGAATGGCTTTAGCCTTTAGTGTAGGAAGCAGATCTTCAGAGGTTATAGATGGAGCCTTACTTCGCAGAATCAGAACTCTTTCGCCACTAGAACAATACTTGAGCATAAAACTTGTTGTCTTAGATTCTTCACATATTTTTAAACCAGATAAATCAATACCATGTTTTCTAAGCCACTGGAGATATTTTGCTGGGAAATCTCCTCCAACTTTCGATATAACTGAAACACACGCATCCATTTTTTTGGCAGCAAGCGACACATATGTCGGCGGCCCTCCAAGCATTCTTCTAGGTTTGGTTGAATTTGGAAGAAGAATGAAATCTATTGAAAAATGTCCTAAAACCACTAAATCAAACGTTTTTGATTCTATTCTTTTTATTATATTTTCAGCCTCCTCAAGTATTTGGAAAATGACGATAAATATGCAAACTATATTAAGGATACGTTATATGAGGCTTTATCTGATTTATGCTCGCCTTAATGGGAAGGGTTATTTAAAAACGCAAGATATAAGAATGGATTCTTGCATTTATATCTATGAGCAAATAAAGGGGATGTTGTTAGAACATGCCTCAGAAACGTAAGAACAGAGGTCGTTCGAGGGGAGCGAAGGGTAGCAGTGGATATGTTCACTGTAGCGGATGCGGCGAATTAGTTCCACGTGACAAAGCTAAGAAGATTACTCGCCGAATCTCTTTAGTGGATCCAGTCTTAGCTAAAGAGCTTAGGCAGAAGGGCGCGTACATAGCTACTAGAACTGAAACATTATACTATTGCGTATCATGCGCCGTGTATAGAGGCTTGGTTAGAATTAGATCGAGGAAGGAAAGAAAACTTAGAACTCCCTTAAGGCGTCGTTAAACCTAAAAAATCTCTAGGGTTTTCTAATCGAAACCTTCTTATGAAAGTAGAGTATTCTTTGAACCACGGTGATATTTGACGCTATCGCTAGAATTATTACACCTATTTTTAATGCCGGTACATTAATCCATAGAGCGTTTATTATGCTTGAAAAAGCTAGGATTAAAATTCTTTCCGCACGCTCTATTATTCCAACGGTTTCCATGGGCACGTTGGATGCTTCAGACCTGGCTCTAGCATAGCTTGTGAGTAATGAGCCAATTAGAGCTAACAATCCCCACAGCTGATCGCAGAATCCTCCGAGAATTAAGCCGCATAGAACTGCGGCATCAACATATCTGTCAAGCATAGAGTCTAGAAAACCGCCTAAAGCTGTTGTTTCGCCATATAATCTGGCTAATGCTCCATCTAGGGCGTCGCAGAAGCCGGATAACATGAGCATAAACAAGGCTATTAGCAAAGTGTTTCCCTGCATGTTTTCCGGGACATTACCTGCAATCCAGTAAAGCGCTCCAGAGATTATGCCGAAAAATACTCCTAGGGCGCTCACCATGTTTGGTTTAAATCCAGCCTTATGCATGATTTTGGCTTCTAGAGAAATCCATTCCTGAACTTTTTTCTTCAGTTTAGTCAGCATCTTGTTTTCCCGGGGTACAATAATTTAGCAATATTTTTGTTTCTTGCCACTTTAAAGTAGTTTGCTACATTTGCACATTTAGTTCTTAATAAGAGTAGATGAGGAACCCTTAAATTCATCTCCGTTATGGTTTCAGCGTTTCCCATACCCTTAGCCACCACGAAGTCCGCACTTTCATAAACCCTTATGAAGTCGTCGCTACACTCGGATAAGATTAGTCCTATCGCATCCGTTCCAGTCGTGATCACCGAATCGGCTAATTTATCCATTCCAACAAACAATGCATCCTCTAGGGTAGCATCATTATAAACAGGCTTTCCCTTAACAACAACAATAACTTTTCCACCGAGATTTTTAAGTTCTTTAACTAGAAGAGTGTCAAACGCTATTTCACCTGCATTATCCGTTAAATAAATGATTAGCTCCGCATTTTTCGCAATTTCAAAAGCCTCGGAAACATCATCTATAGCAAGATCCTTTTCAGCTTCGTAAAGAAGTCTTTCGAAGTCTTTGAATTCGAATACGTGTCCAGGGATATCAAACTCCATAATGTTGCCGACAATTGCCACTAAACATGCCTTCCTAAATCTTGACTTAGCGTCAGACGCGTTTGAAATAATTTTTTCGGCCAATGGAAGAAATTTCATTGCCTCAATATTGCTGATCCGCTTTTTCTCAGCGTATGGATCTGGATTACCAGTTACATGTTTAATTATTCTCTCTCGCATTGTTCCAATTACTGCTGGAACAGCATTTGGATGAAAGTTTTTAGCTAGCATATCGAAGAGTTTCATGAATGTCTTGAGTCTCAGGTTTGGATCGCTTGTGGCTTCAAGCGTTTCTACGTAGCCTCTATAGAATAGGCAGAGCGCGCATTCCGCACTAACCTTCAATAAGCTTTAACCTCGCTGAGAAATCTCTTAGCGCCAAGTCTTAATTATCGCTTCAGCAAATTCAAGCATAACCTTATAGGGATCCTTAGCCTTAACTATGCCGCTTGCAACTAAAACTCCTTCGGTTCCGAGCTTTATGGCTGCTGCAACATCATCCCCATTGGTTATTCCAGCTCCGCATAAAACCTTAGCTTTAGGATTTATTTTCCTAACGGCTTCAACGGTATTTGTAACAACCTCGGGCTTAGCCTTTGAAACCGGTATACCGGTGCCGATAAGCTCGGGCGGTTCAACAGCGATCATTTCCGGATTTAGCGCCGCTGCTGAAGCGCTTACTGAAGCATTGTTTGTACATACTACGGATATTAATCCAACTTCACGGGCCCTTGTTATCGCAGCGTCTATGTCCGCTAATTTTAGTCGTCTTTCAGAGTGATTAATTAATGTTCCAACTGCTCCGGCATATTTAACAGATTCTGGCAGAACATGTCCTGTGTGGCTTCCGTAACGTATTGGATCTATATGCTGAGCGAAAACTGGAATGGTGGTTTTTTGAGCGATTATGGCTATATCCACGTATTGGGGGGCTACGCCAACGCATATGCCTGTTTCTCGGCTGACTTTCTCAGCGGATTCAGCTAATTTTAAAGCGTTTTTACCTGTGGCTTCAGCATAGGTCTTGAAGTTCACAAGTATTATTGGGGTTTTAACCTCAACCAATTTTAATACCTCTCCACTTTTAGGGGATTTATTAAGAACATTAGGGATATGGATGCTTTATTAACTTTTTCAATATGAAAGCTATTTTTAACCGTAGAAGGATGGTTTGTTACGCGGGAAATCTCGTATTTGCTGCTCAGCCACCCTTTTCGCGTCCTCTAGTAGGCTGTCAAATGTTTCATCAAGCTCCGATATATATGATTCTAAAGCCTCTACGTAAAGTAGCAACGCCCTAATGAAATCGTTCATGCTATTGCTATAATCTAAAACTACGCTCAAAAAATCTATTTCAATTCTGCCTTTAGTATCCAGATCTTTTCTGAAATTTTCGAGCATTTCATAGAAGCATTTCTCTTCGATTCTAAGTAAATCGGACTTAAGGTTTATGTAGGCTTTCAAATTTTCTAGGGTTTTCCTTATAGATCTTCTTCCAATGGGTTCAGCCAAGGCGGCAACCTTCCTAGCATGCTTACTTAGATTCCTTGAGGCTTGAAGAATTATATTACTTGCTAATAGCTTCATGTATCTCTATAAGAGATGCATAGAGAGATGATGAAAGTGAAGTAGGCTTCTTTGTGGCATCCTCCATGAATAAGAATACAAATTGAATTAGTGTATTTTTAAATAGAAGGAACAATGTTATTTCAACATACTTGGCAGAGAGAGTTGTTCTTACTGCAAATATAATTTGCGCTATGCTGAGGTTAATGACTTAACATGATGTCTCCCTATTCCTGAAGAATCTTCTTAGTTTTTGGGAAGCTTAAAAAGTTGAAGGGAGCCTAGCCCTTTATAGATAGGCTAAAAATTTGTTTTCATATTTTTACATAAATTGCTCCAGTCTTGTTAGTCCCACTATTTCATCGAATTCTAAACCTAATGCATCAAGTATTTGATCAAATGTTGTTCTCAAATGCCCCACATATTTGTCGACATCTATCTCTTCTGACGTAGCTAATTGAACTGGTTTAACGAAGGGTTCCCTAATGGTTTTAACAAATCTTATGGTGTCTCCCGCCTTGATTTCAACGCCTTTAGCCTGCAATATTAACGCGGCTTTCACGTGCTGCGGTGTTGTTTTTGTATATGCCTGCGGCATTTTCCCTAAAACCACTTCAAAGGCTAGGTCATTTATGTCTTCCCATTCACGGTTTTTAAGTTTTACATAGCATTCACGCACAATTTTTTCAACATCTTTCTTTGCGGCTTCGAAGTCGGCTGGTGTCTTCACAAGGCTTAATCTTTTTTGAATGACGTCAAAATATCTTTTTATGAATGGCGGTATGTGGCGTTTCTTACCCGTAAGCCCTTTCACATCTACAGTGCCGTCTTCAAGAACGCCTAGATAATTCTTTTTTCTAGGACTTAGAACGGCATAGCGATAGTATTTGTCGACATCTATCTCCATTCCCAGGGTTTTTTCAGCCCATTCCGCCAATATTTTAGTTTGTTCCGGCGTTGGGTTTTTGATGAAGAGACTGTCCGTGTCGCCGTATATTACCTCCAGCCCCAGCTCACGCGCCTTATTTATGGTTTGGGTTATAACGTTTCTCCCTATCGCTGCTATTGCCTCAGCTGCTGGTGGACAGTATAGATCGAAGATTTCGGCTCCAAAAACTCCGTAAGAAGCATTTAAAATGACTTTTAGGGCGCTCTGTATAACGTTATACCAATTTCTCTGCTCTTCCGGAAGAGATTTATCCTTGGCTTTAGGCTTATACCACTTAACCCTTAAATCTCTGAGAGAGCCTATAAGGGCGCTTTCCAGAGCCCTATGCTTCTTACATATCCAGTGGGGCGTTCCTGGAACAATGTTGTCCCTGCATTCATCATGTACGCAACGAACTGTTTGATAGCCTATATTATACACCTTGATTATTGATGGATATAGGCTTTGAAAGTCCATTACAGCCACATTGAAGTGTACTCCAGGCACTGGCTTAACGACTATTGCACCCATGTACTTTTTCCCTTTAATTATCGCCTTGGTTGCCGTTGTTCCCCTAGCCGCAATTATATCATCGCTATTTGGAATAAGCATGTTTCTTCTGCGATGTTCATACTGCATGAAGCTGCGAATCCATTTTGAAACACCATGTCTGCTAACATCCTCCATGGGCATGCGGCTTATTCTTGTCAAAACCATGAGAAGCTTCATAACTAAATCATTATTGAATGAAGTAAGCTTAAATGTTAGTTCGGCGTCATTGAGACAATATTTAGCTAATTCAGCGTAGGAGATTTCCGATATCGGTTTAGAGAGGGGGATTTTTGATTGGCCGAGGAGAGACTGTGCAACCTCATCGAGGGTCACGTTACGGTATTTCTGCCTGAAAGCGTATACCTGAATAGATTTATTTAAGAAAAACCTGTAGAGGTCTATGTGAACTCCATATTTAAGCAGACATGTGTTTTGGCTTATCTCTATTGGAATGTTATTTTTTGAAAAGCCGAGGTTTTTAGCCCTGTGATATAAATAGTTGAGGTCAAAGTCGTCGCCATTGAATGTTATAACAAATGGATATTCGTTTAAAACGTTGAAAATTGATTGGATTAAATCTCTTTCAGATTCATAGAACTCTATGGATACGCTATCATCTAGTATGCTTAAATCTCCTTTCTTAATGCCCTCACGTCTCAATAGTAGAACGCGTTTTTTGTTGTCAGAGCTCACCAGCGACACGCATATAACTGGTTGATCAGCCTCCTTTGGATCTGGAACGCGGGTTGCAACTGGAGAATAAACCTCTATGTCAAGGGCGACGCGACGCATTTCAGGAGCCGGATACTCAAGAAGCTTAGCCCAAAACTCCATGTATGGAATAAGGTCTTCAGGCACTCCCCTAATTAAATCTTTGAGGAGACGCTTAATTCTCTCTTCAGATTCTTCATGTATAAATGGAACAAGGTTCCCATCTTCAACTTTGTAGAGCATTCCCGGAAGCAGTCCTCTGTCATAAATATAGCATTCATAGTATCTAATTGCGGCTTCCCAAACTTTCACTTCCCTTTTATTTCCAAAAATCGCTTGGTAGTCTTCGGGTATTATATCCCTTAAACATCCCCTTGCTCTTCCACCTATCGCTAGGGGATCCTTCGCAACAACCTTGGTTACTTTAATCATTTTATCGTGTAGAGCATCATACTTTTCAACAACCTCAAAATGATCAAAGCCTGGATGATTGACGACTCTTTCAAGTTTTTCCAGCTCCTCCGGCGGAACATTTGTAAGTAAATATGGTTTATGATCAGTATTATCGAACCAGACGTATATGCGCTGGGAATTAGGCTCATAGAGTTTTACATAAGCAGATTTCTTTGAACCATCATATCTCGCTGAAACAAGATATGAGGGTGGAAGATTTCTTGGAGCTAGATTTTCCGTGGATGCTTCCATAGGCTGCTCAGCTGGTTGCTCATTAATTTTTTCTTTACTTTGAGAACTTGATACTTTATTCTCGCCAACACTAACGTTTTTATCGGCGTTATTTGATAGTTTCAAAAAGTCTTCTAGGCTTTTCTGTTGCATCTTTCACTATCCATAATATTATTGAATCAGCATAGATTTAAAACTTCTGAGAGATAGATCTTTAAGGAATAAATTTTAAAGAATAATTAGTAGCTGGTGTTGTAATGCCACATTATGAAATACTTCAATATTTTTTGTGGCTTCAAGAATTAAGCGTTTGGCTGAACGATTTAGTCACGCAGTACGGCTATCTGGGAATGTTCATTATAAGCTTTCTAGGAGCTTTGTCCATATTGATTCCGATTCCCTACACGGTATTAATCTTCGTGTTCGGCAAAATATTGAATCCAATTTTGCTTGCAATTTCAGCGGGCTCCGGCGCAGCTCTAGGGGAGTTTATCGGCTATCTGCTTGGATATTATGGGAGAACAGTTTTAAGCGAGAAGAGGAAGAAAAAGATGGAGTATTTATTGAAAATTTTTAGTCGTTACGGGGCGGTAACCATTTTCATTTTCGCATTAACTCCTCTCCCAGATGATTTACTTTTCATACCTCTTGGAATAATGCATTATAGCTTCATTAAAGCCTTCATACCATGCATATTAGGAAAAGTTCTGATGAGTTTAATAGTGGCTTACGGTGGAAAACTATCTATAGAATTCATAGAAAGGATTTTTGGCGAGGGGGGAGGTTGGCTGACTTCAATAATAACGGCAGTGCTACTAACAATGATAATAGTCATCATGCTTAAAGTGGATTGGGAGAAATACTTCCAGCAAAAACTGGAGAGAAGCAACATTCAAAATAAGAGGTCTAAAGACGAGAAATAAAAATCTAGTTATGTGATATAATGAATTTTCTAGAATGAAGCATGGAAATCAGAAGGCGGATCTTAACAATTTCTCCATATTAAGCCTTGTTTGTTTAGGCTTTTTCGACTCTAATTACAGTATTCGCAATATTGATAACGTTACTCTTTTTTAAGTTTCCTTAACCTTTCATATTCACGCTCAATTTTTTCTAGGCATGCTTCCCGAACAAAAGCTGAACGGCTGGGCCAATAGCCTAATTTTGCAATAAGCTTATCGACTTCTTCAAGGACTGCTAGTGGAATTGAAACTGCGCCAAACTCAACCTTAACCTTTCTACCGCGCTCGGTGCCTCTAGAAGATTTAGAGTTCAAACTTAAACCTCCTCAAATAATTCCCACTATTTTTAGCAAGATTAACAATTATGTAACAAATATATATGTTTTATTCGTTTGCTTAGAAGGTCAATAAACCTTTTATTTCGATTTTAAGTCTTTTATTAGTGGCTTACGGTGGAAGGGCTGAAGAAGATTGAGTAAGAAGATAATTGGTCATGGAACATGGTATGATAAAATGGCGTTGAAGATCATTGAACGGGAGCGGAAGCTGGGCAGAAGCCTAGATGTTATTAGGGTTGAAAGCGGCGTGGCGGCTTCAGGCTTCCCACATATAGGCAGCATATCCGAGGTTGCGAGGAATTACGCTGTTTCACTTGCGATTGAAGAGCAGGGATACAAGTCTGAATTCATAGTTTTCTCCGACAATAAGGATGGATTAAGGAAAGTTCCAGACGGATTGCCTAAATCCCTTGAAAAATATTTGGGTCATCCGGTTACTGAAGTTCCGGATCCCTTCGGCTGCCATAGGAGCTACGGCGACCATATGGTTTACATGCTTTTAGAGGCATTGGATAAATGTGGCATAGAGTATAGGTTCATATCAGCCGTAGAGGCATATAAAAACGGTTTACTTAATGATGAGATACGCATAATTTTGGAGAATGCTAAACGCGTAGGCGAAATTATATATGAGGAGACCGGACAGAGGAAGTATCTTGAGGTTCTCCCCTATTTTCCAGTGTGCGCTTCATGTGGAAGGATATATACGACGAAGGCCTACAAGTTTCTGCCAAAAGAAAATAAGGTGCTTTACGTTTGTGAGGGAATGGAGATAAAGGGGAAGTGGCTGGAAGGCTGCGGATACGAGGGTGAAGCAGACTACACTAAAGGTGAGGGTAAGCTTGGGTGGAAGGCTGGCGAGTTCGCTGCAAGATGGCGTGCTCTTGAAATAAGGTTTGAGGCTTATGGAAAAGATATTGCAGATTCGGTTAGAGTGAATGATAGAATTTCACGTGAGGTACTTGGATACGAGCCTCCATTACATGCCCAATATGAAATGTTTCTAGATAAAAGTGGGAGGAAGATTTCTAAATCGGCTGGAAACGTTTTCACACCGCAGGTTTGGCTTAGATATGGTTCGCCTCAATCAATGCTTTTATTGACGTTGAAGCGGTTTGTTGGAACAAGAAATATTTCTGTCATGGATATACCGCGATACATGGATGAGCTTGATGAATTAGAAGACATATATTTCGGTAAGGTTAGAATAAGTGATCCAATGGAGGAGGCTAAGCTCAAGGGCTTATATAAATACTGTTGGTTGATGAAGCCTCCGAAGAAGCCGTTCATACATGTACCATACAACGTGCTGACCTACTTGGCTAAAGTTGCGCCGAAGGGTTCAGAAATCGAGTTCATAGTCCAGAAGCTTAAGGATTATGGATACTTGAAAGATGGCGGAGTAACTGAAGATTTAATGAGACGCATTAACTATGCCTTAAATTGGGTGAGAGATTTTGAAGAGATAGGGGAGAAGCGGGTTGAAATAAGCGATGAAGAGGCTAACGCCATAAGACAGCTAATCGAAAAAATTCGGGTTTCAGAAAAGGCTGAAGAGATTCAGAGCGCAATATTTGAGGCTGCTAGACAAAACAATCTTAGTCCAAGGAAATTCTTTAGAACCCTCTACACCATACTTTTAGGCATTCCCTTTGGACCTAGACTGGGACCATACGTAGTTGCCATGGGAAAAAATAATGTGATAAAGGCTTTAGAGAGAGCTCTGGAGAAAAGCTAACTTCCAATCTTGTTTGGCAGATCCTCTATTTTAACTTCTTCTTGAGTTTTTTCCAGCATATTTCTTAAAACAACTTTTCCTTCACTCAATTCTTTTCGGCCGACTATAACCACATGTATTATTCCTCTTCTGTTGGCGTCTGAGAGGGCTCGCGAAAGTCCGCGTCTCATTGCTTCTAGCTCGGCTCTTATCCCGCTCTTTCTGAGGGCGAGGGATATTTTGAATGCTTCGGCTATCATGTCTTCATCTACTGGAACAACAAGAACTCTGCTTTCGGGGGGTTCAGGTGGGCTGACGGCTTGCTTATCCATTGCAAGCATAATTCTGTCTAAGCCGAGTGCTACTCCGACGGCTGGAGTGCTTTCTCCGCCAAATAATTCTATGAGCTTATCATAGCGTCCGCCGCCGCCTACTGCAATGTTGAGTTCAGGCACATAGGCCTCAAAAATCATGCCGGTATAGTATTCAAGCCCCCTAGCGAAGCCGGCTTCGAAATGGAACTTAACATTCAAGCCGCTGTTCTCAACGAGGCTAACGATTTCGTTTAAGTTGTTTAGGGAATCTGATGCCTCCGGATACTCTTCTACTGCTTCAGACAGCATTTTTATGACGGTTTCTCTCTTATCTCCCTTGATTTCGAAAAGCCTTTTTAGCGTTTCTAAACATTTATTGGATACGCCGGTTTCTTCGGTTAGGCGTAGGGCTTTATCCCACTCCTTTTTGTCTAATAGCTGCATGATCGTATTTTGCTTTTCTTCAGATACTTTTTCTCGTCCAAGTATGTTGCGTAAAATTCCAATGTGATTTATCTTTATAACATAGTTTTTTAAGCCTAGGGTTTCTAGGACATCGCAGGATAGGGCGAGGATCTCTGCATCGGCTTCAGGCTTATTTGAGCCTATAAGCTCATAGTTCGCCTGCCAGAATTCGCGGTATCTACCAAGCTGCGGTTCATCATAGCGGTAGAGGCTTCCAACGGAAAATAGTCTTATCGGCTTTGGAAAACTAACCATTTTTGTTGAAACAAGCCTAGCTATTGAGGCGGTGAATTCTGGTCTTAAGGCGACTTTCCTACCGCCTAAATCATCGAAAACATACATTCTTTTCCTATTTTCTTCGCCGATTTTAGCTGCTAAGAGCTCATAATGTTCAATAACCGGTGTAATAACTTCTTCATAGCCATATAGTCTAGCCAGTTTTCTAGCGGTACCTTCAATGAACCTGAGTTTTTCAGCTTCTTTTGGAAGCAGATCTCTCATGCCGCGCACGGTTTTACGGAAAATCTGATTCAAGCAAGTCAGCCTCGTAGCATTCTGCAATAACACATTAAAAATAGTGTATTAAAAATAAACGTTTTCTTGAGGCGGGTTTATTGGACTCAGGAGCGGGAAAAGATCGTCATCTGGCTTATCCACGTACCTCGATCTCCTCATCGTCCAAGAAATATGATGTGGGAACAACATATGAGTTTTTCGCATGTTCCTAGCACTTCATTGAAGGGAAGATTATGTTTTCATGGTTTTCTCATACATTTTCTCTAGGGTCCATCGGATAGCGGATCTTAATTCGCGTTGTCTTTTTGGAGTTACGTTTTGGATCAATATTTCTCGAATTGCTTTCCCATCGGTTTTTATTTCAAAGGATAGGGCGTCTTCGGGCATTAATTCACCTCTCTTTATGGCTTCTTGATCCACTTCACGCATTTTCGTTAAAACTTTGTTGATGAGGAAGGCCTCGAAGGGCGGAGTGTCAACATTAAACTTTTTATCTGGTTCTGGAATGACTCGCATGTTTCTGTCTTCTACGTATATACTGGCTAATAGCTCGCCGTCCCCTGATTTTAAAGGTATAATCTTCGCGGCTTCTCTAATTGGGGGGGTGGGCGTGATTGCAGGCGTAATCTCAGCGGGTTTAGTTGGCGTTGGTTGAGCCACTTCAGCGGCTCTCTTAAAGCTTCTTTCAACCAAAATATTATTGATAAATTCTAATACGAGTTTCAGCCCCTCAAGCTCCGCTTCAAGAGTTTTCACTCTTTCTTCGAGAAATTCTCTAAGCTCTGCAAGCTTCCTTACTTTTTCCTCCTCCATCTCATTTTTCTCCAGAAAAATAATTTAACATCAACCCTTATTCATAAAATGAGAGAACAGCGATATATTAGTTGTTATTTCTAGAAGCGTTGTATGATTTCATAATGGCATATATTACACGCGACAAGGAAGATTGATAATAAAATTTAAACAGGTTTTTAGCGGTTTTATAAATCTATTTTGGCATTATCAATTGTTTGAGTAATCCGATGAATGTTCCATCAAGCAAGTAAACTTCCGCTTCACGTAGGTTTACGCTTCTTGAGCGGAGAATTGGACCTATAAAATCTTTGAAGGCGGCTTCTCCGAATGGAGAGGTTCTATTTACCGCCCGTCCGCCGAGGAAGTCGTTGAAAGAGGGCATTATAAGAAGATTTTTCACCTTAACTTCAATCGAGAAATTTGACTTCACCACTGCTTTTACATCTTCATTCGCCTTAACTCTAATATTGTAGCGTTTAAGCATCGATTTAGCTAGGGTTTCAGGGTTGCAGGGCGCTCTAACCCAGACTTGACTGGTTATGCGGAAGCCCATCGGATCCCGAAATGATATCACAGGGTGAATGTGCCCTATGACCAACGTTTTGCAGGAGAGTATTCTAATATCCGGCCATGCATGTCCATGAAAAAGCCCTACGTCGCCAACTATTATTTCTTTTTGCGACTCAAGTTCAACCCCCTCTGGCAGTAGAGCCTCAATGTTTCCATCATGGTTTCCGGGAACAACTTTTATGCATGAAATTTTCTTTAAGAGATTTTCAAAAAATGCTGGAACATTACGCCACTCCTCTAACTCTATTTTCTCAACTGTATGTTTGACGTCTCCAAGAATTATGAGGCAATCAGGTTTTTCAGCGGATATTATGCGTTCAATTCTTTTTAGGAGCTTATTTGCTTGGAGTGGTATGTGGACTCCTCTCTCAGCCAGCGATGCTTCCCAGCCTAGGTGTAGATCTGCGATAACCAGATGTTTCTCCGAATCCTTTATTAATAGAAGCGCGGGGTAGGGGCTTATGGGCTTGAGTAGCGTGGTGTTTTTATCGTTCATTGACGTCACTTACCTAGAGTGGATGAAATTTCATCGAAAATTGTTTTGTTTGAAGCAGCCACCACTGAGAAGCCTCCAATATGCGTTAATTGAATGTTTGGCAGTTCTTCGCCATTAGGTTGGAGAAAAACTCCGCCAGCCTCCTTGACTATAAGCATGCCAGCTGCGAAATCCATTATCCTAAGTTTTCCGCGGACATCTATGTAGGCTTCTAAAAGCCCTGATGCAACATGACATATTTCTAGAGAGGCTGAGCCTAGAGCCCTTATGGCTCTGACTTTCCTAACGAGCGGTGCTATTTTCTCAGCTGCCTTTGGGCTTCTTGAAACATCTATGCTTACAACAGCTTCCTCAAGCCTTCTTCTATCTGAGGTTTTAATGGATTTCCCATTGAATTTTGCTCCTTCACCCTTCTCAGCGGAGTATATTCCGCCATTGTATAGGTTTATTACGGCGGCGGCTTCTATGTCCTTCAACCACTTTGTCGGCGAAAGGGCTAGGGAGGCGGATGAGAAGCCTATTCCTCTGATGGCGTTTGTTGTTCCGTCAACTCCATCTAAGACCAAATAAAATTTTGGTTGAGAGCCTAATTCTTTGACGCCGCATTCCTCGCCGATTAAGATGCATGAAAATCCTCTTTCATTAAGGAAGCGGATGGCGGCTTCCTCGGAAACTGCGTCTATAAATCTCGTTTTATCGCCTCCGAAGCCTAAGCCAACTATTTCTCTCGCTTTCTCGGTTCCGAGGAGCGGATGAACTGCCGAAAATATTTCCCTAGCAATGCTGACCAGTAAATCGGTTTTCCAGCCCATTATCTGCTACTTCCTTTTTCACTAAAATTATTTTTCTTTCCCTCAATAACTTTATATTATGTTTTTCGTCAATATTTTGAGTGGAGGGATATTTTTTGGCTGAGGCTGAAAAGAAAAAGAAGTATTATTACTATGGGAAGAAGGAGAAGAAGGCTGAGGAAGTAAAGAAGAAGGGATGTTCGGGGAAGGAGTGATTTATCCTTCTCGGGGGTTCTTCGCCCAGAAAATATTTGAAGTATAAGAAACGTGGTTTCAGCATATTATATTAGTCTTCTAGTCATGCTAGGGAACGTTTAAGGAACCGTGGGATACATATTTCATCCTCGATTGGATTGAACTTCTCTAAACTTCTTCGGTCTAGGGGCGTAACTATCCTTGAAACCATACCGTGGAGACTGTGGGGGAGTCTGATGAGCCTCATGCTGCCTGAAGTAACCCATTCATCTATCTTAAATCCTTTCTTTTTCATTTCTTTGGCGAATTTTAGGCGCTTTTCCTTGCTCCAGCCGAAAACATCCTTGTCAAAAACGTGGATGTGGAAGCCTCTTCCAGAATATACTATTTTGATGTTGGAGAACATGCTGGATAATTCATCATAAAGCCTTATGGTTTCGTCTTTCACCATGTTGAGCTCGATTTCGCAGAAGCTTAATCCTTGATGCCTACGCATTTTATCCTCAAGTGAACCGTGGATTGGGCACGTTAGGTTTTCTGGATCTAAGTCGATGGCTAATTCCTGACCCACTATGTTGCCATGCTCATCGTAGATGTTTCTGTCATAGTATACTGATTCGGGAAGAAATTCGAGGATCCATTGTCTCACATCCTCCAGATCCCTATAGTTTTCTATCAGGATGGTTGTTGACTTGTCTTCGGCGTATTCAGGCGGATAGATCCCCGTATGTCTTCCAATTATAACTGCGTAAACAACTTTTCCACTCCAGTCTTTAAGCCATTCTCGAACTCCATTAATGTTGAATTCTTCGGTGTAGAAGATTCGGCGTTCTTCTAGTGTTGATGGACGCATGCCTTTTGGTAGATAGTAGTTGCTCAATGGAGCTGCCTCAGCCTCACGTCTATAGGCTAGATTGTTCCCATCTCCCAGCTTGATAGATAGTGTTTCTGCTCTTCGGTTAATTCGTCAATCTCTATGTTCATTGACTTCAGCTTCAGCCTAGCTACTGTTTCGTCGATTTCTTTTGGAACGGGGTAGACTTTAGGCTCCAGCCTCGGGTTTTTAGCTAAATATTCGACGCATAATGCTTGATTTGAGAATGACATGTCCATTACTTCTGATGGATGCCCTTCGGCTGAAGCGAGATTTACAAGTCTTCCTTCAGCAAGTAGATATATTTTTCGCCCATCCTTAAGCCTATATTCCTCAAGGTTTGGTCTTATAAGCCTCTTTGAAGTTGAGATCTCCTTTAGGTCGGGTATGCTTATCTCAACGTTGAAGTGTCCGCTGTTGGCGAGGATTGCGCCATCCTTCATTTTTAGAATGTGTTCTTTTCTTATGACGTTTATGTTTCCGGTTGCGGTTACGAATATGTCGCCTATTTCCGCCGCTTTCATGATGGGCATAACTTGGAAGCCGTCCATAACTGCTTCAAGCGCCCTTAAAGGATTAATCTCGGTAATTATCACGTTTGCGCCCATCCCCTTAGCCCTTAAGGCTAATCCGCGTCCGCACCAACCGTATCCGCAGACAACAAACTTTTTCCCAGCTAATAGAACGTTTGTCGCTCTTAGGATTCCATCTATGCTGCTTTGACCTGTTCCATAACGGTTGTCGAACAAGTATTTTGTGTAGGCATCGTTTACGGCTATAATTGGATACTTTAAAACGCCTT
>CAYNMB010000012.1:0-26982 GCA_964398235.1 uncultured Candidatus Bathyarchaeia archaeon | reverse complement strand
TCCCCACATCAAATTTAAGCCTTGGTAAAGAAAAGTTAGTGACATAAAAAGCAAATTTTATATCCAAAGCACTATATAAACATATTTTAGTAATTATTTACGGTCCTTGTTATGACTGAAGGTTATCAAGAATATGAAAAGAGGCTTTCCTTAATATTTAGGATTTTAGGGAGCTCTGCGGCTTTAAGAATTCTTAGTGAAGCTGAAAAGGGGTTTAAAAGCGGGAGAAAAATCATAAAGAGACTGAAACTAACTCCTAGGAAATATTATAGATATTTAAGGCAGATGCAGAACCTAGGGATTATAAAATGCGTTGTCTCTTCTAAATCTAATGAGAAGAAAGAGCATACATATTGCTTGACGCCTCTGGGAAGAAATTTGTATAGACTCGTTTTCAACGATTTCCCATCTCTTCTAGATGAGAAGGGGAAGGAAAGTTTTCTCAAAGACCTAGACGATCATAGCAGAATAGTGATTATAGGTGATTATGAGACTCTTGTGAAAACATTAAGTAATTTATTTGATCAAGCGAAGTCTCAGATACTGATTGCAACAAGATACGTGGATTTTTCAGTAAGCCAGAGCCTAGTACAGGCTGTTCAGAGGGGCGTTGAATTAAAATCCGTTACCGATAAGCGTCTAAATCTCCCTCAATTCCTGAAATTAATAGGCGGATTGCTCAGAAATATTCGTCCAAACCTACTAAAACATTACCTTACTAACAGAGGGGACTATAGGATTGGAACCGTCCCAATCTCATTTTCTCTAATTGACAAAGAAATCGTTGTTTTCGAGGTTCCAACAAAAGAGTTTAGGATAGCGTTTGTAAGCGATGACAAGGAGGTCTTGAAGGTTTTTTACAACATTTTCTGGAAGATATGGAAGAATTCTCAGGAGATTGATTTAACTCCCCTTAAAAACAGCCGTTAAAGAGGGATGCGTAATCGAGATGTTGGAAAAGTTAAAGGCTTACCTTGAATTAATGAAGCCTTTCCATCACTCTAAAACCACCCTATACTACGGCTTCTGCTCATTGGCTGGAACTCTCTGGGCTTCTTCTAATCCCCCCTTAACAAAAACCATTAGTACCGCAATAGCAATCACATTAGCTGCTTTCGCCATCTATGCTCTAAACGATATCTGCGACGTTGAAATTGATAGGATAAATGCTCCTGAACGCCCCTTACCATCTGGACGTGTGGGAGAGCTGGAGGCTGAGGTGCTTACGATAGGATTATTCGCCTCGGCTTTAGCAATTGCATACATGGTTGATTTGAAGACTCTAATCTTCACAGCGTTATTCTCGATTCTCGGGGTTATCTACTCTCTTCCGCCAATAAGGCTCAAGGACGGATGGTTTGCAAACATTTGTTGGGGATTAGGTATAAGCATGGCGATTCTCTCTGGAGCCAGTTTTATAGCAATTAGTCCACGCCCGATAATTGCGGCGGCTACGCTAGCTTTATTAACAGCTGGTTGCGGATTCACAAAAGATCTGAAGGATATGGAAGGAGATAAAGCTCTTGGGATTCGCACAATTCCAATAGTTCTTGGGGAAAGAAAAGCAGTTAAGCTTATGGCAGCCACCTTTGTAGGGGGAATGCCAATCCTATTTTTAGCCTCAATCTTCTATGGTTTTAACCTACTGTATCTATCTATGGTTACAGTCGCAACCATTATATTTGCATATAGCCTACTTGTACTCTATAAACATCTGGGCGAAAAGGATTTATATAAAAGAGCTTACAAAATGCAGGCGGCTTCTGGAATGTTCATTATGGTAGCATTAATATTGGCGCCCTTAATTTAGGCTGATTTAAGGCTTTAAAACTATTCTTATTAAAAATCTTCATCAACAGATTATTTTCTGGATTTAGAAGCAGAATTGGTTTTATTCTTCTCCCTCTTCTTCTGCTTGAGCTGTCTTTCAACAAGTTTTTCCACCTTCCCTTTAAATTTTTCATCCCCTTCAAGCTCTAGGAATTCATCAGTCATATCTTCATATCCTTTAGGAATTTCTATATTAAGGCGTATGTAGGGTTTACCCAATACTTTTTTGAATTCCTCCTTTGTTCTCTCGTATTCCTCCTCCCTTTTCTCTCTAAGTTTGAACAGCTTCTTCATTCCTTCCAATTTTTTCTCCATTTCCTTAATTTTTTTCAATTTACGTCACCAAATCAAATTAAATCTCACAATAAGATACAGGCTTGCAAACAATAGTTGGATAAAAGTTGTAATGACCCCTAATTTAGTAAACTCGGAAAAACTTAATGAGATGCCTTCCCGCTTTAGGGCGCCTATGGCCATAACACAGGCAGTGCTACTGAAAGGCACGGTTGCTCCACCAAGATTCGTTCCTAAAACAAGCGCCGACCATATAGCATTAATGTCGGTTCCGGAAACGCCGATACCTTTTATGATAGGCGTAAAAGTGAGTGCAACCGCGATATTACTTACTATCGTGCTTACTAGACCGCTAAACCATAGAGTGAGGAGTGTCGTGAATAGGCAGTTATTTCCAGCGAGAGCCATCATTGCCCTTGAAATCTCCGAAAGAAATCTAGTTCGTTCTAGACCATTAATGATGAACAGAAATCCAGCTACGAAGAAGATTGTCTCCCAGTCCAGCTCTCTGAAGATTTCGGCTGGATCTAATCCTGTTAGGAGCAAAGCCATTATCGCGCATCCAAGAGCCGCTCCTTCCGGACCAATATTCAATTGGTCGAGGACTAGGAAGAGCGCTATCATCAAACATAGTATGAGAGAAGCTCTAATAAAAATTCTTCTGTTCTTGACCGCTCTCCAAGGATCATATTCAGGCAACTGTTTTAAATCCTTTTTAGATCCAAGTCTCGGCTTAAAGATTTTATAGAGGACTATTATCATAAGAATCCAGAGGGAAATTTCACAGGGCGCTAGGTAGCTTATAAATTCCGTGAAGCTCATTCCGGCTTCGATGCCAATTATCATGTTGCTTACTGAGCCTATGAGCGTGCTGGTCCCACCTAAATTAATCATTATCACTGAAGAAAGAAAAAATGGAAGAGGATCATATTCGAGAATTTTTGAAATAGTAATGATCGCTGCCGCCATCAGTAACATAGCTGTTGAATCGCTTAGAAAGAGCGAAGCCACTGCTGAAGTCACACATAAAGCTACAAAAAGTCTACCTGGGTTTCCTCCAGCGAGCTTCACAGTATACAAGGCTATAAAATGAAAAACGTCGCTTTTTCTCGCAACCTCAACTACCACCATGGTTCCAATTATTAAGCCTATTAACCGCATGTCAATGAAATGTAGGGCTTCCTCATAGGAAAAGACATCATATTGAATCCCAAACCACGCGGTTAATAGTGCGCCTATTAAGGCGCTCATTGAAAGGGGGACAACTTCAGTTGCCGCCAACAATATTGTCAGCAAATATACTAGGAATAATATTATAACGCTCTCCGTCATCCGTCGCTCCGCCCAGTCTTTTCTTCGCTTATAAGCTTAGATATTTTCTTCGCCAAAATTTCGGCTTTCCCTTCAATTAGATTGTAAGTTATTCTGCTAATATCATAGATCAAAACTATTATGAGGGTCAGGGCAATGTAGGTTACGGCCGTTGATATCATGCTTATATGGCTTTCCACACTTTTTATGAAGGGGGATATAGCGGCTGCCACAAGCACCGTAACTATTATGTAGATTAGATCTCTTAATGCTCTTTTAGGTGAGAGCTCCTCTTTTATCCCTATTCTTCTAATGACTATTTCCGTCAGAAAGTTTCCTAGAGCCAAGGCGTCTGAAAGAACTCTCGCTAAGAACATAATCATTATTAAAAGGGTTATAAACCAGAAAACCTGACCAGCTGGATAATGTATTCCCGGAAGATAAACTCCTTCTAGGGTTGGAGGGACAAAAGCATTTAAAACCCAGAAAATGAAAACCATGAAAAGATTCATGACTAACCTTGAAATCCTCAACTGTATCTCCTTACTCTTGTCATTCCTAGGCATGCTAATCATCACCCGCCATGCTCTCAGCATATAGACAGCAATAGTATCGTATAGATTGATGCTCAGCAGAACATAGAATAGGACATGATATAGTCATAGATTATAAATTTTTAAATCTCCTTTATAAACATAATTTTTCCCTGTTTTTGGTCAAAAAGTCCGAAAAATATACGGTTTTCTCAAAACATGATTTTTCAGAACACTAGGATCAGCAAATTCATAGCAACTTTTAGGCATACTAAAATACTAGGTTTCTTGAACTAAATATTTAGAGAAGTTGATGGAAAATGAATTAATGTTAAAAATTTAGATAATGCTATTAAGTTTAAGGAGAAAAATTGAAAGTTTGAGGTTTGATAGCTATGTGCCGCTTATTTGGCGTTATTTCAGTTGAACCTTCCAATGCTTCGAAATATCTCGTGGATGATCCATGCTCACTTTATGTTCAAAGCAAAGTTAATCCAAAGAGGCTTCAGGGCGATGGATGGGGCATAGGCTTTTACGTTAATGGTTTTTTAAGGCTTGTAAAAAGCGAAAAACCGATTTTTGAGGAACATGAGAGGTTTAAAGAGCTTGTAAGCAAAATTAGCTCCAACATAATAGTCGCGCATATTAGGGGTGCCAGTAATCCAAGGGGACTGCCAAAAAAGAAGCTTATTTCTATTGAAAACTCTCAACCCTTCGGTTATAGAAACTACGTCTTTGCGCACAATGGGGTCATAAACCTTCCAGATGAAATTGCAGCGCTTTTAGGGGATTGGCGCTTCAATATAAAGGGTTTAAATGACAGCGAAGTCTACTTTTGGTATATAATGAGGGAAATAACGCAGGGAAAAACTCTTCCAGAAGCATTAAAGAGTTTTCAGGAGGATCTTTTAAGGGTTTGGTTAGAGAATCGTGAAAGGTATCCAAACAAGGATAGACCGTATATTGGCTTGAACATCATATTTAGCGATGGAGAAAAACTTTACGCGTATTGCAAATACGATGAGGAGAGAGATGAAGGAGCGGTTTCTCTATGCTATGGCGATCAACCAGCTTGGCGGATGGTTTACATCCATGACTCCACAAGGTTGGTGATAGCCTCGGAGAAAACGAATCGTGAAGAGGAGTGGAAACCACTTAAGAGCGGTCAGCTTATAGTTGGGCGGATAGTTGATGGAGAAATAAAAATTAGCTTAGAGATGGTTTAGTCAATTTCTAGCGAAATCAGTCGATAAAGCTAAGAGGGTTTCAATATCACTTTCATCACGTTATCAAGCTTTTTATCAAGAATTTCAAACGCCTCAGCTATTTTTTCTAGCGGAAATATATGGCTTATCAGGGGCTTAAGTTTCAATCTTCCTGAGGACGCCATTTTTACAGCCCTTTGAAAAGTGTATGGACTCCTATAGGACGTTGTTATCGTCAATTCCTTCGAATATAAATCGAATGGCTTAACCTGCCAAACAGCATCCTGCGGCGAAACTCCAAAAATGTTTACGCGCCCACCTTTGCGGACGGCTTCCACAGCTTGGGTTATTGCCTTCGGGCTACCTACGGCTTCTATAGCTACGTCCACTCCATAGCCTCCAGTTAACTCCTTAATTACTTTTATCGGATCCTCTTTACGAACATTTATGACATGATCAGCGCCAAGCTCCAAGGCTTTTTCAAGTCTATAATCCTCTAAGTCAGTTTGTATGATCATGGAGGCTCCGAAATTTCTTACTAGCTGCATAAGTAAAAGCCCTACAGGTCCAGCACCAACTATTAGAACCGATTCACCGGCTTTTATACCCACATTGTCTAGACCTCTAATGCAACATGCTAGGGGTTCAATTAAAGCCGCCTCTTCAAAGGATAAGTTTTCAGGAATTCTGTAAAGGTTTCTGCCCTTTATTTTCAGATACTCTGCGAACGCGCCATTTACTGTGACGCCAACTGCCTTCAGATTTTCGCAGAAGAAGTTTCTTTCAGACATCAAGCAAAAATAGCATGACCCGCAGGTAATGTTTGGTTCAGCGACAACATGCTCACCGATTTTGAAACCATCTACATTTTCACCGACTTCCGCTATAACTCCTGAAAACTCGTGTCCGGGAATTATAGGCATGTCGACTTTCCATTCACCCTTATAAAAATGAAGGTCGGTTCCACAGATTCCAGCGGTTTTGACTTCAATTAAAACTTCATCTTCCGCGATTTCTGGTTTCTTAACCTCTTCAACCCTAATGTCTCTAACATCATGTAAAACTGCAGCTTTCATTTACATACCTTCCATTCCACATCATAACTCCTAAATTATGTTTATTTGCTTTGAAAAGTATTTTTATAGAGGTTTATTGCATACATTACGAGTTTTTTTGCTTTTTCCGCATCCTCCCAAGACTTAAATTTAACCCATTTCCTAGGCTCAAGCCTCTTATATACTTCAAAAAATTCCCTTATCTCCCTTAACCGATGTGGATGAACATCTTTTATATTCCTAATACCATTAAACCTTGGATCTCTCACTGGAACGGAGAGTATTTTTGGGTCCTCGCCTTCCTCATCCTCTAGGATTAAGGTGCCAATAGGCGCGACTTTAACTATGCAGCCGACTTCAAGGGGTTCGTAGGATAAGACCATTATGTCAAGCGGATCGTTGTCATGATACCATGTTTGCGGGATAAATCCGTATTCGACTGGAAAAACCACTGAGGAATGTAGCACGCGGTCAAGCACGAAAACTCCCCATTCTCTATTATATTCATATTTGTCTCTCGACCAGCTCACAACTTCTATGACAGCGTTAAGAATGTCTGGAGGAGCATCTCCAGGCGGGATATCTCGCCAAAGATTCACCATAAGTTATTCGCCAATTAAAAATCTATTATAATGGAGGAAATAAGCTTTTAGAATGATTAAATGAAAGAATGGGTTGAACTGTTCCCCTTTTAGATTTGATAGCGTTTCTTGTTGATGAATTTGACGCTCTCCCTGCTTCAGCGGGGAGATTCTCGCTCCTGGTAAGTTTAAAAGCAAAACTGAACTTTAGATTTTTTATAAGGGAGAGACGTAGATGGCGAAGAAATGTAGTAGATGTCGGGAGAGAAATGCTGAAGTCTATTTGGCGTATTCCAACTTAAATCTCTGTGCAGACTGTTTTCTAATTTTAGCCGAGAGGAAAGTTAAACACGCGATTAATGCTTATAGGATGATAGCCAGAGATGACCGAATAGGGATAGCCGTTTCAGGTGGAAAAGACAGCGCGACCCTAGCATATATAATGAATAGATTGTATAGCAAAATCGACATGGTTTTAATTTACATTGATTTAGGCATTCCAGAATATTCTGCACATTGTCTAGGGAAGGTTAAGGAGTTAGCGAAGATGCTTGATAGAGAGATTGTTATCTACAGTCTAGAAAAAGAGCTTGGTTTTTCGATAGGTGATTTCAAGTCCACGATTTATGGTAGAAAGATTTGTTCAGCATGCGGAGCTGTAAAGCGCTATTTATTCAACAAAATCGCATATGACATGGGATTGACGAAGATTGCGACTGGACATAATTTGGATGATACAGTTGAGGCATTATTCAACTTTTATTTGGAGGGCAATATCACATCCCTCTTGAGATTGAAGCCATTTCTACCAAAAACTCATCCAAAGCTTGTGCCGAAAATAAAGCCTCTGATAGGTTTAACTGATATGGAATGCATGTTCTATGCTGCGTTTAGGGATTTACCGGTTAGAGAAATTAATTGTCAGTTCTCCGTAAACGCTAGGTCTATAAAGAGAAAGGAGCTGCTGAACATGATAACTGAGAGGATACCGGCGTTTAAGCACATGTTTATACGATCCCACTTTAAGAGGATACTGCCGATGCTTGAAGAAGCGGCGAAAGATCGGGAGGTAAAGATTTATGAGTGCCCGATATGCGGGATGCCGACCTCCATAAAAGATAGACCATGTCATTTCTGCAAGCTAGTTACTTCGCTTAAAAAGAGGGGAATAAAGTAGCAGCAATTATCTTTTTAACTTATTGTGGAAGCATGTTTCCTCTCCTAGATGGCATGCTGGACCATGCTGCCGCACAATAAATAACACTGCGTCATAATCGCAGTCGACAAAAATGTCTACGATTTCTTGAACATGTCCGGATGTTTCACCCTTCTTCATAACTCTACCATGCGACCGCCTAAAGTAGTGGGCGTATCCGGTCTCAATGGTTTTTTCTAGGGCTTCCCTATTCACGTAAGCTAAAGTCAAAACCTTTTTAGAACTATGTTCCTGCACCACAACCGGTATTAATCCGCCAACCTTCTTAAAATCCAATTCATCTATACTTACGATCTTATTTTTCTTCATAATCTAACTGGCACCCCCCTCTCATATAGGAATTGCTTTATTACAGGTATTGGATATTTACTGTAATGGAAAACTGAGGCGGCTAAAGCCGCATCCGCCTTCCCTAGAGTGAGAACCTCTAGGAAGTGTTCTGGTTTACCGGCTCCACCGCTTGCTATGACCGGTATATTGACGTTTTCGGCAATGCTCTTAGTTAATTCGATGTCGTAGCCATTCTCTGTTCCATCTCTATCCATTGATGTTAGGAGAATTTCACCAGCACCCAGCTCAGCGCCCTTAATAGCCCACTTGACGGCGTCTAAGCCCGTTGGTTTTCGCCCCCCATAAATATGAACTTCAAACCAGCATGATCCTCGAGGCGTTTTTACAATAGTTTTCTCGGATGCTTTTTCATATCTTCTCTTAGCGTCTATGGCTAGAACAACGCATTGCGACCCGAAGGTTTCGGCAAGATCTTTAATCAATTCGGGGTTTTCTACGGCAGCTGTATTGATCGATACTTTGTCGGCTCCATTGCAGAGAACTAGACGTGCATCTTTAACGCTTCTAATTCCGCCGCCAACGGTGAATGGTATGTTTATTTCAGATGCAACTGCCTTAACAACATCTTTGAGAATCTTCCTTTTTTCCGGCGAGGCTGTTATGTCTAGAAAAACGAGTTCATCGGCTCCTTCTTCGCTATAGCGTCTTGCAAGTTCAACCGGGTCGCCGGCATCACGTAAATTGATGAAATTTATCCCCTTTACAACTCTTCCATGATCGACGTCTAAGCAGGGTATTATCCTCTTAGTTAAAACCATATCTTTTTCTCCCTTGTTTTCTTTTCTACTTGAAAGCGACTTTTAAAGCTTCCTTCAAGTCGATTAAACCCTCATATAATGCTCTACCAATAACAACTCCGTAAACGCCGAGATCCCTTAAAGCAATTATGTCATCTAGGCTTTTTATTCCACCTGAGGCTATGATGTTAGCGTTTAAACCTAAAACCCTAGACAAATTTTCTACATCTGGACCGCTCATCATTCCATCATGCTTAACGGACGTTACTAGGAAAAATCTAACGCCCATTTTCAGAAATTTTTTAGCAGCTTCTTCAAGCATTACGCCAGTTTTGGTTTTCCAGCCATTAACCACCACTTCACCATTCACGTGATCCAAGGCTATAACAATTCTCTTGTATCCAAATTCATTCAAAAGCGTTTCAATGGCTTCCGGATTTTTGAATGCAAGGGAACCCAAAACCACTCTTTCAGCGTTGACTTCAATTAATCGGCGGGCATGCTTTATGCTTCGAATTCCTCCCCCAACTTGAATTGGAACATTAACTGATTGAATCATTTTCTTTATCAGTTCAATGTTGTTTCCCCTTCCAAGCGCGGCGTCCAAGTCTACGACATGTATTATCGGCGCGCCCTCGGATTTCCATCTCCTAGCAACCGATATTGGATCGCCTAGAAACTCGTAAGACTTCATTAATCGCGGATCGCCTCTCAACAATCTGACAACTTTACCATCCATTATATCAACGGCTGGAATAATATGCAAGGCTTCATCCTCAGCGCTTAATTATCCTCAAAAAGTTTTTAATAATTTTCTTGCCGGACTCGCCGGATTTTTCTGGATGAAATTGAACGCCAAAAATATTGTTTTTAGCCACCACGGAGGGAAAATTAACGCCATATTCTGTTTTAGCAACAATTATAGAGGGATCTTTTGGAATTGTATAGTAGCTGTGAACAAAATAGAAGTAATCTTTTTCACTTACTCCCTCAAGAAAATCTGAGGATCTAACTATTTTTATGGTGTTCCAGCCCATATGGGGTATTTTAATATTTTTAGGAAATTTGACAACTACGCCATCCAACAGATTGAGGCCGGGATCCCCTGGGCTCTCTTCACTTTCCTTAAAAAATAATTGCATGCCCAAGCATATGCCTAAAATCGGCACATTGTTTTCAATTAGATCTATTATTTGATCTTTGATCCTCAGTAATTTTTTAGATCCCGTTCTAAAGTTTCCAACTCCGGGGAGAACAATAGCATCAATATTTTCAGAGCTATGAATATCTGAGAGCACTTCTACGTTTACGCCGGCTTTTTCTAACGCATTTTTTATGCTGAAGAGATTTCCAACCCCATAGTTTAATATGACCACTCTCGGCGCCAATCTTCTAGGTCCCCTATAAAATCCCTTTAGAGCTCGGCACACCCCTTCTTTTCGGATCTATTGAAGCCGCTTGTCTTAGAGATAACGCCAAAGCCTTAAACGCCGCCTCAACTTTGTGATGGTCGTTTAAACCATATTGAACTCTCACATGCATGTTTGCGCGTAGAGAGATCGCCAAGGTTTCGAGAAAATGATTTATGTCTTCAGAGGCCATATCTTCGATGCGTTTTCCTTCAAGCTTTAAATCGATTTTTGGATAGGGTCTATTGGAGAGATCTATTGCTACGAGGGCTAATGAGCAGTCCATTGGGACAACGGCGTATCCAAATCTTCTTATGCCGGTAAAGTCGCCGAGAGCCTTTCTTATCGCTTCACCCAAACAGATGGCGACATCCTCAATGACATGGTGGCTTAAGTCGCCTCTAGCCTTGATGGATATGTCGATTAGACTATGTGTAGCAAGCAGGTTAAGCATATGATCCAAGAAGGATACTCCAGTATGAATGTCGGCTAAACCTTTTCCATCAAGATTCAACTTAACCCTAACATCGGTTTCAGATGTTTTTCTTTGAACCTCGGCTTCCCTCAAGGCTTCTCACCCCTAAAAGCATTGATTACAACCCATATATCGTTAACTGAGGGCAAAATGAGGTCGCATCCATAGTTAATGAATTCCTTTATGAATTCATCCTTCATGCTTGAGTATTCGTAAACTCCAGCAAACATGAATCTTGAATCAACTTTCCTTGCCTCCTCAACCGTTATCGCATCCTCCATGGAGTCGCCGACGTAAAGGGCTAGATTGAATGGCTCCAAAGCCTTGGCAGATTTAAGAAGCGAGAATGGATTCGGCTTCTTGAGATTAACTTTAATCCCCCTCTTCAAATATTCCTTCTGCGCCTTTTCAATATCGTCGAGAAATACGATTGCCTCCGGCTTAAACCATGTTAAAAGGTCGCGTAGAACATGCTGCGCCGACTTAAATCGGCTTCCAGAAGCTATTCCAAACTTTGCTCCACCTAAGACCTCCTCTAAGCGCTTGAAGGATTCATGGCTAACAATAGGCTTCCCATTCTCGATCATTCCCGGACCATGATAAAACGTTGGCTCAACATCATAAATTTCCTTGAAAAGCGTTGGACCGCAAAAAATTTCCTCGAAGATTGTTGGAATTATGCTTTCACCAACCCTTTCCGAACCATAAAGGAAGTTCTTAAGCAGATTATAGAAACTTTCTGAAACTTTTCTCGACTTCAATATTGTCCTATCAACCGAGGCTACGCCGCTTACATCTAAAAATTTTGTGAAATGCTCAAGCTTTGCTATCAGATTTTCTAGGAGACCGCCTAGATCAAAATTTTCTAGGCGCATTTTCTCCTTAATAGATGATAGGCGTTTCAGTAAATCTTTTTCTTTAATGGATGATTTGATTGACTCCTCAATTTTTTTAAGCATGCTTCTGGGCAATTCGCAAATTAAAAACATTGTTATGCCGTACACTATGTCCCAGTCATTGTTGAAGCCTCCGCTTCTTCTGAAGAGAAACATTATTTTGTCAGAGACCATGTTTTCTGGAATGGTGTAGCCGGTTAATCCCTCGAAGATATAGGCGACTGTTTTTGCAATCGCTTTATCGTAGGATCCCCTTATATCGATGAGTACTCCATCACAGTCAAATATTATGGAATCGATTTTTCGCAGATCCTCCGCCTTATCTTCTCTAAGATAGGCTTTCCCAGAGCCTAGATCTAATGTAATGTATTCTTCAAGCCCTAAGTTCATCTAAAACCTCCTCCAAACTTTTTAGGAAACGCTTCATCATTTCTGCGGGGGCAACGGTGACTCTTAGACAGTTCTTGAATTTCAAAACTTTTCCAATCTCTCTGATTATAACGCCCCTTTTCAGAAGCGCCTTATAAACGCTAGGTGAACTTATGTCTTCGACATGAAACAGTATAAAGCTTGTTTCAGATGGAAATGCTTTAACACCTTCAATATTGTTAAGCGCTTTAATAAGCCTAGATCTCTCAACCTTAAGCTCAAGGGCTTTCTCCTCAATAAACTTAAAATTCTCTTCTTCTAGAAGCTTTGTAGCCATTTTTAAAGCAATGATGGAGGCTGAAAATGGCATCTGAAACCTCTCATTTATGGTTTTAGCTAAATCGCGGTTTGTTATGGCGTAGCCTACCCTTAATCCAGCTAGGCCGAAGAATTTGGAGAAGGTTCTGAAAACAATTAAGTTTTCAAGCTCTCCAGCTAGATCTATTAGCGTTTCGCTGGCGAAATCCGCATATGCTTCATCAACGACGACAAGCCCATTAAAATTCTCAGCTATACGCAATATATCTTCGCGGCTGAATCGGTTTCCCGTAGGATTGTTTGGAGAGCAGAGAAAAATGATTTTAGTTTTAGGATTCACCGAGGAAATAAGAGCGTCAACGTCGAGAGAAAAATCATCCTTTAATGGCACGCTCTTATATTCAGCTTTCTGAATCCTTACACAGCGTTCATAGATTACGAAGGTTGGATTAATTGAGAGGGCTTCGTCTCCCCTGCTTAAAAACATTCTGGAAACTAAATCGATGAGCTGATCGCTTCCAGCACCGATAACTATTTCCTCAGGCAGAACGTTTAGGCGCTGGCTTAGCGCCTCCTTTAATTCCCTAAACTCGTCTCTTGGATACAGTCTAGGATCAGTTTCATCAACAACCTGTCTTAGAATGTTTCTTAGGAAGTCAAGGGGGATAAAGAAGTTTTCATTAGAGTTTAGCTTTAGGATTTCAGATGGTTTTACACCAAGTTTTATTGCTAGGCCCTCAATGGTTTCGCCGATACTGTATTTGCTAAGCTTCTGGGCTTCAGCAATAGCCTCGCGGATCAGCCTTTTACTTTTTACATTCATTTTTTCGTTCTCTCCTCTATAGCCAATGCATGATTCAATAAGCCCTCACTTTCAGCCAAGACTTTAGCAATAAAGCTAAGTTTCTTAAAAGATTCTTTTTTGCATTCAACAATATTCATGAATCTAATGAAGGAGAGGGCGGATAAGCCGGAGTAGACTCGTCCGAAACCTCCCGTCGGTAGAACATGATTTGTTCCTAGATAATAGTCGCTTAGGGAAACCGGCGTATATCCGCCGATCAACACTAGCCCGGCGGAATGTATGCGCTCAGCTATTTCATAGGCATTTTCAGCAAATATTTCAAGATGCTCTGGAGCGAAATCGTTTACAAAGTCTATGGCTTCTTCCATGTTTTCAGCAACCAGTATAAAACCGTTCTTCTCTAGGGATTGGGAAACAACCTGCCTATTTGACACATTTTCCATCAGATTTCCAATTTCCTCATCTACGGCTTCAGCAACCCGCCTAGACACCGTTACAAGGATTGGGATGCTGTCAACTCCATGCTCAGCCTGCGAAACCATGTCTACAGCAATAAATCGTGGATCAGACTTCTCGTCGGCTAAAATCATTATTTCGCTTGGTCCAGCCGGCAAATCAATTGGAACATCACGTGAAACAATCATTTTTGCAGCCGAAACATACTGGTTTCCGGGACCAACAATTTTCTCAACCGGTTTTATCGTTTCAGTTCCATAGGCTAGGGCGGCTATGGCTTGAACGCCGCCAATCCTATAGATTTCGCTTGCACCACATATGTCGGCGGCTACCAAAGTTAATGGATTAATCTCACCGTCTTCTTTAGGTGGAGAACAAACAACGATTCTAGAAACGCCTGCAACCTTGGCTGGCACAACGGTCATGATAACTGTGCTAGGGTAGGCGGCTTTCCCGCCGGGTATGTAGCATCCAACGCTTGTTAATGGGCGATAAACTCTGCGAATCTTTACATCATTCCAAATGTATTCGAAAGTTGAGTTCAGTAGAATTTGTTTTTCAAATTCTTCAACCCTATTTTTTGCGGCTTTAAGCGCCGATAATTGTTCATCGCTCACTTTACTGTAGGCTTCTTCAATATCCTCCCTGCTCACTCTTAGATGTTCAGCAGTTAGCTTCACTTTATCAAATTTTTCGGTTAATTCGATGAGGGCTTCATCCCCTCTTTGTTTAACGGCTTCAATAAGTTTTTCAACGTATTTTAGCAGCTCTGCGTTTATGCTTCTCTTGTTTGGCCACCTGTTCTTTAGTGTGGTGGCGCGTGCTTCACTAACTTTCATTACTTTTATAGCCATATTTAAGAGTCCCTTCCCCTTTCATTAGAGGTTATCTCTTCCAATGGAAGAACCTGCCTAGGCTCATAGACAACTAATCCTTGAGCAAGCCTCCTTAGAATTGGAAGCACTTCAAGAAATTGATTTTTGTCTATTACAGTGTTTACGGAATACCAATTTTTATCTGATAATGGCGCAATCGTCGGTTTTTTAAGCGCTGGCAGCTTCTCCAAAAGTATTGGAAGATTATCTTTGTGCACGTTCACAAATATGTGAAGCTTTTTCCTTCCTTCGATAACGCCCTTCAGAAGAGTTAGCACATCATATATTTTCTCACGCTTCATAGGATCCTTAAGGGAGTTTTTATTGGCTATAAGTATCGCCGTGGACTCCATCACCGTTTCAATAGGCTTTAAATTGTTTCGCTCTAAGGTCTCACCGGTTTCAGTCACATCTATTATGGCGTCGGCGTTTTCCGGAGGCTTAGCCTCAGTTGCACCGAAAGACAAGTAAATTGCAACCCGATTGTTTTCACCCTTCCTCCACCACGGCGTAATCACTAGGGGCTCCTTTTCTCCATAAAGCCGCTTATAGGTTGGATTCTTCATCAAATATTCGGCTGAAACATTCAAGTATTCCGTGGATATTCTAAGCGTTTTCCCCTCTCGATAAAACTTTTCCAGGAGACTTGATAGGCTATTTATATGCGTCCAAGATTTAGGAACCGCGAGCACAAGCCTAACTCTCGCATACTCAAGATCCAATAAAACCTCAACGTCGGCGCGGGTTTCATTTAGCCAATCCATTCCAGTTATACCTAAATCGTGGAGCCCTTCACCAACGAAAACCGGAATCTCCTGAGGTCTAAGAACCTTTAACTCTATTTTCGGATCGTTTATTGAGGGCCTATAGGTGCGCTCGCTTCCCGAAATAATGTAGCCAGCTCTCTCCAGCAACCTGAACGCTCCCTCGGCTAAATGTCCCTTAGGTATAACGAAACTAACTTTACTCACGATGCCACACCACCATTTTTCAGTTTGAACATAAAATATGAAATCCGAAAAGGAAATTGAGAAAATTTTTGGAAAATAAACTCCAACTGGTTAAGGAGAATTGGATTTACTAACTCCGGTAGAAAAGGCGCTTTAATGATGAAGACAATCACCTTTTATGAACCCGATCCCCCAAACCCTCACACCACTCAAAATAGGCTACATAATGAGCATATAAATTTTTCCATCATTTAAATCCAAGCAAAGGACAAAAATTCTTTTAACGATATGAAAACAAATTAGGGCTAAGGGTAAAGTTGGTGACGGATAATTGATCATTAAATCTGAACATGATGTTATCGTTGCTGGAGGAGGCACTGCTGGAGTAGCAGCCGCGGTTGCCGCAGCACGTAATGGAGCTGACACAATCTTAATTGAAAGATATGGTTTCCTAGGGGGAACAATGACTGCTGGTCTGGTTAATCCATTCATGACTTTTCATGCGAATGGTGAGCAAATCATAGAGGGGATTTTTCAGGAAATTATCGATCGGCTGAAAAGCATGAATGGCTATGATGAAAGAACTAGGGCTTTTGACGCTGAGATTATGAAGCTTGTTCTTGATCAGATGGTGGAGGAAGCTGGGGTTAAGTTAATGTTACATACATGTGTCATAGACGCCGTAATGCAGGGAAACATTATACGCGGCGTCGAAGTGTATAACAAATCTGGTAAACAAGCTATCCTTGGCAGGGTTGTAGTGGACGCTACTGGAGACGGCGATGTCGCTGTAATGGCTGGAGCTCCCTACGAAAAAGGTAGAAGAAGAGATGGATTAACACAGCCGATGACATTAAATTTCCGAATGGGAGGCGTCGACTTAGAAAGGATGCCACCTAGGGATGAGATTAACAAACTTTTCAGGGAGGCAAAGAATAGAGGGGAAATTAGCATTCCTAGGGAAAAAGTGCTCTGGTTTCCCACCATAAGAAAAGGTGAAATCCACTTTAACACTACAAGGGTCATCAAAGTTGATGGAACCCATGTAGACGACTTAACTTACGCTGAAATGAAGGCTAGGAAAGAAATGCTTGAGCTAATAAAGTTCCTTAAAGAGAGGGTTCCCGGATTTGAAAACGCGTATTTGCTAATGTCTGGAGTTCAGATAGGGGTTCGCGAAACAAGAAGAATAATTGGAGAATATGTTTTAACCGAGGAGGACATCTTGAAGGCTAGGAAATTTGAAGATGTTATCGCTAGGGGATCATATCCAATAGACATACATAATCCAGCCGGCGAGGGAACCATCATCAAAAGACCGCCTCCAGGCGAAGCATATGACATTCCCTACAGATGTTTGGTGCCAAAGAGAGTTGACGGACTGCTTGTCGCGGGCAGATGTATATCAGCCACCCATGAAGCCCAAGCCGCTATAAGGGTTATACCAATAGTTGTAGCTATTGGTCAAGCAGCGGGCACGGCGGCGGCTTTAGCGGCAAAACTTGAGGTTTCTCCTAGAGATCTTGATGTCTCGTTACTTCAAAAAACTTTATGGGAGCAGGGAGCAAATCTAGGAGAAATTGAAGCCAAGTTAAATGCTTATAAGATTGATAATGGATAAAATTTTGCTTGAATGCTAGGCGCCGAGCGATGTGGAAGTGAAGGTTGAGGTTTGTGTTCCCATAAAAGCTGGAAGTATTGCAGACACTCTTATTATGTTGCGTAAAGCTGAAGATAGCGGAGCAGATTTAATCGAAATACGTTTAGATTATGCAAATTTAGGGTTTTCAGAAATCGTGAAGTTGCTGAATAATGTTGTTAAACAATGCTCAACGCCCCTCATAGCGACGAATAGGCAAAGGAGGCAGGGAGGCAAATGCAATTTAAGTGAGGAGAAACGGATAAAAACCCTTATCAGCGCAGCTGAAGCCGGCTTCACATATGTAGATATTGAATTAACCACTCAGGGTTTAGAAGAGGTTGTTAAGGAAATTAAGGCTAGAGGCGCCGAGACAATTGTTTCATTTCATGATTTTAATCACACACCATCGATCGGAGACATGAAGAAGATTGTTGAGGCGCAGATCAACGCCGGGGCAGATTTATGCAAATTTGTCACAATGGCGAAAAACATTTCAGATAGCATAAAATCTCTTCTCTTCACCCATGAGATGAGCAAAAAAACTGGGATAGTATGTTTTGCTATGGGGAAATATGGATTGCTTTCAAGAGTTCTTTCACCGCTCTTCGGAGCATCCTTCACATACGCATCCCTTGGAGAGGGATTGGAAACTGCCCCGGGGCAAATTTCAATTTATGAGTTAAGAGAAATTTATAGAAAGTTTGGTGTTTAGTCATGAAAATTTCTGGAAGAACCAAGGTTTGCGCCTTGATCGGCGACCCGGTTGAACATTCTCTCAGCCCGATAATTCAGAATGCTGCTTTTAGGAGTCTAGATTTGGATTACGTTTACGTGGTATTTAACGTCAAGTCCGGGGATCTCAGAGAGGCTGTTTATGGAGTTAAGGCGCTAGGTATATGTGGATTAAATGTAACGATGCCCCATAAAACAGCCATAATTCCATATCTAGATGAGTTAGATGAAACTGCACGTAAAACCGGTTCAGTAAATACGGTTCTCAACAATAACGGTAGACTCGTCGGTTATACAACAGACGGAGTAGGCGCCCTAAACGCTTTAAAACATGCTGGCGTGGATCCCTCGGACAAAAGGATTGTGATTTTAGGGGCGGGTGGGGCTTCGAGATCAATTTCATTCACATTAGCCGAACATGCATCCGAATTGGTAATACTTAATCGAACATTCAGCAAGGCTAAAGCCTTAAAGGACGCTATACGCAAGGCTCTAGGCGATAGAGCTAAAGTTAGAGCATTGCCTCTAACGGATGAAAATTTAAGCGTGGAGCTGGCGGATGCAGACATATTAATTAATGCAACTTCTGTTGGAATGAAGCCGAATGAAAATGAAACGCCAGTTAAACAAATCTATCTCAGAGGGGATCTAGTGGTTTTTGATCTAATTTATGAGCCTCTTGAAACAAGGCTTCTTAGAGAGGCTAAGTCCATAGGCGCGAAAGTAGTTGATGGCTTATCCATGCTTGTGCATCAGGGAGCCGCATCATTTGAAATATGGACTGGAGTAAAAGCTCCAGTCGATGTGATGATGGAGGCGGCTTTAGAAGTCATTCAACGTCGGGAAGGAGGTGTTTAGATTTGATTGGGCGAGCGGTCGCATACGGTGCTGTTACAATTGTTAACGCCATATCCTGTGGATTGGGCGCAGCATTAAGTATAAGTCTAAAAACCGAGGCTAAAGTTAAGCTCACCAGCGAGCCTAGAAGAATTGAAGGTAAAATTCTTTCAGATCCCTCTGAAAGCACAATTCTCATTGAAAAGACTGTTAAGCGTGTTTTGAAGCATTTCGGTCTTGAGGATCAGTATGGCGCATATGTTGAGACTCAATCCGATATTCCAATAGCCCGCGGGCTGAAAAGCAGTAGCGCGGCGGCTAATGCTATAGCGCTTGCAACGGTATCGGCTTTAGGCGAAGAAATCGACGATTTAACCGTGGTTAACCTTGGAATTGATGCATCCATAGATGCTGGCGTAACCATAACCGGTGCATTTGACGATGCATGCGCCTCATATTTTGGAAACGTGGTTATAACGGACAATTATGAGAGAAAGATTTTGAGGCAGTTTCAGCCTGAAGGCGACTACATTATTCTTATCCATGTTCCATCGGAGAAGGCTTATACTTCGAAATCCAATGTTGGCAGAATGAAAATAATTGCAGACGAGGTTAGGGCTGTGCATAGGATGGCTCTTATGGGCGATTATTGGCAGGCGATGACGCTTAATGGACTGTTATATTCGGCTGTTTTAGGCTACGACGTGAACATCGCGCTCGACGCCTTAGCGGAGGGCGCCATAGCAGCCGGCTTATCTGGTAAAGGTCCAGCGGTGGCGGCAGTTATTCCAAGAGATTATGCCATCAATGTAAAAAACGTATGGAGGAAATATGGAGGCGAAATAATTGAGGCGCAGATTAACTGTGAAAAAGCTCATACTCTATGAGAAGCAACTATTATTTAATGGCGATGCTAATTGACCGATTTAGTAATCCGGGGCGGAGAGGCAAGCTTAAGCGGATGCATTGAGGCTCCGCCTTCTAAGGCCTATACTCATAGGGCTATCATAGCGTCAGCTCTATCGGATGGTTGTTCAACGGTTAGAAATGCGCTTATTTGCGATGATACACTAGCAACAATTAATGCTTGTAGGATGCTTGGCGCAGAAATAGTTGAGTTATCTGATGGAACATTTAGGATCTTTGGTTCACCTAAGCCGGAAACCCCCAATAATATAATAGATTGCGGAGGATCCGGATCAACAATTCGATTTCTCACGCCTGTATGTGCATTAGCTGATGGAATATCGGTTTTAACTGGAAACGAGAGTTTGAGAAGAAGGCCGATGAAGCCTCTTTTAGACGCATTAAATCAGATTGGCGTCAAATGTTATTCAACGCGCATGAATGGTTATCCTCCCATAATTGTTTTTGGCGGTGGAATAAAGGGAGGGAAAGCCAATATAAGAGGGGATGTGAGTTCGCAGTTCATTTCAGGTTTGTTGTTTGCAACACCGATGGCTGAAAAGGACACGGAGATTGTTTTGACGACATCCCTAGAATCTAAGCCCTATGTTGAAATGACGTTAAACATTCTTAAAAAACATGGAATCGCTGCTAGAACAGATTTCCATGTTTTTCATGTGCCTTCTGGGCAGAGATATAGACCGCATGACCATTTCATTGAAGGCGATTATTCTTCAGCGGCTTTTCCGCTTTCCGCCGCAGCTATAACTGGCTCCAATATCAAAGTTAAAAATCTCCTAAAGGAAACCCTTCAGGGAGATCGATTCATAATTGACATTCTGAATGATGCTGGAGTCTACGTTAACGTTGGAGAGGATTTTATTGAGATTGAGGGCTCTAGCCAGCGTTTGAAGCCGCTGAATGTTGATATGAGGGATAATCCTGATCTTGTTCCAGTATGTGTGGTTCTTGCGGCATTTGCTGATGGAAAATCCGTTATTAGGGGTATTAGGAGACTTAGGTTTAAGGAGTCGAATAGGGTTGAAGCATTACTTAGCGAGTTTTCAAAGATGGGTGTGAAAATCAATGTTTTGGACGACGTTATGGAGGTTTATGGTGGAGGCAGAATACATGGCGCTGAAATAGATCCGCATGGCGACCATAGGATAGCGATGGCATGCGCCATAGCGGCTCTAAAAGCCAGCGGCGAAACAGTCATCCATGATGCTGAATGCATAAATAAGTCCTATCCAAATTTTGTTAGGGATATGAGGATTTTAGGTGCGGATATAATTGAACGGTAACTCGATTGGCAAAGCGTTAGTTCTCACCTGTTTTGGCGAAAGCCATGGGAAATGTGTAGGCGCAGTTATAGACGGATGCCCAGCTGGCTTACCGCTCAAGGAGGAGGATGTTCAAATCGAGCTGAATAAAAGGAGACCCGGCTTAACGGCGGTAAGCACGCCAAGAAGAGAGGAAGACAGGGTTGAAATAATTTCCGGAGTCTATAAGGGCTATACGACTGGGGCGCCCATATGCATGATAGTTAAGAACAGGGATGTTGATTCAACACCCTACCGGGTCGTCAGCATCAAACCTAGACCTGGACACGCCGATTACACGGCTAGGGTAAAATATGGCGGATACAATGATCCTAGGGGAGGAGGAAGATTCTCCGGCAGAATTACAGTTGCCTACGTTATGGCTGGAGCCATCGCCAAGAAAATCCTCGGTCTTTTGGGAATCGAAGTTTTAGCTCATACCGTGCAGATTGGAAATGTTAAAGTTGAGGGCGACGTCCCCTACGAGAGTATTCGAGGAAACGTTTATTCTAATCCCGTTAGATGCGCTGTTCCAGAAGTAGCGGAAAAAATGATTAAGGAGATTCTTGAAGCCTCTAGGGAAGGAGACAGCGTTGGAGGAGTAGTTGAAGCAATTGCCCTAAATGTTCCAGCGGGTTTAGGGGAGCCAATATTTGATTCCTTAGATTCGGACATAGCGAAAATGTTGTTTAACATTCCGGCTGTTAGGGGCGTTGAGTTTGGAGCAGGATTTAAAATCGCTTCTATGAAGGGTTCAGAAGCCAACGACCCATACGCCATAAGGGATGGAAAAATTGTTACATTGACAAATAATGCTGGCGGAATATTGGGCGGAATATCTAATGGCATGCCAATACTTGTTAGAGCTGCATTTAAGCCAACACCATCAATATCTAAGAGGCAGAAAACGGTTAATCTTGAGACCATGAGCGAAGATTACATAGAGTTTTCTGGACGTCATGATCCATGCATTGTTCCAAGGGCTGTTCCAGTAGTCGAATCTTGCTTGGCGTTTGTCTTAGCAGACCACGCGATTAGAGCCGGATTTATTCCAAGGATCATAAAGAACGCTTAGATTCCTTTAACCGCCTTTTGGAGATATTCTATGGCTTCTTCTAAGCTTTGGAAGCCGTATTGGACTTCATGATGCTCCTTTATTAAGGCTATCACATCTTCTCTAACTTCCTTAGGCTTACGTTTATTCTTGATTACATCCAGCATCAGGTCGCAGAGATATTTTATGTCGCTTTCGGTGAAGCCTCTTCGGGTAACATCCTGAAAACCTATCCTTATTCCAGAGGGGTTCTCCCTATTTCTTTGATCATCATAGGGGAGAATATTTCTATTCAATATTATGTTTGCCTTCTCCAGATCCTCCGCAACCCTCTTACCGCCACCATAATCGCGGACATCAACAGCAAGCTGATGTGACCTTGTGAAGCCATGTTTCTCGCCAAGCACCTTCAAACCATTTTCGTAGAGGTATTGTCCAGCGGCTTGAGCATTCTTAACCGTCTGCTTAGCTAATTCCCTACCAAAAATCTTTAGTTCTAGGGCGGCTATGCCGGTTGCAGGCAGTCTGCCAAGATGGGTGTTAGATGTGCTGAGCGGGAAAATGGCGAACTGAACATTTCTTATGGCTTTCTCCGTTCGCTCATCAATCAGATTCGCTAAAATCACGCCTCCCTGCGGTCCTGGAAAAGTTTTATGTGTTGAGGATGTTATGAAGTCTGCGCCCTCCTTAAGCGGATCTTGAAATTCTTCTCCGGCTATTAAACCCAACACATGTGCGGCATCATAGACTATGTATGCTCCAACTTCATGGGCTACTTCTCTAAGCTCTTTAACTGGATGCGGGAATAGGAATAGGCTTCCTCCAAAAGTAACTATGCCTGGTTTAGCAGCTTTGATTATTTTAGCTGAGCCATCTGGATCGATGTTCATGTCCTCGATGCTGTAGGCGTGCTCAATATTTTCGAGTCCTAGAACCATTCCAGCTAAACCCGCATAGTCATGCGATATATGTGCTCCAGCGCTTAGGGGGGTGACCACCATTTTTCGACGCTTTGTGGTTAGCGATAAGCCTTTAAATGCCGCTAGGTTGGCGTGGGTTCCGGAAACCAAGCGTACATCAGCCCAATTACACTTGAAAAGCATTTTCATCAGGTCTGTAACGCAGTTCTCTATGATTGTAATGTATTTTTGCCCTTGATAATACCTTCTTTTCACGTGTCCAATTAAATCGTTTTCTCCTTCAGCATATCTGCTTTCCAGATCCATAGTTAGACGAAGCATTTCTCTAACGGCTGGAGATTTTAAGCCCTCGCTTGCTATGAGATTTATGCATTCAGAACTTCTATACTCTTCATGCTTTCTGCTCGCTTCAATCAGTTCGATGGCTATTTGGAAAAACTCCTCCATATCCAACTTAACCCCTTTAAACAGAATTCAGAGAATAATGAAGGAATATTTATCCTTTTTTAAAAAGCTTTTAAAAGCCATTTATTATAAATTGGCGTAAATGGCGCACCTCAGTTTTTAACGCTCTAATACAAAGGTTCTCTTCGTCACCGGTATCTCCCTTACTTCATGGATTAGCATCTCCATTCTGCTTCCAACACCTATTACCGGAACATTCTCGAAAACCTCTATTGCTCTCTGAAGTTTTACACTTCTTTCAGCAAAAAGGGTTAATAACGCCTCGCCCCTAGACACTTTATCACCTATTTTCTTATGCAGTAAAACGCCTGCACCCTTATCTTTTGGCGCTCCAGCCAACCTAGCGACTTCGACGAGCGATGCATTGTCTATCCATAGAATAACGCCGTCTTTATTCGCTTTAATCGTGAATCTTTCTGAGCCTAGCGGTATATCATCCGGCTTGATGTTTGGATCTCCACCCTGAGCCTCAATTATCTCACGGAGCTTCTTCTCGGCTTTTCCAGAACACAATATTTCCATAGCCATTTCTTTCCCATTGGTTGTGGCAACCCCACTCATTTCTAGAAGGATGCCCGCTATGTTTGCAACTTTATCTATTAGGTCTTGCGGCTTGCTTCTCCCCATTATCGTGTTTAGTGCCTCTCGGGCTTCAAGCGCGGGTCCAACAGCATAGCCGATCGGCTGTTCTCCATAAGTTACTGCACACTGCACCTTTATACTAAGTCTTCTGCCAAGCTCGATGAAGTCTTTAGCCAAGAGATCAGCTTCGCCAATAGTCTTTATTTTCGTCCCCCTTCCAGTCGGTATGTCAATTACTAGAAGGTTTGCGCCAACAGCCTTCTTCTTACTCATTATGGATGGCAAAAGCAGCGGGTCGATTGATAGTGGATGCTCAACCCTTATGAATATGTCATCCGCCGGCGCAAGATCTAATGCGCCTCCCCAAACAATGCATCCATTCGTTTTCTCAACAACCTCCCGCATTTCATCAACAGTAAGACTTACCGGCATTAAAACCTCAGCCCTATCGGCGGTTCCAGCGGCGGATGTAATTGACCTAGAAGACGATTTTGGAATGATTAGTCCTGAAGCCGCAATTATTGGAACAGCCAAAAGCGTTGTCTTATCGCCTGGAACACCGCCGATGGAGTGTTTATCAACCACTAGGGGCTTATCGAGTTCAAGCCTATTTCCGGTTTCAACCATGGCTAGTGAAAGGCTTGTGGCTTCATCCAAGTCTAGACCGAACGCATGTAACGCTGTTACAAATGCGGCTATCTCGATTTCGCTTAGGTTTCCGTCGACAACATCCTTAACGATTTCAAAAATCTCTTCATAGGTTAATTTTCTCCCGCTCAGCTTATTCCTTATGTGATAGACTGATTTTGGGAAATGCGCTGCTTCAACGTTGATTTCCTCGCCGCCTCTTAAATCCATGTGTCTTTTAACTTCATTATACACGCCTATACTTCCTTCCTCAACGCTTTCAACCGCTATGTTAACTATGGCTGTTACCTCTCTGCCCCCATAGGACAGCTTTACTCGACTTAAGCCGGAAACACCTAAATCTTCAGCATCCTCATGGTTTAGGACAACAATGAATTTTCCGCCAGCCTCTAAGTCGAGGAGCTTAACCTTAAGCCTCATTTACCCGCTCTCCAAACAATTTTGTGAACTCGGCATCTTAAAGGTTGGATTGAAACCTTAAAAGCTTTTATTGCACGACTGCCTCTTTCTACTAGAATCATCCAGCTGAGGTTAATGGCTATGAAGCTTATTTATACAGTTATAGATGGTTTAGGCGACCTTCCAACAGAGGAGTTTGATGGAAAAACCCCTCTCGAGTTTGCTGAAACACCTAACATGGATTCATTAGCCAGCAGAGGTAGACTTGGATTAATGTACACTGTTGGCAGGGGAGTTGCACCTGAAAGCGACGTAGCAGTCATCTCTATTCTAGGATACGATCCATACAAATATCATGTTGGCAGAGGACCCCTTGAAGCCTATGGAGCCGGGCTAGAGATGCGTGACGGTGATTTAGCGTTAAGATGCAATTTCGCAACACTTGGAGAAGGCAGACGCATCATTGATAGAAGAGTTGGGAGAAGCCTAACAACCGAGGAGGCTTCCAAGCTTGCTGAGGCAATTAATAGACTGATTAAGCTCGAGTCCCATCCAGCCGAATTCAAATTCAAGAACACCGTCGGCCATAGAGGAGTTCTCGTAATAAAAAGCCATACTGGACCCTTATCTGCAAATATTTCTAATACTGATCCAGCTTATGAGCGGGTTGCTGGTTTAGGCGTCGCTAAGGCTGAGGTTCAAATGATTCTTGAAGACTGCAAACCGCTCGATGACAGCGAATCCGCCAGAGTATCAGCCATGCTTGTCAACGAGTTCACCATGAAAAGCCATCAGGTCCTAGAGAATCATGAGATTAATAGAAGGCGTGAAGCCGAGGGTAAACTGAAGGCAAATGTCATATTAACTAGGGATGCGGGAGATAAATTGCCCAAGTTCTTTAACATAAATGAGCGCTACGGCGTCCGTTTCGCATGCCTAGTGGATATGCCCGTTGAACGGGGAATCGCTAGACTGGCTGGAATGCACGCCATTGAACTGCCCCCGCCTTCAGGAGACTTGAAACATGACTGCACGCTTAGAGTTGAAAAACTACTTAGCGTTTTAGATTCCTTTGACTGCTTCTACATCCACATTAAGGGCCCGGATGAACCCGGCCACGATGGAGATTTCATACGTAAAGCCGAAACCATAGCGACCATAGACAAATACTTCTTTGGAGAATTGCTACCGAAAATAAGCCTAGATGAAACCATCATGTGCGTTACAGCGGATCACTCTACCCCATGCAAGCTGAAGGCACATAGCGATGACCCAGTTCCACTACTGATAGCTGGAAACGGCGTTAAAAGCGACGGAATAAAAGAATTCTCGGAGAAAAGCTGCCGGAAAGGAAGCATAGGAATATTGAAAAGCGGGGCGACGCTAATGCCGCTATTAATGAGCATATTTAAGAAACAATGAAACAATTCATTTATTAATTCGGATAAACAGAGAATATTTTTGGACGGCGGGTCTTAGGCGGGGGGCTAGGGGTCCCCTGAGAGGCGTAGAAGGCGCCTCGACCGTAAACCCCCTACACGACGGGCCGAAAGCTGAAGTGAGGCGCGTAAGGCCGCAAACCCATCCAGCCCTAAGCGATGAGTACCTGTCCTCTGGGGCTGGCGGTCGCGGAGCATCCCTCGTAGGAGGGGTGTTAACCGCGTTTGCCAGGCGAACCTGGCCAGGCCCGGGAGGGAGCAACCTAAGCCTGGACGCTTAGCGCTCAGAGGGGTTCGGGTATGAGTGGGCGGGCTGGTTTGGGTTTGCGGATTCTGCGCGTCGAGCTTCAGTGACCCGCCGTCCGCTTTT
>CAYNMB010000011.1:0-27452 GCA_964398235.1 uncultured Candidatus Bathyarchaeia archaeon | reverse complement strand
TTCGAAAGGGCGACGATGGCTGGTAGAATTTCAATTCTTCCCACCAGCATAAGGGCGATTAACAGAAGCTTTGGGACGAAAGGTAAGCTTGGAGTCAGTATTTTAGGGGAGTCTCCTGTGGTTGTTACCGCCGACACGCTCTCAACTAAAGCGTCAACAAAGCTGTAACCATAGCAACATAAGATCACGGCTGCAAAAAATGAAGCTAATATGAAAAGGGAAGCTACTAGCAAATGTACTAGGACTTCCGATTTCTCAACTCGTTTACCATCTATTTCAATATCTGGAATTTCACCTCTCAGAAAGATTTGTGGAAGCGACAACAAAATCTTTCCAATAATATAGATTCGAAATATTCTTATGCCGCCGCCCACCGAGAACGAGCATGGTCCAACAAGCATTACAACCACCAAAATGATCTTACCTAACTCCCCTATCTCATCGAATGGAACAAGATTTAAGCCAACTGAAGCAGAGAAGTCAACAACATGGAAAAAAGCACGGAAAAGATCGAGTTTTGCCGCAGGCCAGAAAACAAGAGTGGAAATTAGTAGAGAAGCCAAATATAATTTGATTTCTTTACTTAAAACAACTTTTGTCTTTTTTCTTAAAAGAAATAAAAATAGTTCAAGATGGAATGAGAAGCTGAAGGCTGAGAGGATCATCATGAGAGTGACAACTATGATTGCTGAGAGCGGGAGCTCTAGCACATTAATGGTCGTAAGCCCAGTTGTAGAAAATATTGTGAGAACTGTATGAAATGCTGTGAAGCCATCTAAGCCTAAAAGAACCAAAATCGCTGAGAAAATAAGCGTATAAATAAGGTAGATTAGTAAAACAACCATGAAAGAGACTTTATAGTCCTCTGAAATCCTTTCTATCCCTAGCGCCTTCCCATAATGGGAAAGGGATTCACTAGGGTAAAGGAAAGAGAGAAGGATGAAGATTATGCCAATCCCTCCAATCCATTCATTTATACCCCTAGCGAGAATCATGGATTTAGGCATATCCACATTATTTAGAAGCGTAAGTCCAGTTGTAGAAACCGCTGAGGAGGTCTCAAACCAGCTATTAAGAAACTGTTCGAAAATGTTTCCGTGGAAAATTCCTAAGTAGAGATATGGTGTGCAGTGAATTAATGGGACGATAATGAAGTATAGGACTAGAAGCATGCATGACTGCTTTATATTAAGAATTTTCGCTTCAAACAGGAAGGTTAATAGAAAGCCTAAAACTAAGAAAATTAATGCGCTTATGCAGAGACCCACAGCCGCATTTAACTCGCCGAAATAATATGCGTAAATTATTGAGGGAAGATAAAAGAAGCCTGAAATTTGGAGAAGAAAACCTAGGTTGGCTAAAACGGGCTCTAATCTAGAATAATAGAGATATGGTCTTGTAACGTGTCTACGTATATATAATAGGAGGATCAGAAAAATGAAAAAACCTATTAAAATTACGGTTATTGCAATCAAAAGGGGGTTAAGATTGAGAGGCATTCATCTCACCATTGCTTTAATGAAGAAGATTATGAAGATTAAAAAAGATTATTCTCTTAAGATGCTTATTGAACAAACTTCTCTCAAAATTTCTAGATAAGTGTTTCGCACTTCTTCATCTAAGAAAGGATTACTCAAGGCTTCCTTGCTTACATAGAAGCGTAACCTCTTTTTCCGAAAGCCATTTTTCTTCACATAGTTCCTCTAATCCTTCAATTATTTCTTTACGGAATTTTTTCAAAATATCCATTTTGACGCATTCTTCCCTCACTTTTTCCCCAAAGATTAGGTTTTGTTCAACCAAATCCACAAAGCGATTTAGAAGATTTGTTATCGGTGCAGAATACTCCTTTAAAAGCATTCTTATCTTAAAGGACTTAAATGCCCCCTTAATCTTTAGGAGGACGTCTGGAGCACTTACCACGGAGGGTGGAAACACAACATATCTTCTCTCTAAACCCCGTTTATAACAGGTGAGGAAGAAAGGTAAATGTATGATCATGGATCTTCTTTTTCCTACGGGACATGCAATTTTTTCAAGCTCGTTTAATGTAAGTTTCCTTAAATCTATTAGCTTATTTACTTGACTGAGCATGGCTTGGGTTAATTCCTCTAAAGATTTCACTGTCTCCTGATAAGTTTGGATTTGAAAGTCTCGCGACGCCTCGATTTTCCTTAAGCCAACTGCAATACTTTCTATTTTAGAAGAATATTCGGATTTAAGTCTTGAAATCTCCTGATCTCGAACAGATTTGGCGTTTTCAATATTTCTATTTATTTCCTTAATCTTCTCACTGACTTTTAGGAGATCTTGCTTACATTTTTCAAGCTTTTTTCTCCAGAGTTCCTCCTCAGCTTTATCGCCACGAGATTTAGCCTCCTCCATCTCATTTTTGTATCGTTCAAAAAGGGAGTCTAAATGCTTTTTATCCATCTCTAAATCTAGCTTCTTTTGGCTGAGAACTTGAATCAAATGATCCGCTTTTCTAGATACTTCAGCGATTCTTTCGCTGTGCTTCCTGCCCTCCGCCTCTATTCTTCGCATGTATTTAGGCTTCAAACTGGCGAGCTCATTTTCATATTTCCTTCGGGTTTCCTCAATCTTTCTGTTAACTTCGTCAATATAATTTTGGGTTTTTTCAACAAGCATTTTCACAACTCTTTGTAGGTCTTTGATATCCTTTTTTAGGGACTTCTCAAAATTAGAGAGTTCATTGAGGGATGATTGAACTGCCGGTTTATCCATTAGGGGTAATAGGGAAACCCCGTCTTTAGGAGGATCTTGAATCGATTCTGCTATGGGAAGAAGAGAAAGTAAGTCTTCAGTGAATTTGGGATCCGCTATTAGGCCTTTTATGACCTTTTGCCCCTTTCCGACAACCTTGAAATAATTCATGTTATGAGAGAGGAAGGCAGAATAGGCTTCAAGATTATTTGCACTTCCCTTGATTTCACGCATAAATATGCCTAAGTTAGGTAGCACATCGAAAGATATCACGTGGCTTGTAATTCCTAAACCATCAAAGATTAGGGTTTTCCTCTTCCATGGAATAAGCCAAAGAGGATAATAGAGCTTACTTATAAAGAATGTCTCCTCACATGGTCTCTTGGAAATAAGACCTCCTCCCTTATCTCTCCCTAGCTCCGCTAGACAGAATATTGTGGCAAGCTCCATTTTTTCACTGAGAAGACTTTCACGCTTCTCTGATGGAATGGTGAAGGGAATAAGTATCTCTAGGTCAGCTGACAAAACATCGCCACCCTTGCTTCAACACAACAATACTTGATTATAGCTCTCAATTCCTAAATATCTTACGCCAAAAAATTTAGAGGAAGATGACAAACCGATAGTTTTCTCAGTTCAAGTATTAACAAGAACTTACTTCAGCTATGGAGTTATGCATGGACATTTTTCATTGAGGAGAAAGGAATGAAAAAAGCGTAGCATGCTATTCGATCTCTATAACCTCTTTGGTACGGGAAGATTCATATATGGCATTAAGTATTTTAATGCTCTTTATCCCCTCTTCGCCGTCCACCTCAGGCTTTCTTCCTTCACGTATAGCGTAAATCATGTCTTCAAATATGTTGACTGGTCTGTCTTCGGGTAAAGTAATGTTTTCTATAACTGAGATGTCACCATCCTTAAGATAAAGGAAATCTATCTTACTATCCTTCCATCTGAGGGTTCCTTTATCACTGTTTAATTCAATTCTCGTGCCCAGAGGAGGTATGCTTGAAGTAGTGGTGGTGAGGGTGCCGAAGGCTCCATTCTTGAAGGTTAAAAGAGCAACGCTACAGTCTTCAGTCTCTATGTTATGGGTGAAGGTTCCTGAAAGCCCTTGCACAGTTTTAACTCCACCCATCCACCATTGAATGAGATCTATGAAGTGTATGCCCTGATTAGCTGCGGAGCCGCCTTCATATGATCTAGTGCTTCTCCATCCGGGGGGATAGCCTCCTTTATAATAGGCTTCCTCCCTATACCATTTCATCAACAAGTTTACGAGGAATATTCTTCCAAGAAGATTTTTCTTTATGGCGAGATATATTTTGCGGTTTAAATCCCGATATCTGAGGTCGAAGTCCACTGCTAGAACTACGCCGGCTTTTTCAGCCTCTTTTATAAGCCGCTCACATTTAGCCAGATTTATGTCCATGGGCTTGGTTACGAAAACATGAAGCCCTCTTCTAACGGCTTTTAAAGCGTGGTCAGCGTGCATGCCGCTAGGAGTAAAAATTCCTACGCATTCAAGATCCTCTTTTTCCAGCATTTCATCATAATCGGCGTACCAGTTACATTTGAACTCCCTCGCAACCTTCTTGGCTTTCTCTTCCTGTAAATCGCAGACGGCGACGAGCTTAGCGCCTCTTGTTTCAAAACATTGCTTAGCTTTCCTATAGCCGACGCCTAACCCAACTATACCAAACTTTACGGGTTCTTTTAACTCCATGCTTTCACGCATCCTATTGAGTCAATAAAGAACTACTTTAAATTAAATAACTTTTTTGTAATCGATGAACTTGTAATGCTTTTGCTGAGAGTAGGAGTTCAATTGCTTATGCCTCCAACAGCAACAACATCGTTTCACCTAGTATTTAGGAGGGGGTGGTAAGCTCTTTTAGCTTTGCATAGACTATTGGATCATCTTCATGTCCATTAAAAGTGAATGGAAACTGCTGATTCAGCTCATGCTTCATTAAACCCCATGAGCATTTATTGTTAACACAGATCTCTGCGGCCTTTGCGCCTTCTTCACCCTCTTTTGCATCCTCATTACAGACCACGGGTTTACCATACTGCTTCAATTTAGCAATTTTTCTAGAGTATTCGCTGAGTGGAACATTGTTGAAATGCACTAGTATAAAGTCGCTGGCATAAGCTACACTTTCATCCACATCGCCGTTCAAACCACTTGTAGAGACTAGGAGATCTGGAGCTGCTTTTTTGACAAGTTTTATTAATTCAACTTGCCCCTCCGGCGTTCTTAACAATTCATGATCAAAACCTTTATGTCCATACTCGTTAGCAACTTCAAGCACAACGTTCGTAAACCCTTCCTCAATTATCCATTTAGCAACGTTTATGACGCCTCTTCGAACTGCCTCCGCATCCTTAAGGATTTGATCCTGCCGCTGATAATAGCAACCTAAAATAACCACGCATCCCTGGCGATCACAGGATTCTATAACCCGACGCACCCTATTCAAGTAACTCTGTTTTAGGGTTCCATCAGGATTAAATGCTGAGTTGACGGCTCCCTCGTATCCCGGGAAGCCACCTTGCAGACAAATTGTAAATGCACGAACTCCATACGCATGGTAATCCGGGATCTGTGCTATAAATCTGTCAGTATTAGCGTCAGGATCAAAATCCACTAGACCCGGATCTTCAAAAACGGCGTTCACCATCCGCACATTCATCAATAATCCTTCGGCTCTGGCTTTCGGATATGTTATCCGCCCGTTTAAATACCACTTATCTTTAGTTATGGAAACATGAGTTTTACGTTTCTCAAGCCTCATTCTATAAGACTCTCCATGATAATGCGTACTGCCCGATTACACCTAGTGTTAGGGTTTATTGGATTATCATCATGATCATTAACATTTGTTTCATTCCATGAAACAATTAGATCTAGACTTGGAAAAATCCAGAGACTTCTTTTTCCATTGTGTCCCTGTGCAGCATAGGTGTCCTCTGGAGCGTAGGGATATAGGCGTCTACCTTCTCTATCTAGACGATTAAGCCACCAGCCAAAGCTATAGTAGCCGGGGCCATTTGGAGTTATATTCTTGCCTCCGCCTAGGGAGCGTTGATTAGGCAACATCTCCGCCTCTTTACCCGATGTTCGCGGAATGTCTGCAGGAACTGGGCTGGAAATCACTAGCTTAACAAGATCCTCCCTAAGTATCTGTCTTCCCCTCCACTTGCCGCTACACAGATATAGGAGGCCAAACCTCGCAAAGTCTCGAACTGATATGGCAAGCCTACCAGGTCGATCATGAGGCCCAAAGGCCTCAAAAGTGTATGGATCCTCAAATTGCAGTACTTCTGCTAATCGGGTTTTTAAAATGTTTGTTCCATCATCTTTGAAAACCTTTTGCGTGAGAATATCATAGAATAATGCGTAGGCATAATCATTATAGGCCCAGGCTTCTCCAGGAGCCTCAATTAAACCGTAGCCAGAGATCTGACATGCAAGATGACGCCACGTTATGTTACCATCTTTACCATCATTTAGTTCTTTAAGTCTCGGCTCAAAATCCGCCACCTTATCATCCACACTTCTCAACCTATTTTCTTGAATTGCAAAAAGCAGTAAGGTGCTGATGACGGGTTTTACAGCGGACGCAACATCGATGCTTTTAGTGTAGTCGCCCCACATATAAACCAGATAGCCATGCCGCACAACACAGCCACATCCACCAACAAAATTTTTCAGCCGCTCAAGTTTTTCTTCAGAAAGCCCAGCTTCCTTTGGTTTCAATCTTTTCCAAGATTTATCGGGAAACATATTTTCATGAGCCATAAATTTTCCTTCAATATTCTATGATATTTATTTAAACTCAATCTAGTTTAGCTTTGCGGGGTCTCGAAGAGAGAGGGAGGGGTTTAGAAGCCCATCTTCATTCTTATTTCTTCGTATGTTCCCCCCTCTTTTATAAATTCTTCAGCGGCATGTCTAACCCATTCTTTTGGAGGAAGCCCCACGCTGGATATCAGTCTCAGCGGATCAGGTCGGTTACCTAGCTCTTTCTCAAGCCATCTGGTCATCCTTAGCTCCAAATCTTTTACTATCTCCTCCTCTTCTAAAACTAGGTTTCTAGTTTCTTCCGGATCCTTCTCCAAGTTGTAGAGCTCCATGGGTGGGCACTCCCAAAAGCCGGGATCTATGGTTTTTATCAATTTCCATCCATCCCTTGTTATAATGGCTCGTTTAGCGGACCAGAGTCCTTGATTTGAATATACTTCATCATAGCCTTCAGCCTCCTTGTTCGCTATGGGCAGTAAATCTCTGCCCTCAAATGTTTTGGGTATCGGAGCCCCCGCTAACTTTAGTATCGTATATGGAATGTCTATTAATTGAACCAGTTCTCTTACCCTTTCTCCCCTTGGAAATTCCTTAGGATATCTTATTATTAGGGGAACATGGATTATTGGCTCGTATACTGTGCAGTGATCAAAATATTCGTTATGTTCCCCTAGGCTTTCCCCATGATCCGCGGTGATTATGAGAAGCGCATCGTCCAACACGCCTAAATCCGTCAGCGTTTGAACAATTTCTCCAATTTTATCATCAACATACCGAATCTCACCATCATACTGGGCTTTAACGAAATCTAGATCGGTTATATCTCTTGGGAAACCATTAGCTTCCTTCATAGCCTTCAGCATTCTTCTGTAGAAGGGCCACAGATTACTTTTCCTGAGGTTGTCTAAACTTCGATTCTGCGGATCTGTGGGGTCCTTTCCCTCATAGAATAGATTTCTATAGGGTTTGGGAGGTATGTAGAGCGTATGGGGATCCCAGTAATGAATGAAGATGAAGAAATCTCTGTCTGCATTTGCCCTTATCCATGGGACAGCCATTGAATTTATATCGTCGGCGTCTATTTGCTGAAGACCTGCGCGCCGCTTACCTGCAAATGGATTCATATAGTAATGGAATCCTCTTGCAAACCATTCTCTCATCATGTAAAGGGTGCTTACCGCCGCTGTTGTATACCCATTTGCCGCCAGAATCTCCGATAGGTATGGGACGCCCTTCCTTAATTCCTCAGTACGGCTGTGGGACACTATACCCGTCTTAACACCCCTCTGACCCGTAAACATGGCTGTATAGGAGGGTTGAGTCGGCACATCCGAGGCATAGGCTCTCTCAAATAGCACTCCCTCACTCGCGATCTTATCGATGTTCGGCGACGTATCTTTTTCATAGCCATAACACTTTAAATGATCCGCCCGCAAAGTATCAATCACAATGAACACTATTTTCATATCCTCAAAGCCTCCAGATTAATGAACAATTTTATCGTCTAGTGTCCACCTGCAATTAAAAATTACTGATGCACATAAATTAAACGTTCAAATTCTTTCTATCCAGATTTTTAGTCTTGTCTTCGCGGAGTGGAGTAAATTCAATGCGGAGGTATTAGAGAAGATCTTAAATATTTTTGGAAAGTGAACATTTATTTAGGGTTCCTTCTCTAGGTTGGAGATGACGCGTTTTGGAGGCATTTAGAATAGTTTTTCCAGAGCCCATGAAGGTTGAAATAGAAAAATTTGATGTTAGAGAGCCAACAACCGGAGAAGTTTTAATTGAGACGGAAGCCACGTTGATAAGCACTGGAACAGAGTTAACGGCCTTGACTGGAGATTTTCCGGAAAAATCTGCTTGGTCAACGTATGTTAGATATCCCTTTACACCGGGATATTCAAGCGTTGGAAGAATAGTTAAGGTTGGCTCAGAAGTTAGGGATTTCAATATTGGTGATAGAGTCGCCGCTCACGCTCCTCACGCAACCCACGCTATAGTGAGGGCTGACCGCGTCACTAGGGTTCCAGAAAACGTTGATGTTGAAAGCGCATGTTTTCATACAATAGCGGCGGGAGTGATGAATTCAGTTAGACTCGCAAAGATTTCTCTAGGCGACGCGGTGGTCGTAGTGGGTCTTGGACTTTTAGGCCAGATGGCTGTAATATTCTCTAGGATGGCTGGCGCATATCCCGTTATAGCTATAGATTTAGCCGAAAAAAGACTGGAATTGGCTAGGATTTCTGGAGCCACTCATATTTTGCGGGCTGACGACTGGACTTATGTCAAAAACGCTGTAGAGCAGATAACTAGGGGCAGGATGGCTGACAAAGTCTTTGAGGTAACCGGAAACCCGAATGTTATACCTAAGGCCATAACCCTGGCTAAAAGGAATTTGGGATGCTTTGTGGTTTTGAGTTCTCCTAGAGGAAAAACAACCTTAGACTTTCATGACGAAGTTAATAGTCCAAGCCGCATCATAATTGGAACACATTTTTCAAGCCAGCCGGAATATGAAACACCATACAATCCTTGGACAAGAAAAAGGAACACTGAATTATTTTTTGATCTCCTGTCCTCCGGATACCTGGCGATAAACCATTTAATAACTCATAGATACCATTGGCGTGAAGCCAAAAAAGCCTACAATATGCTTCTAGAAGATAGGACGAGAGCGTTAGGCGTAATCCTCAAATTCAAAGATCTACCCTCATTCATTTCATCTAGGGGATAGGGAAATGACCATTCTTAAAGTGGGAGTAATAGGTGCTGGAGGAAGAGCTCAAGTACATTTATCCACCCTTCTAAAGCTCAGCGACAGATATCGGGTGATCGCGATATGCGATGTGAATGCAGCTCGCGCAAAAGAGGCCGCTGAGAAAACTCGAGCTAAACCATATTTAGATCTTGAGAAAATGCTTGATAGGGAGAAGATTGATGCTTGTTTAATTGCCGTTCAAGCTGAGGGACATCATATTTTAGCGAAAATGCTTGCTGAGAGAGGCATACATGTTCTTACTGAAACTCCCATGGCTATAACTCTAGCTTGCGCAGATCAAATGATTGAGGCGGCCAGGGAAAATGGTGTTTTCCTAGAGGTTTCTGAGAACGTTCCTCGATGGCCGCAGGAACGTTTAAAGCAGAAGATTGTAGCATCCAATGTTTTAGGTGATATAAGAAGATTCTACTTGTCGTATTTGTCGGGTTCTTATCACGGTGTTGCGGCGATAAGAAGCATAATAGGATCTGAGGTGGAGATCGTTGTAGGTGAATTTCCATCTTTTGAGTCAATATTGGAGGAAGAAATTCTTGAAAGAGCTGAGATTTCATTTCTTAACGGAGTGAAGGGCGTATATGAATTTAATCTTAATAGAAGGAATTATTGGGAAATAATCGGGGATAGAGGCGCCCTAAGAGGCAATAAACTATTCCTCTCCAGCGGAAAAGAGTTTGAGATACATCTTGAAAAAATTAATATAGAAGGGGAAGACGTGATTGTCGGGGCGAAAGTAGATACTTCTCCAGAAATCTGTTTTCAAGATGTTCCAAAAGAATATTTGCTAACCAGCCATGATGAAGTTGCTGTGGCTGATGCATGGATAAGCTTACATGAGGCTATAATTGATGGTAAACCATTAAGTTATGGCGCCGAAAATGCGAGAAAAGACATAGAAGTATTGGTGGCGATTAGAGAATCCGCATTGCAGGGAGGCGTCAGAATTAATCTTCCACTTAAGGGCATAACGGAATATGAGAAACTTGTTCATTCAGAGTTTATGAGAGTCTACGGCGTAGATCCGCTGGAAATAAAGCCGCATCAACTGAAGATTAAATATGTTCTTCCCATACGTTTACGGCATCTAATGTACTGTGGCAGAGCTCTTCAGAATCTTAAGAGGATACCGAAGAAACTATTACGGTTAAAATATTTATGGCCATAAATAGAGAAAAAGGATTGTAGGTGCATTCATGATGGTTAAGGTTGGTGTCGTCGGCTTAGGGATAATGGGTAGAACCCATACAAGAGCTTATAAAAGGCATCCTAACGCGGAGGTTGTCGCCGTCTGTGATATAGACAGGTCTAGGGCTGAAAGCTTTGCAAAGGAATTTTCAGTTAAAAAAGTTTATACAGATTTTTGGAAGATGGCTGAGGACCCGGAGATTGAAGCCGTTTCCGTCACAACTCCAGATTTTCTGCATAAGGATCCGGTTATAGCATTTGCGGAGAATGGGAAGCATGTTTTATGTGAAAAGCCTCTAGCAACCTCGGTTAAAGACGCGGAGGAAATGGTTAGAACATGTGAAAAATCTAATGTTAAGCTGATGGTTGCATTTCACAATAGATGGAGCCCGCCATATGCTATTCTTAAGTCTAGGGCGGATTCAGGCGAGCTGGGTGATCCAGTATACGCGTATATGCGGCTTTGCGACACATTATATGTGCCCACCAAAATGTTGAGCTGGGCTTCCAAATCAGCTGTAATATGGTTTTTGGGAAGTCATATTGTAGATCTTGTCAGATGGATTTTCGGGAAGGAAGCCGTGAAAGTCTACTGTCTGAAGGGTGATAGAATACTCAAAAATATTGGTGTAGATACCGAGGACTTCTTCTGCTATTTAGTGGAGTTTCAAGATAATGTTGTGGCAATGTTTGAAAACAGCTGGATTCTTCCAGAAACGATGCCGAGCATAGTGGATTTTTCAAGCAAATTCGTCTTTAGTAAAGGCTGCGTCTACATAGACACTCATCATCATCGAGTCATGGACGTTTATACCGCCAGTAAAGCTGAGAAGCCGAGCTTATTTGCCGGACCAATTGAAATTCATGGACGTTTAATGGGCTTTAATGTAAGCACGGTTTGGCATTTCGTGGACTGCCTAATTGAAGATAAGACTCCATTATCAACGGGCTATGATGGCTTGGCTGTAACTAAGATAATAGAGGCTGCCTTAAATTCCGCAGCTCAAGGCAAACCCGTAAACATCACCTAGCAACCTATCAAAAACTTTTTGGGCGGTTCTATGATTCCGTCTAGAAACGTTAAACGCGTTCTTTTTGTTTGTTCCGCAAACATTGATCGCAGTCCAACGGCTGAAAATCTGCTAAAAAGGGTTGGGGGATTTGAGGTTCAGTCGGCTGGAACATGGCTTAACGCTAGAAAAAGAATATCCAAAAACCTCATCGAGTGGGCGGATATAATATTTGTCATGGAGCAGCAGCATAAGGAAGCCATATTGGCTATAAAGCCGGATGCTGAGGATAAAATAGTTGTGTTCAATATTCCCGACATTTATCCAAGAAATGATCCGGAGCTGATAGAAATATTGAAGACTAAAATTTCCGAATATTTAAAAATAAGATGGCGGGATTCATCACAACAGTTTCATAGCCCATAGGATGCCGTTCAGCAAATGTATTTGGAACCAGCCTTCATGCCAAAGCTCCTTGAAGTGCCCGAAGGCTGTGTAGAAGACTCTTCCCTCACCATAGTTATGACACCAGCAGAGAGCATAATCGTTGTCGGGTCTGGTTCCCTTGCTTAAGTCAACTGAACTAGGATCTAGGCTTATTAGAACATGCGTTTTCTCGCGGGACCAATTCTTAAACGTGTAAACCTCCTCTTTAACCATAAATTTTCTCGGCAGATGTCTGGTTGCCGGATGCTTTGTGTCTTCAACTATCACCATAACTTCTCCCTTCCACGGATGGGCTTGAAAATATCCGCCGATCATTCTACCATACTCTGGAAACTCGTAGAACGTGTCTGCAGCATTATGTACGCCTATAAAGCCTTTTCCTCCCTTAATTGCATTTATGAAAGCTGTTTTCTGCTCATCTGTGATTGGAAGCTCGCCTGTCGTCGCAAATAGGATTGCATCAAACTTTTTTAAATCCTCGCTGTTTAGCAAGTTGCATTCATCTGTGGCGACTACATTAAACATCCTTGACTCTAAGCCAATCTTCTTAACCACCTTCTTTGCGGTTGGCAGATAATCATGTTTAAAGCCGGCTGAATGCGTTATCATAAGCAGATTTCTCATATCTTTCAGCTCCCATTTTTCCAGTTCCTAGCATGGAATATTAAATTTTTCCTTTATTTTTGGAAGTTAAGGCTTAAATTTACAAGATGCTTATTGCCTTTTGATGGTGTGTCATTATGGTGAGCGCGTCAGATTTCCTTGGTAGAGATATAATATCGATTAAGGACTTCACCCGCGAAGAAATTGATTATATATTAAAGATTGCTGAGGAAATGGAGTCGCTGGTTAAATCTGGCTCAGATATGCTTAGGGGCAAAATTATGGCAACCCTCTTCTTTGAACCAAGCACTAGAACTAGACTAAGCTTTGAAACAGCCATGTACAAGCTCGGCGGCTCAGTTATAGGGTTTAGTCAGCCTGAGGCATCCTCGGTGAAGAAGGGTGAAAATCTTGCCGACACGGTTCGCGTTGTTGAGAAATATGCGGATATAATAGTTTTGCGGCATCCAGCTGAAGGCGCCGCACGCTTTGTAGCAGAATATGTGAAAATCCCCATTATAAATGCGGGCTCCGGAGCCGAGGAACATCCAACGCAGGCTCTTTTGGACTTATATACGATAATGAAGGAAAAGAAGCGTATAGATGGATTAAACATTGCCTTAATGGGAGACTTGCGTTACGGTCGAACAACCCATTCATTGGCTTACGCATTATCTCTTTATGACGTGAAGCTGTTTCTCGTCTCGCCGGATCTTTTAAGAATGCGAAAAGAAGTTTTAGAGGATATTAGCGCTAGAATCGAAGTATCAGAGCGCTCGAACATTGAGGAGGTTTTACCAGAATTAGATGTTCTTTACGTAACGCGTATACAGAGAGAGCGCTTTCCAGATCCAGCTGAATATGCTAAGGTTAAAGGCTCCTATGTTATAGATTTAAATGTTTTGAGGAAGGCGAGAAACGACCTAATAATTCTTCATCCGCTTCCAAGAGTTGATGAGATTACATTTGATGTTGATTCAACACCCTTCGCTAGATACTTTCAACAGGTTGCGAACGGATTAGTTGTGCGTATGGCGTTATTAGCTCTCATTTTAGGAGCAATAAGGGAGTAAGTATAAGTGATCACGATACATTTTTGGCGATGGCACCTCAGCTTCATAGACGCCTAGGGGAACAGTAACTTTAAAGAAAAGGCATTACAACAATGTTTTTGGTGTTTCGGAGTGACTCGGTGGATTTTTACGCATAGTGATTGTGATGGAATATGTGCTGGCGCAATAGCCCTAGCGGCTAATCCGGATGCTAAGGTTTTCTTCACGCATCCTTACGGGCTTCTTGAGGATCTTGAAAACGTTAGGGAAGGCGACGTGGTGATAATTTGCGATATAGCTCTTTCAGAAGATAAGTTACAGGCGATTTTAGAGAAGTTTTCGTTGATTAATGAGAGCGGTGGACTAACATATATCGACCATCATCCGCTTCCAGAGGGCTTGTTGGAGAAGGATATTCCGGGAGAAGTCGTTCATAAAATGGGTTCATCGGCTTCAGAATTAACTTACATGTTCTTTCATAATAAAATTGGTCCATTGTTAAATCGCGTTGCAATATATGGCGCCATAGCTGATTATCTTGACGATACGCCGGTCATAAATAACCTGCTTCGCGGATGGGATAAAAGGAGAATATATTTTGAATCGGGGATACTTGTTCAGGGACTTGAGGGAAAGAAGAGGGAGCATGATTTTAAGCGCACCCTAGTCTTCCATCTCGCCGAGAACATTCCGCCAAGCGCTCATCCCCATCTCCTAGAATCAGCCATAAAGAACACGCATAGAGAAGAGGAAGTAATTAGAAGCTTGAAAGATAGAGTTCATGTGGAGGGATCAGTGGCTTACGTTCTTGACATATCGTTTTCTCTTGGAAAAACAGCTATATATGCTAGGGCATTAACCAATGCGCTTGTCGGATTAGCTGGCGAGAGGAGAAAAGGGATGATAGATATGAGCCTAAGAACATGCTACGAAAACATAGATTTAAACCGAATTCTAAGACGCATAGCGCCATCCCTTGGCGGAAGCGGGGGAGGGCATCCTCAAGCAGCTGGAGCAAGAATACCCGAAGAGAAATTCGATGAATTCCTCAATTTGCTAAACGAGGAAATCATGCTCAAGGAATAGGACGGGGAAAGATTTATTTCTGAAACAGCATATAGTTCATTTTGCCGATGAAGAAAGCGGGTATTTCCTGATTCATGAGGGACCCTGGGGTATCTGAGGCACACCGTCGGATAAGATTCCTTGAACAAAAACTTTTAGGTAATGAAGTGGAAATTGACGGATTAAGCTGCTCATGGATCTGATTGTAATAGGCATTAGGGACGAGGAGTGTTTTATGGGTTTGGAGGAGGAGATTGCTGAGAAGGCTAGGGCTAACGGCTGGAATGTTGAGCTTAGAAAGAAGCATGGGAAACGTATCCAAGATCTAATTCTCAGCAGGGGAGGACTCATCTTTGTTATTCAAGTTAAGGAGCACTCTACGCCAGCTGGCCCTAGAGCAGTCACTCAGACTAAGAGGGATTTCGAAGAATATGTTAGGCATTTGCTTGAGGAGAAGCTGGGTGTAACCGTCGTCCCCATCCTTGTATCAAGGAGATTTTCTGATAAGGCTAAAAAACGCGCCTTATCTTACGGAATAAGATGCTACAATCCGCAAGAGTTGGAGAAAATGCTTAAGTAAACGCTAGGCTTCTGCTATGAGCGTTATTTTAATCTTTTGCATTGGATTCCGAAGCTTTTCAACAATTTTTCTCGAAATATCGCATGCAGCCTTATTCGCCCTTATCGCCACTGTCCGTCCGCATACATAGCTACTCTTCCTCACAACAATATCCGTTGGATGCGAAAAAATCAGATCTGGACTGCCAAACGCCTCTACAACTTCTTTTTCATCCCCAACTTCTATAACCACTTTTATCCTAGAGTTTGGCTTCCGGGCAACTTCCTTAAATTTCTCGCCTAGGTCTTTTGCAGCTTTGCTGGCTTTAACGGCTATTATGCAGTCGCCTCTCTCAGTTAAATGCTCGTCTTTCGTGATTTCAAAAGTTGTTTTATGAACAGCGCTTACAAGACTGTGACCAAACGCAAAAATCTCTTCTATGACTTTCAAGATTTCTCACGTCCCCGGCGTATCGTTGAGCATCGCTAATAGATGATGGGATATGGAAACCTTAATACTTTCTTGATTAAATTATATTATTAATGTATGGTTTTGATTCCACCGCATAGTGGTTGATTCTTATGGTTTCGGAAAATATTTTCCGGGCTTACGATATACGCGGCGTTTATGGCTTAGACTTAGACGTTAAGGTAGCCGAGATGATAGGTCGGGCTGTAGCAACCTATGTTGGCGGCGAAGGCAAAACCTTCATTGTTGGCAGAGATGTACGGTTAAGCAGTAAACCCTTAAGCGACGGGCTTGTAGAAGGCATGACGGCGGGGGGCTTAAACGTCGAGGATATAGGCGTAGTTACAACACCGTTACTTTATTTTGCCACCATGCATTACAACAGAGACGGCGGAATAATGATTTCAGCATCCCATAATCCACCGGAATGGAATGGATTCAAAATACTGCTTAAAGATGGCTTTGTTTGCATGGGTAGAGGCATGGAGGAGATAAAAGACATGGTTTTTAAGGGAAAATTCAAGAACGCTAGGAAAGGAACCGTTAAAACGAATCCGAACGCCATCGAAGACTACGAAGAATATGTTTCCAGTAAGATCAATATTGAAAAAGAGGTTAAATTTGTCGTCGACCCCGGGGGAGGAGCATGCACGGTGCTTATTCCAAGCATTTTCAAAAGGGTTGGATTAAATCCCCACGTGATATATGGTGAACCGGACGGAACCTTCTCAAAACATCCTCCAGACCAGAATGAAGAAACCCTAAATGAGCTTAGAAGTCTCGTTCTAAAAGAGAAAGCTGATTTTGGAATAGGTTTTGATGGAGATGGAGATAGAGCGTTTCTCGTAGACGATAGGGGCAGAATTCTTACAAGCAACACTTTCCTAACAGTACTTGCAAAATATTTTCTAAGAAAGCATAGGGGGGCAGCTGTTGTTTATGAGGTTAGCTGCTCAATGGCTGTTGAGGAGATAATAAGGGCTTACGGCGGAAAGCCTGTTTTAAGTCGAGTTGGACACACATATATTTATGAGAAAATGGTTGAGGAGGATGCTGTTGTAGGCGGAGAGACCAGCGGACACTTCTATTTCAGAGACGTATACTACTTTGACGACGCTATCTACGCCGCTCTAAAAGTTGCGGAGATCATATCAGAAGAGGGAACTAAACTATCAGATATCGTGGATTCCGTACCGAAATATCCGCGTATACCGCAAAAAAACTATACTTGTCCAGATGAAAAGAAGTTTTCAGTTATCGAGAAGATAGCTGAAGAATTTAAGAATCTAGGCTATAAGACAATAACCATTGACGGAGTAAAAGTAATTCTCGAGGACGGATGGTTTCTGATAAGACCGTCAAACACCCAGCCGCTAATAAGACTAACTGTTGAAGCGAGAAGCGAGGAGAAACTTAAGGAAATAGCCTCATACGCAGAAAAAGCGATTTCAGAGAAAATCAAGGTTATTTAGCAATCACCTGGCGCAGATCATTTTATTAGATGAAATTTTTCTTAGAATTCACTACCTTGATGCTAGGGCAGAAGCAGCTCATTTTATTGGATAACGTAAAAGTGCCGCAATATTGCCTAGAGATTTCAGTTTAATTCCAGCTTCATGCTCAGCACTAATTATTCTAATCTTTCCGCCTTTCGCCTCAACTTCCTGCATAAGCATTTCAAGTTTTGAAAGGACTTCTTCCGATGATTCTCTGAAAAGCTCATCGGTTATGAGCATTTCTTCAACAGCGCCCATTAAAGCCGCCTTTTCAACATCACTTAAACCATAGGTTACGTCACCACGTTCCCTGCCTAAACGCCTTAAAACCTCCTCGACAGCCTTGGACTCCTCGATTACGCGTGCATGCTTGAGGGCTTTAGATAATATTCCGGAGCGCATTGCCTCAAAGACGCCGGCCCTACCCGAGCTATTCACGCTTTTCACATCGATTATTTTCTCCCGTATTACCGGGGCGTTCTCCTCAAGAAACTTGATGAAATCGTTTTTTATGAAGCCCAATCCTAGAACAACAATTGAGTTTCCTGTAGATCGGGTTAGGTCTTCGAGGGTTTTTACGGCGCTTTTAAACATGTTACGGAGAACTCTCAGCCTCTCATTCGCCATACGTTTTCCGGGGAGAGTTATGGTTTCCTCGGCGACGATTTCTAGGCTGAAGCCTCTTAAAATAGCTATGCAATAGCCTTCATCATCAATGGAAATGATTATTATTGGCGCAACCCTCTTTCCAGAAGATTTTTTCAATTGTTCAATGTGATAGTTTAGCCATCGCTTCTTAACAATTGTTAGCGGCGTGTTTAGCGTTATGTTTAACGTGTGATGTGAACCTAAAGCTCCGATCTCCTCGGGCGCATCGCAGACTATTCCATGAATTCTCAAACGGTTCATTACGCGATCCCATAAAACATTCTTAACTCTGACGCCTAAAACAAGCGATATTCGCCTACCCTTCTCCGAACGTTCATAGCGTTCTCCAGAACGTATTTCCCGCGTAGTTCTAGAGTAGACGACGTCGCCCTTCTGAATAACATTGTACAGCACCCAGAAATCATCGAGAAACTCTGGGGCAACCGTAGCTCGCCCATGCTTAATATCCATTTCTAAGATTTTCATCTAGGAACCTTCCCGCCAAACTTCGCATTAAACAAGTCTTACCATTGATGTTCATCACATTAAATGAGGGGAAAAATATAAAGTCTTATGAAAATGCTTCTATCCAATTAAACGATTCGGGAGCGCGATTTTCAAAGTTTAGATCTAACTAGAGTCTCTGTATTCCCTCCCTTAGCAGCTTCTCCTCATCCCTAACTATTTCTTCTGAAACCAAATACTTTATTAAATTCTCATGTACAAGCGGTTTACCATTTTTAATTGGGTACACGTAGGGCAGATGAATTTCAGCTTTTTTATTCAATCTTATTGTTAATCCTTTTTTCACTGGTATGTTTTCAAGCCTAAAACCTTCGCTTACAAGCTTAGCAACATAGACTGCCCCATCAATAGAGAATTGTCCCTCACCAATATTTCTTGCAAAAGCGCCGATAAACTTTGATGTTATAAATCTATGCGTTCTTCCCTTTGGCGGATGATCACCTAGAATCCCGCCAATTATAACTGCATCTTTGCCAATGAAATCTTCCGGCTTAAGCTTTTCAGAGGCTTTAGGATCAAGGATTATAACTTTGTTTGGACTAAAGATTTCACAGAAACTTTCGCTTCTAACAAATCCTAGCTTGGAGAGGACTTCTCTATCCCTAGGATTCTTAACATTCGTGAAAATGAGTTTATCTTTTCCAACGATGGCGGATGCATGCATGTATTCGATGAAGAGCCATTTGCTGATCACTGGTTCCAAATGCTCGATTACAAACATCAATCTAAAGCACCAGTGACACTCTTTGATTTTTACATTATGTCTCCACAAGTTTTATTAATCATACGTATTGAATAAAAATTATTTGAAAACTGGGAGGATTCTATGAGGGTAAGGATTGCTTGTGACATCATACTTAAACTTGAGGGATCCATAAGACCCGCAGCATATTTAGCCGAGGAACTTATTAAACGAGGCTACACGGTAACTATTACTTCCCCATTTATAGCGGAGGAAGCTAAGAGAAAGCTGAATGAAGCTGGCATAATAGCTCAGAGCTTAAATGACAGATTTGCCAAGGAGAATTCCAATTACCCTTTTTTATGGCTTAAAGCCTGGGCATATGAAGCATTTTTCAGAATGAATTCTAGAAAATTGAGGGAGCAAATGTTTACAATAAATTTTTCTCAGATGCTCTGTATTCCATCAGTGGCATGGTATCTTCAGGGAACGCCGACAGCGGCATTAAATGATATCTGTAGGGAGATGCCGCTTAATCTTAAATTGGCGTATAAGATTTTAGGTCCAATAATGTTTCAGGCTGATAAAAGCATGATTAATCATATTACCAGAATGTCGAAGGTGGTGGTGGCGAACTCTAAATTCTGTGCTTCAATGTATCTTGATTATGGAGTTAAGGCGGATTGCGTGATTTATCCGCCAATAGACTGCGGAATATTTAGGCCGTCAACCTCGAAGCCTTCTTCAGATTATGTTTTAACCTATTTTGGAAAGGAAACAGAGTTTTCGATAATAAAAATGATAGCCAGCAGGGGTGTGAAAATCAAAGCTTTTGGATCAAAGGTTCCATTTATACCAAAAAGCCTTCTAAAAAATCCCAATGTAGAGTTTTTGGGGAGAGTTTCAACATCTGAACTTGTAGAATTGTATTCTAATTCGCTTTACACTCTATTTCCATTTACCCATGAGCCTTTCGGCTATATACCTTTGGAAAGCATGGCTTGTGGAACACCGGTATTGACGTATGGGATGCAGGGTCCAAGCGAATATGTAATTGATGGAGAGACCGGCTGGCTTGTGAAGGATGGAGAACAGTTGATTAGGAAGGCTGTGGAAATATGGGAGAAGGGATATTCGTCTAAAATGAGAAATACATGTGTTGAAGAAGCCATGAAATTTGATAAAAAAGTTTATAGTGAAAAATGGTTTAAGTTATTAAACTCCATTGAAGAGGATTTTAATTGGATTTAAGTAAGCGAAACCTATTTTCCTACAATGATGATAAAATGTAATTTTATGGGGGAAAATGTTAGGAAAATAGTTTCTTCAGATAGATTCATACTTTTTATGCTTGCAGTCATTTATGTTAGTCTTGCCTCCTATTTTGGCGTAATAAGCCATTACACGTTTTCGACAAATGCGTGGGATTTAGGAATATATGCTCAGGCATTATATACGACATTGAATTATGGGAAAATCTTATATTATACGGTGGAGGCGATTGGCAATCCTTCCAGAAGCTTATTTGGCATACATTTTTCACCCTTCCTCTTCCTCATATTGCCGATTTACGCCATATATCAAAATCCAGTAACATTGCTCATACTTAGACAGGTAGCCATATCCATGGGTTTAATTCCGCTTTATTTAATTCTCCGCGAAAGCGGGATAAAAAGCAAGGCGTTAACAATATTTTTGGCAACCGCCTACCTGGTTTATCCACCGATGATAATTCCAGTCTCTAATTTCGATGTATCTTCTTTTCTACCTTCGCTTTTCCTTTTCGCCCTACATTACATAAGAAAGCAACGCTATTTACGCGCGTATCCATTCATTCTTCTAGCCTTAATGGTTAATGAATTCGTCCCCTTCATAATTGCTGCAATGGCCTTCTATTGTTTGATTCTAGATTGGCGGAAAAATTACGAAAAAATCAAATGTGGAAAAATTACGAAAAACATTCTTTTCGCATTGTCCCTCTTGGCTTTGAGTGGAGCATGGTTTTTATTGGCAAGTAAAGTTATCACGTATTTTAATCCAAGTGCGCTTGAAACTAAGTGGGAGTGGGGGGATTTAGGTTCAAGCCCCGGAGAAATAATTGTTAATTCTCTGAGCAATCCGGTTAAGGCGATAATGAGAGTGTTTAATGATGGGGAGAGAAAGTTCCTGTATTTGATTGCCTTGCTTGGTCCACTTGCATTTATTCCACTCCTAGACCCCACGGCGCTTATTATGGCTTTACCATGGTTGGCGGCAAGTTTTCTATCGATAAATCCGCTTTATTATTCTATTTTGACCCAGTATCCGGCTTTTGTTTCAGCGTTTGTTTTTCTCTCCGCAGTGGATGGAATCAAAAAGTTGAAAAACATCAACATGAATATTTTGAAACGAATTGTTCTCGCAATGTCTATAACTCTGCTCATTTCCACGCTTCTTATACCATCAAACATTCAGATCAAATATGGCGGTAAAAGAGGGGCTATTTATCAGCTGGCGTTAAGCGAAATTCCACCAAACGCTTCCATATCGGTTATGCCGGAAATTTTTCCGCATGTATGCAATAGACTTGAGGTTTATCCATATTTTAATGAGAGCGTTGAATACGTGCTTATCGACGTATATTCATGGTGGTATGATGTATATCTTCCTAGGCCGACTCATTTGGCGCCTAGATGGTGTGATGCGAAAATTGGGGAGGAGTATGGCATAATCTTGAATATGGATGGCGTCATATTATACAAGAAGGGCTATGGGGGACCAGTTAAAAATTTTAGCGGAGTCTCATTTACATACACGGTGGACAACGTTTCCGAGTATTTTGGGAAGGCATTTCTCGTTCAAGAGGGGGAAGTTTTTGGGAGAATATTGGTTCATGAGGCTGGAAGTAACGCGCCATTACTCTTTAAAACTCCACGAAAAATTCTTCCACCGGGCATTTACAACGTCACCACGTTCCTGAAGGTTTCCTCCACGATTTCTGAAGATCTTATCAAATTTGAAGTTAGAGAGGTTCCCGGGGATATAGAGCTGCTGGTTAAAAGGTTTTCTGGTGAAAGCCTATTAGATAATGCATGGAAACCTTTAAGTTTCTCTTTCACCCTTAAAAAGCCAGCATTAATAGAGATAGCTGCCTACGTGGATAACTCAACGGACATCTATTTTCAATCTTTAAGAATAGTGCAGGTTTCTGGCGGTGAAAGCCCATGAAAGTTTGCGCGGTCACCACTTGGCCCCCTCACCGCGAGGGGATTGCTCTTTATTCCGCCCATCTTTATGGAGAAATGAAAAAGATCGTTGATGTCAGTGTAATAGCGAACGTCATTGATTCATCGGCTGTTAAGGCTCTGAAATCGGATGAAGAGGGCATACGGATCATTAGATGCTGGCGTAGGGGAAGCCTCACCTACCCATTCAAGATTTTTCGTCGTGTATTAATGGAGAACCCGGATATTATACATGTGCAACATGGCTGGCTGCTATATGGGGATGCTCCCTCATCAATTCTTTTTCCGGTTTTGTTAGTTCTTCTCCGTTTAATCGGTAAACCATGCATAGTTACAATGCATACGGTTATTAAAAGGGGTGCTAGGCTCTATAGAAATAAGCTGATTAACCTACTGGCTTTAACCGCCATATATTTCATCACAAGACTCACCGTTAAGCTTTCAAGCATAATAATCGTCCACAACCCTCTAGTTAAAGAAACATTAGAAGAAAAATTTTCACTAAAAAAGTTTAAAGAAAAAATAATTGTTATTCCTCATGGCGCTAGGAAGGCTAACGTGTTTAGGAAAACCTCAATTTCTGGAAAAAATCGGGGGAATATTGTGATTTTATCGCTTGGTTTCGCTAGAAAGGGGAGGGGGATTGAGTGTTTAATTGAAGCCTTTAAAAAATTTTTGGAGCAACATCCCTCTTCCACCTTCATAATTACTGGCGGGCAACATGCCCATGATAAAGGCAATCCCATTAGAGAAGTAAGGCGGAAAATTCCTCCAAAAATGCTGGGAAAGATCGTTTTCACAGATTTTATCGATGAGGAAGCCTTAGATAGGTTGATTCTGGAAAGCGATATAATAGTTCTTTCCTCGATAGAAGATTATTTTATTGAAGCAAGCGGGGCTTTAGCTAGGGTTGCGCTTTTCGGAAAGCCTGTTGTCTGCAGTAAGGTGCCGAAGTTTGAGGCTGAATTAAAGGATGGTGAAAATTGCATCATGTTTAAGCCCGGTGATTCCGAGGAACTAGCAAAGATTCTGATTCTCTTAGCCGGCAATCCGAATCTTAGAGAGAAGATTGGGAGAAAATTGGAAGCGTCGTTTAGGAATAGGGAGTGGGGTTTAATAGCGGAACGATATGTTGATTTCTTTCAATCTCTAGTGGAAGAGTCTAAAAGCTGATTAACCAGCTCTCTCAAGAAGGAGATAGGCAAGATAAACATCATATTTTTCTGAGGACAGTGTACCCATGAGCTCAATCTCTTCAATTAATGACTCAACATTGAACTCCAGCGTTACTTTACGCCATCCTAACCCAATTTTTTCAGACTTCAAAAACGTTTTTCCATAGATCTCCATGCTTGCCACTGAGGCAACACCATAGTTTCCGACAACATTTAGGGTTAATATGCTGTCCTCCATCTCCGGCGTTGGATCAACTTTAAGGATTAGAGAAAGCCTATATTTTCCAGGCTTGAGATCCACGCGCGGATTAAAACGAATGCTAAATTTGTTCTCTCCATTTTTCGCAGAGTATAGTAATGTTTTCTCGTCAGTTAATTTGCCGTTTGTTTTGAGGCGTCTATAATTGAATGTTAGTGTTCTGAAGTCTATTGTTGCGTTTCTGGAGATTCTTTTTACAATGACTTGATCCACATATACATCTGCTTTTCCATTCGAAAACACTCTAAATTCCATCAATGTTCTAGGCGTGCTTATTGTAAAAGTTAGGGTTACATTATTCCAGATGTTGGGCTCAATTTCAAATCCATAAATATCTTTTCTGGCAATGAGATCTCTTCCGAAATCGTCCACAACATCAAGCGTTGCAATATATCCCTCTGAGGAGGCTACCTTAATCAGAAAAGTTGCATTATAGATTCCCTGTGGAAGATAGACGTAGGGTCCATAAAGGAAGATCCTTTCTCCGGATCCTTTTGGATAAAAGATGACATGTTTACTTCTAGATGTATCGTCTTCAACAATTATTCCATGATTGATTCGAAAATCTTCGCTTGCTGTAAAAGTGATGGAGAGAGGTTTCTCCGCATTAACTTCAGGGGTTCTCTTAAATAAAATGATGTTTTTTGTTGAGAAAACATATATTTCAAAGGGGCTGTCATTCCTTGATATTTCATTCAGCAGAAAATTTGTCCAGTAATTTCGGACATTTGCGTCGATAAGTATGTAGTCGCTCATGTTTATCAGCGATCTAACATAATGCTTCAATATCGCCATCTCTTTAGCTGGAAAAGTTGTTATTGGAATAACATACGCATTAATTCTGTTAGATATGTGCGGGAAGATGTTATTTTGCGTTAGGATTGAAGCATCCCTAGGAACCATATCTATGATTTCATGGAGCACTTCAACTCTCTCAGTTATTTTCGGTGGGCTCGGGTACCACAGCAGCTTTAGGCTCATAAGGGACTGTGAAACCGGGCTTATTGGACTTGTGGACACGATGAGTATCAGTGATGAGATCATCATTATTTTCATGATGGGCATTAGATTCTTCTTTAGGCTTTTAGATAAGGTTTCAAGCGTAGCCATGAAAATTGGCGGTAACAGATATAGGGAGTAGTGGGAGCCTATTCTATAATATGCGCTGTAATTTGACACCATAAACGGTAAGAGCAATATTGCCGTTATCACCACCGATTTGCTTATGAATGGCGTGAAAGCTAACGGTCCGAATAGGAGAAGTATGTAAAGCAGCTTTCTAGGATAATCATAAAGCAGCGCCTCCACGGCTTTATCGGGATGGGTAAGCACGTATATGGGTAATAGGATGGTTTTTCCTTCTTTAAAACCAAGCACCCTATACGCTGACGTAGCCTTATATTTCTCCATAAATTCTGGCGCTATTGGAAACAATGCCTTAACATATTCCCCCAGCATATATGATAGGAAGCACATGATCACCGCAATCAGCGACACTACTCCACGCGTTAGCCGAAGCTTCTTTAAAGAGGCTGATAACATCCTTACATCACTTGTGAGAAATAGATACAGTGATATTCCCAGAACCGTGAGGGTGGCGTGTTCTGAAATCATTAGGGATAGGGCTAAAGTGATGAAGAAAAGCTTCCAACATCTCTTTTCCATAAAGTATAGGGATGTGAATGTTAATAGGGGTAGGAAGATTTGTTGCTGGAAGTCGAACCAATTTGCTCCTTGAAGTCCGGGATAGAGTAAATATATTATGGCTAGCATAAAGGCCGCTTTATAATCTTCTAGTTTCTCCTTTGCAAGCATATATAATGGTAGGGCGCCTAATGCCAGAACTGAGGATTTTATTACAAGCAGTGTTTCAGCCGTTGGATGTAAGGCATATAGTGGCGCCACTAGAAATAATATTGGGCTGAAGTGTATGGCTAGGTAGGAGCCCGCTAGATTTAGATATAGATCCGCTGTGTAGTAGAGGGGCTTCCCATAGAAGACGGTCGTGTATAGAGCTTGATTGAATACCCCTAGATCCCATGCATAGGAATTAAATGTATAATGTTTCAGTATTGTGAAATAGGAAAATACTATTGCATAAACTGTTATCGGCATCCATATTGCTAAGTCATATATGCTTTTTATCCGTAGATTTTCAAGGGCTTTTTTGAGAATTTGCTCAGCCTTCACTAAAACCATCTTTATTTTCTCAGATTGCGTCATGACTTCCCTCTGCTTGCTTTGTTTAATGAAGTACTTGTTAAGATAATTTTACCCCATTATTCTTTAAAAAATATTAAGTATACGCTTTCATTCTTAAAAATTCTAGTAAAACTCTTTATTTTAATAAATTAAAGATTATAGTGGATGATAATGAACATTTGTTTGGTCACTGATCCTCTTGTAACAACCATGGGCGCTGTGAGGCCAGCTATTTTATTAGCGAGGGAGTTTGTTCAAAATGGCAATAAAGTTATTCTCTTAACCTCGAAGGTTGATAAAGGGATTAAGCATATGTTACAGAAAGACGGTATTGATGTGGAGGTCGTTAGCTCAAAGTTTTCCTTTCTACGCGAGTTTCCAACGTTTGATGCATGGGCTAAAAGTTTGATCAAGGTTGAAGATGTTTTAGATCGTTTGGAAAGGAAGTTGGACATTATTATCAATACTTCCTCCTGCATTGCATTGAAGTCTCATGCTTTTTATGGGCAGGGACCCATGACCGACATTCTTAGGGACATATTTCAGCTCATTCCCCTAAAATATAGGCTTGCTTACAGTTTGTCGGCTCCATTTTTAAGGAAGATGGAGGAAAGAAGCATTAGGAGGTTAAGGAGGCTTACAAAATTTTTTATTGCTAATTCCAGTTTCTGCGCATCTCTATATCGGAGACTAGGCATCAACATCGACCATATTATTTATCCGCCTCTTGACTGCTCCTTTTTCAAACCCTCATCCCCCAAACCCTCTGGAGACTATGTTTTAACGCATTTTGGCATCTATGGAAAGGAGGGAAGATTCTCGGTAATTAAAGCCGTGGCTGATTCAGGAGTCTACTTAAAAGTTTTTGGGAAAATAAAATATGTTCCTAAGTCTCTTCTTAAACATCCCAACATCAATTTTTTGGGAAACGTTTCAGATGAGGAGTTAGTGCATCTCTATTCCAACGCGCTTTTCACATTGTTTGCTTTTAGTCACGAGCCCTTCGGCTACATTCCTGTTGAGAGCATGGCTTGCGGAACCCCCGTTCTAACATATAATCGGCAGGGACCCTCTGAAACAGTTTTAGATAATGAGACCGGATGGCTTGCCGAAAATGATGCGGAAATAGTTTCTTTAGCAGTTAATTTATGGAAGCATGGATATGAGGGGTCCATGAGAAGACGCTGTAGGGAGAGAGCGCTGGATTTTGATGTTAAAAAGATCTACATGGAATGGTTGAAGATTTTAGATTTGTAAAGGAAGGTTTCATGTGGAAATCATTCATTATTTAGAAGTAGATTTTAAATTACGAGAATAATTGCTCTTAAAATCCCGTTAAATTTTTTCACTCACCATTATAAGCCTTAGGGATAGGCTTGGGAAGCGGCATATTAAATAGTCTATAGCCCTTATCAAATATTTTATAGCTCTGGGGATTGGCGGTTTTTTCAGGTCTAAATCCCGCTTAGGAATTCCTGTTGGAAAAACTTTTAGACATTTAAAATTGTAGGCGGAGAGGATTTCAATCATGCCTTTTA
>CAYNMB010000010.1:13156-28577 GCA_964398235.1 uncultured Candidatus Bathyarchaeia archaeon | reverse complement strand
CCGGGAACCTTACCGGGGGAGACAGCAGGATGAAGGCCAGATTGAAGGTCTTGCCGGACGAGCTGAGAGGAGGTGCATGGCCGTCGCCAGTTCGTGCCGTGAGGTGTCCTCTTAAGTGAGGCAACGATCGAGACCCGCGCCTCTTGTTGCCAGCGGATCCCGTTGGGATCCGGGCACACGAGAGGGACTGCCGCCGATAAGGCGGAGGAAGGAGCGGGCCACGGCAGGTCAGTATGCCCCGAATCCCCCGGGCCACACGCGAGCTGCAATGGCGGGGACAATGGGTTCCGACCCCGAAAGGGGGAGGTAATCCCTAAACCCCGCCTCAGTTGGGATCGAGGGCTGCAACTCGCCCTCGTGAACATGGAATCCCTAGTAACCGCGCGTCATCAACGCGCGGTGAATACGTCCCCGCTCCTTGCACACACCGCCCGTCGCTCCACCCGAGTGGGGTCTAGGTGAGGCGCGGTTTCCTTGGCCGCGTCGAATCTAGGCTCCGCGAGGGGGGAGAAGTCGTAACAAGGTGGCCGTAGGGGAACCTGCGGCCGGATCACCTCCTAAGAAGACTGCATGTCTGGGTTGGCGGGGGCTGATGTCAAGCCCAAAACTCATGCTAAAATTTTTAAGTGAGTTAATCTTTTTCTAGTTTTGTTTGGTGATGGTTGATGGCTGGCAAAGATCAAATTGTGGGAGCGCTTATCTTTGTTGCATGCTTGCTTATTGCTGTTGGCTATATTGTTGTGCTTGCTTTTCCACAGGTATTGGCTGGGCCGTTGAATTTAAGTGAGAGTGATGTGCGTTTTTGGGCTGTTGCAGTCGTAGTTCTCTTAGCCTTTTTGGCGATAATGTTCATTGGAGCGTGGATTGGATGGACCATGGCGACAACTCCTCCGCCCAAGCCGATAGAAGAAATTGAAAAAGAGCTTGAGAAGGAGAAAGAAAAGTCGGAAGAAACAGAAACTAGCGGTGAAGGCGCCTAAGTTAAATAAATGTTAAATCCTATTTCCACCTTCTTCTATTTATGGTGATGGCGAGATGAGTGATGTTAAGGGCGTTGTTCTCTGCGGTGGACCCGGCACTAGGCTTAGACCAATCACATATTATTTCCAAAAAGCCATGATTCCCGTCGGCAAAAAACAAAAACCATTGCTTGAATATATAGTTCGTCTCCTAAAATTTTATGGAATAGAAAATTTGATTTTTCTTGTCGGCTATAAAGCTGAGCAAATAGTAAATTATTTTGATAGTGGTTCAAGATTCGGTGTAAAAATAGAATATGTTTATGATGATCCCTTGCTTAAGGGAACCGCCAGTTCAATAGTAAATGCCTATCGGAAAAACGTCTTAAGCACAAGTGACACTCTCCTAGTCTATTACGGCGACATTCTAACAAACATAAATCTACAAAACCTCCTAACATTTCATAGGGAGAAAAACGCTGTTGCCACGGTTGCGCTTTCAAAAGGCTTCACCGTCAGAGTTGGTGTAGCCGAACTAGATGAAAATGGAAGGATTCAAGGATTTCAGGAGAAGCCGAAGATAAAGAAGCCCGTTAGCATAGCGATAACTGTGATTGAAGGCGAAGTCCTAGAAGAAATGAATAATCTAGCCAACTCTAACCCTAAATTGGATCTAATGGGCGATGTAATACCACATCTCATAAATAATGGAAAAGACGTCTACGGATACGTTACCGACGCCTTCTGGTACGATGTTGGAAGCACGGAGGCTTATGAGAAATTAGATCATGAAACCGTCGACGAAATATTCAATTTCCTCTACAAGGAATAAAAATCCACCCTCATTTTTCATCATTTTTAAAATTCAATAATGAAATTGTTGGAAGCGGTAATAATGAAGGATGGTTTATTCTCCGCCTTAAGCTAAACTTAAAAGTAAGTAATTATTTTTAGTTATTAATACAGGTTAATGGAGGTATTTTGCCTTGGAAAAGAAATGGACAGGAATGATTAGTCTAGGAATAGTTCATCCAATGATTTATCCTGAAACTCTCCAAGGAGAGGGACCGATTTTAGAAACTATTACTAAAATCGTTACAGACGACTTTTTTGGAGCCATTGAAGTTTCATGGATTAAAGATCCCAATGTGCGGGAGAAGGTTGCAAACCTGCTAGAGGCTTCATATGTTGACGTCGTGTATTGTGGTGGACCGCCAATTTTAATACAGAAGCTAGACATGAATTCCTTTGATGAGAAAGCTAGAGCCGCCGCCGTTGAGGGGGTTAAGAAACTTGTGGATGAAGCCTATGCGCTGGGCGCAAGAATACTCGCCATTTTAAGCGGCCCAGACGTCGAGGCGGAGAAGAGGGAAAAGGCGAAATCTCTTCTCGTAGATTCTTTGAAGGAGGTTTGTCGATACGCGCAGGAGAAGGCGGAAGACTATGTTTTAATGATTTCGCTGGAAAACTTTGACCGGGAATATGATAAGAAACTGTTGATTGGACCCACGGAAGAAGCCGTAGAAGTGGTTAAGAGGGTTAAGGAAGAATACGAAAACATAGGTTTAACGGTTGATTTAAGTCATCTTCCCCTGCTTCATGAGTCTCCGAGACAGGCTCTCACCACAGCTAAACCATATCTTGAACACGTGCATGTTGGAAATTGTGTGAAAGATGAGAAGCATCCGCTTTACGGCGACCAGCATCCTAGATTCGGCATAAAAGGAGGAGAAAATTCTGTTGAAGAGCTAGCGGAGTTTCTGAGAGTGCTTAAAGAAATAGGCTACTTCGAGAAAAAGACCGCTACAAAACTCCCTGTGGTGAGCTTCGAGGTGAAACCGGCTCCCGGAGAAGTTTCAGAGGCAGTTATAGCTGGTTCAAAGAGAATATTCACTGAAGCATGGCTAAAAATATAAAGAGATTTTCCGAATAAATACTGGAGGATAAGTTGGGGTGAATGTTTTGAGCGGAGAAAGAAGAAAGAAAGTTTATGTCACTACAAAGCTTCCTGAGGAAGCGGCAAGAACTCTTGAGTCCAAATTTGATGTTGAGTATTGGGAGGCTGAAACCCGTCCTCCAAAAAGCTTAGTGATCGAGAAAGTGAAAGAAGTGGATGGATTAATCTGCCTTTTAACCGAGAAAATAGATAAGGAGGTAATTGAGGCAGCTGGACCAAACCTCTGGGGGATAAGTCAGGTTGCCGTCGGCTTCGATAACATTGATGTTGAAGCAGCGACTAGGAAAGGCATCTATGTAACCAATACGCCGGGAGTTCTAACAGAAACAACAGCCGATTATGCCTTCGCCCTGCTTATGGCAACCGCCAGAAGAATCGCTGAAGCCGACAGATATGTTAGAGCCGGTAAATGGAACGTGCCCTGGGGCTTATTGATGTTTCTCGGTCAAGACATTTGGGGAAAAACAATTGGCATAATCGGCATGGGTAGAATAGGTACAGCTGTAGCTAGGAGAGCTAAGGGCTTTAACATGAAGATCCTATACTATGATGTATACCGAAATGAAAAGGCGGAGAAGGAGCTAGGAGCCAAATATGTCGACTTAGAAACTCTCCTTAAGGAATCTGATTTTGTAACCCTACATGTGCCTCTAACGCCGCAGACACGTCATTTGATAGATGAAGAGAAGCTTAAATTAATGAAGAAAACTGCCTGTCTAATAAACACTTCACGTGGACCGGTGGTTGATGAAAAGGCGTTGTATAAGGCTCTTAAAGAAGGCTGGATATGGGCGGCTGGCCTAGACGTTTGGGAAAAGGAGCCGACTGATCCAAATAATCCGCTTTTAACCCTCGATAACGTGACTGTGTCCCCCCACATAGCGAGCGCCAGCTACGAAACAAGACTAAAAATGGCTATGATGGCTGTAGAAAACATGACAGCAATATTGGAGGGAAGGGTTCCGCCGAACCTTGTTAACAAAGAGGTTCTAAAAGTTAGGCCACCAAAGAAAGAATAAAAGAAAGAGGCTTTATAGGCTTCGCCTAACCTGCTCCAATTTTTTATCTACATCGTCAAGCCCTAGACGTTTCAGTTCCTCTGAAGTTGGGATTCCGTTCTCGTCCCAACCTACAGCCTTATAGTACTCATTTATTGACTCACGTAGTTTAGCTTTATCCACGCTTTTACCGCTGTAAGGTCCTTTAGTTAGCGGTTCATACCATCTTTTCGGTACATCGTCATGAATTTTCGGATTCCATTTGAGGTCTGGTCCACCTAAAAGTAGAAGTGTTCTCTGAATATGTAATATTCTACGCGCTATCGTGTTATACCATTCGTCAGGCGTAATTTTCCATCCGGTGACGGATTCCAAGAGACCCCAGAGGGCTTCCCGCGCTTCGGAATCAAAGAAGTTGAACCAGCATACCACTCCAGAATCATATAATATTATTGTTAGTTCGCTGTTTCCGTGAGTTAGGGGCAGATAGGCGACTGAAGTGTGATCTCCACCCTGAACCGAGCATGGATAGGACTCATAATGCGGGTAATCTTTTCCGCTTCTTATTCCATGCGCCCCTATGCCTATGCCCTTACAAACCACAGCGTATCGAAGCACATCAACTCCCTTCAACTCGCTTATCTTTAGGGCGGCCCTATATGTTCCCTCAGCAAGTACATTGCCTATCCCCCTTCGTTCAGCAATCATCTTCATCAAGGCTGCAAAGGCTTTAACATCACCCCACTTCAACTCTATGCCCTCTAAATCTTCCCTAGTCAATATGCCTCTCTGATAAAGCTCCGCGGCGAAGCCTAGAACGTTTCCAACCTGAATTCCACACAGCCCTAAATCATCTGCTAGGGCCGTTAAATAGGCGTTTTCCTCAGGTGTGAAGATTCCTAGATTTGATCCCAAATAGGCTTGGTTCTCATAATCCGGGTTGTCGGTTATTGCGCCTTTAATGGGCTCATGCCTAGTTACAGCTACTTTTAGGCAGGTTACTGGACAGCCATAATCACCCCAATATCTCTTAACCCAAATTCTCTCAAATTCATATACGCTGAAGCTTTTCTCATCATGCCACTCTTCCTGCCAATTCATTATCGGCTCCGAGCTTGAGAAAGCGCCGACATTATATCCGGCGGCGGCGGTGCCCCAACGCCTAAACAAATCCTTCTTTAAATTTATCTCCACAATTTTATTGTGAAACTCCATGGTTTTCTCCAAATCATTGACTTCTGGAAGCGGTCCAGTTCCCTTGACAACAATTGCCTTCAGCTTCTTTGAACCCATAACCGCTCCATATCCGCCGTATCCAGCTGCATGCGCCCACTTATGTACTACAGCTGCTGTGCGACATTGATTTTCGCCAGCTGGCCCAATATATAGAATCGCCGGCTCCTTCAGTAATCCCCGTTCAGCGTATCGACTTTCAAAATCTTTCCGCCACTCTCTGATCAGAGTTAATACGGTCTCCCTAGCGTTTTTCCCCCATATGTGGCCGGCGTCCCTAAGCTCTACATCCGAGTCCTTAATGAAGAGGTATACTGGCTTCTCTGATACGCCAGTAAATATTATTCCATCATAGCCCGCGCATTTAAGCTCTATTGGAACCTCTCCACCAACAGTTGAGCCGACCACTCCATTGCTCTGAGGAGACTTACCTGATACGCATAATCTGCCGCCGGGTGCAAAGCCCGTTAAAGGCCCAGTTAAAACTAACAGTATGTTTTCTGGACCTAGGGGATCTACTTCCTCCCACTTGTTTCCTAGGCGATCCCAAAGTATTTTTGCGGCTAATCCGCGTCCACCAATATACTTCTTTAAAACATCATCGCTGATTTTTACTTCTTTAATGCCTTTGGATGATAAGTCTACCTCAAGGAATTTTCCAGCGTAGCCCCTCATCCCAAATATTCCTCCACAATTTTTGCCATATTCTCTCCATACAATTTTTCAACAAGATCCTTGGTTATTCTTTCAGGAGTTTTTGCATAGAGTTTTATGTTATATTCATCTTCCCCCTTTTGAACAAGCTGTAATGCATTCCATAAGCCTTCCTTACATACCTTTACGCATTCCGGGTCTCCGCCACATAAATCGCATATTACAGCATAGTTCTCAGTTGGATGTATGAATGGTATTTTGCCTGGGCATGCCTCTATGCATTTACCACATGCTGTACACTTTTCCTTATCAACTAATACCGCGCCAGTTTCCTTACTTATCGATAACGCTCCAACAGGGCATGCCTCCACGCATGGATAGTCATGGCATTGAGTACATAAATGCGGGATCTCAATCCCGGGAACAAGCATAAAAACCCTGATTCTAGAAGCCTCGGGCCATATTTTTCCTTCATGGCTTAGCGAGCAAACAATCTCGCATCTTCTGCATCCACTGCAATTTTCATAGTTCCTATAAATCCAGATCAACCCATTACTCAATAAAGATGCCCCCATATTCTACTTAAATAAATACCTCCTTTTTATGCAAACTATGAGGCTAAAGATATTGAAAAATAACTGACTATTTATAACTTTTGATAACAATGGTTCATAATTAACTGAAAGTTTTATATTCTGCCTTTACTTCTATTAAATAGTGATTAGAGCGCTGAAAAAATTCTGTGAGAAACCGTAAAAAGCGAAAGATTTATATATTAGGACGTCTCTCTAGAAGTCTCTGCAGATTTGATGGTCTAAAGGGCTGGTTCCGATCACCCTGTATGAGGAATCACTTTTAGAAAATTATCCATCAGGATTTCACCCCATGTATGATGGGGGTGGTGGTATGGAGAAAGAAAATAAAATAAAATCCAGAATAATGTTAGTTGATAGATGTCCGGAATGCGGTAGCACTAACCTTATTACTGATTCTGATACTGGCGAAGTTATTTGTGGTGATTGCGGTTTAGTTATTCAGGAATCAGTCTTAGATAAAGGTCCCGAGTGGAGAGCCTTCACTCAAGAGGAGAAGGAAAGTAGAAGCCGCGTAGGCATCCCCACATCATTCTCCATTCATGATAAAGGTTTGTCCACAGCTATTGACAAGATTGATCGCGATGCACTCGGAAGAAAGCTTCCATTAAGCACAAAGTTCCAGATGTGGAGATTACGGAAGTGGCATATAAGATCACGTGTGCACTCCTCAATAGATAGGAATCTCGCTCAAGCAATGACCGAAATCGACCGTCTCTCAGACAAGCTTGCTATACCATCCGCTGTAAAGGAAAAAGCCGCCGTCATCTACCGTAAAGCTCTTGATCAGGGACTTGTCAGAGGAAGATCAATAGCGGCGATAGCGGCCGCCTCCCTATACGCCGCATGTAGACTAACCGGGATGCCAAGGAATCTTAAAGAGATTGCGGAAGCCAGTTTGGTTGGCAAGAAAGATGTGGCGAGATGCTACAGGCTTTTACTACGCGAGCTTGACTTAATAATGCCCATCGCCGATCCAGTAGTATATCTCTCAAAAATCGCTGAAAGAGCCGGAATATCCGGCCATATTCAGGCAGCTGCACTGAAAATATTGAATGAGGCAAAGCAGAAGCATATAGCGGCTGGTAAGGATCCAACCGGCTTAGCTGCAGCGGCGCTTTACATTGCATGCTATCAGGCTGGTGAAAAGAGAACTCAGAAGGATATTGCTGAGGCAGCTGGTGTAACTGAAGTTACTGTTAGGAACCGTTATAAAACTTTGAAGAAGCAGCTCCATTTAGAAATGCCAGACTAGCCGTCTACTCATCGCATCCCTCATATTCGATTTCCAAGATTATTGGACCAACGTATCCGCAGTCCCTGCAGACGTACCTCCTCGGCATAAGCCATAAATCAAACTTACTAGAGAGGGTGATGTTTCGGCTTCCGCATCTAGGGCAAACTATAACTCTATTTTTATCCCTACGTAGAACTCTAATCTTCCCTCTAATTTTTTGAAGAGCTTCATTTAGCCATTTAATTCTTCTCGCCGCCTTTACTGAACTTCAATATTTTCTTCAGGATAGCCCATTTGAACCAGAAACTGATATGCTTTCTCTCTTTGATCGCCCTGCAACATGATTTGCCCATTCTTGGCGGTGCCGCCGCATGCACAATACGACTTCATTTTCTGAGCCAGTCTGCTCAAATCGATGTTCTTGTCTTCTATTCCCTCGATAACCGTCATAGCTCTCCGGAACTTTCTTGTTTCCAAGCGAATTCTAATTTTCTGCTGTTCCTTGCTTATCTCACCGCAAACACATATCTCTTTTGGAAGCCCACATACCGGACAAATATCGGCCATTATATGGATCTTGACTCCTTTGCCAATCTCAATTCAATAATTACATGAATTGGGAAATATTTAAAATTTTAGGAAAAAGCAGAAAAACAGTTGAGAGGGAGGCTGCGTCTTATGAGGGCTGACATAATTATTAGAAACTGTATGATTCTTACAATGAGCGAACAGGGCGTAGTGAAACAGGGTTTAATCGCATTAAAAAATGGGAAAATAATCTATGTTGGGAAAGAGATTGAGGCGCCAGCCTTCAAGGCAGAGAAAATTATCAACGGCAGAGGAAAAATTGTGATGCCGGGCTTAATCAACTGCCACACTCACGTAGCCATGACGTTATTTAGAAGCATGGCTGAAGACAGAAGACTGGATGAATGGCTTAGGGAAATCATATGGCCCCTTGAAGCCGAATTGAAGCCTCAGGATGTTTATCATGGCGCCCTACTTGGATGCATTGAAATGATCAAAAGCGGAACCACATGTTTCTCAGATATGTACTTCCACGAAGATATGGTTGCCAAAGCCGTTGCTGAGACAGGTTTGAGATGCATTCTATCGCCTGGAATACTTGATGCCGGACAAGAAACGCTTGGTAAAATGCTGCTTAAAAAAGCGATAAGTATAGTTGAAAATTATCATGGAGCCGCTAACGGCAGAATATTAACAATGCTTGGACCACACGCCGTCTACAGCTGTAGCCAGCGGTTGCTAAGAAAAGTCGCCGAAAAATCCTCGGAACTCAACGTTGGCATACACATGCATTTAGCAGAATCTCTTTCAGAATCCGTTAATGTCAAAGAAAAATATGGAAAAAGCGAAGTTGAAGTGCTGGATGAGCTTAGACTCCTAGGACCGAGGTTTCTAGCCGCACATTGCATCCATCTATCGGATACGGACATAGCGTTAATGGCCAAACATGATGTTAAAGTAGTCTATAATCCAGTGTCTAACATGAAGCTTGCCACTGGAATACCTAGAATAAAAGATTTGATTGACACTGGCTTAACAGTTGGCCTTGGAACAGACGGCCCAGCGAGCAACAATAGTCTAGATATGTTTGAAACGATGAAATTTGCAGCCCTACTTCAGAAGGTTAAGTATGAGGATCCCCGTGTTTTATCGGCTAAAAGGGTTGTTGAAATGGCGACGATAGATGGTGCTAGGGCGCTGGGGCTTGACAACCTAATCGGCTCCTTAGAGGTTGGAAAGAAAGCCGATATAATAGTGATTGATGCTGATAAGCCGCATCTGACTCCAATATATGACCCATATGCCACGATAGTTTACTCCGCACGGGGAAGCGATGTCAGCACAGTTATAGTTGATGGAAAAATAGTGATGGAGAATGGGGAGATAAAAACTGTGGATGAAAATAAAATTATGGAAAAGGCCGAGGGAGCATCTAGAGATCTACTGAATCGAAGTAGTTTAAGAGGAAAGCTCCTTACGCTGTTTCTCCGCAGAGAGATGTAATTCTCTTCCAGTTTTCGTCAACCCATCTCTGTAGGACTTCAATTTCATGCTGGAATTCAGGCTGGAATAGATGGCGGAATCTCCCCTGCAGCTTAAGGAACTCTACGAGCGGTTTTGGTCGCGGAACCTTAATGTTAAGCTTGTATTTGCCTTTCTCAACCTCATACACCGGCCAGTAGCGTGTCTGAACAGCGAGCCTAGCGACCTCTATGCTTTTCGATGAATCAAACCTCATGCCGGTCGGGCACGGCGTAAATACATGAATTACAGCCGGCCCTTCAACCTCCAAGCCCTTCCGAACCTTGGTTATATAATCGTTCCAGTATGCTGGTGAAGCAGTGGCCGCGTACTCTATTCCATGAGCCGCGCATATGCCTATGAAATCTTTCTTGAATTCCGGTTTTCCAGGAATTTTTCTTCCAGCAGGGCTGGTTGTTGTTGCGGCTCCATGAGGCGTTGCTCCCGATCTTTGGATTCCGGTGTTCATGTAGGCTTCATTGTCATAGCATATGTATAGGAAGTCATGGCCCCTCTCTAGGGCTCCGGATAAGGCTTGGATGCCGATGTCGAAGGTTCCGCCGTCTCCGCCTATGGCTATTATGTCGACATGTTTATCCCATAAGCCTTTTCTTCTTAAAGCCTTGTAAGCAGCTTCGATTCCGGAGGCAACTGCCGCAGCGTTTTCAAATGCTACATGAACCCAAGAAACCTTCCATGCTGTGTAGGGATATATGGTTGATGCAACTTCAACGCATCCTGTGGCATTCACGACGATGGTTGGTCCGCGAATGGCCTTTAAGGTCATTCTCATGATTGTGCCGGCTCCACATCCGGCGCAGAGTCTATGGCCCGGAGTGAATAATTCTTCAACTGGTAGTTCACTAAGTCTAACCATTACTCTCTCACCCCCACAAACTTAACATATTCTTTCACTACTCCCGTTTTAGCTACTTCTAGGGCTTCATTAAATATCGCCTTCAAATCGGTGGGAGTCATGTCTCTTCCACCTAATCCATAAACGCAATTAAACACTTTAACATCAGTTTTTTCATGGCGATAAAGTGTTGCTATAACATCGCTGCAGAGGGCGTTTAAGGGCGCGCCAAAACTACAGGATCTATCAAGAACCGCCAATGCCTTAGCGTCGCCAATAGCTTTAATCAACTCCTCTTCGGGGAAGGGTCTATAAACCCAAGGCTTTATCACGCCGACTTTCTTCCCATTCTTTCTAAGTTCACTTGCAACGGCTTTCGCTGATCCAGCAGTACTTCCTAGACAAATTATTGCCGCTTCAGCATCCTCCATCTCATAGGTCTCTAGTAAACCGTATTTCCGTCCACTAAAAGCCTCATACTCGCTGTTAACTTCGCGTATTACATTTGGCGCCTTTCTAAGAGCGTCAACCTGCTGATATTTCACCTCGAAATAGTAGTCCGGTAGACAGAGGGGACCAACGGTTATGGGCTTTGTTGGATCAATGGTTATGACCGGTTTTCTAGGTGGAAGAAACTTTGAAACCTCTTCATCCTCCAGCGTCTCAACCCTCTCCATCGAGTGCGAGAGGATGAAGGCGTCAATGTTCACGGTTACTGGAAGAAGAACCTGCGGGTTCTCAGCTATCTTGAAGGCTTGGATAATCCAATCATAGGCTTCCTGAGAGTTCTCGCAGAATACTTGTATCCAACCGCAATCCCTCGAACCCATCATGTCTGAATGGTCGCAGTGAATGTTTATGGGTGCGGATAAAGCCCTGTTGGCGATGCCCATAACTATTGGGCATCTCAGCGAGGAGGCAATGTACACTATTTCATGCATGAGGGCCAAACCCTGACTCGCCGTGGCGGTGAATACTCTAGCGCCAGTTAAGCTTGCGCCAACGCATGCTGACATGGCTGAATGCTCAGATTCAACGCATACAAACTCAGCGTTTATTTCACCATCATGAACATACTCGCTTAATCTTTCGACCATTATTGTCTGAGGAGTTATCGGGTAAGCGGCTATTACATCAACATCGCATTGCTTAACAGCATATGCTATGGCTTCATCGCCTGTTAAACCCATTATTTTAGCCATTTTATCGCTCCTCCTCCACCATTTTTATACATTTCACCGGACACTCGTTTGCGCATATTCCACATCCTTTACAGTAATCGTAGTTTACTTCAACGCCATTCTCAAGCCTAATTATCGCCGCATCTGGACAGTAAATCCAGCATAAAAGACAATTTACGCATCTCTCTTTGTCTATAACTGGCCTAAACGCCCTCCAGTCCCCAGTCTTATATTTCATGGCTGAACCTGGCTCTAAAATGCATCCGCCTATTGGAATGGATTTCCAACCGAGTTTTGTTTCACTCAATTCCCCGCACCTCCTCATAAGCCCTTTTAACTACAGCAATATTTTTTTCACCTATTTTTCCCGGAAACCTCTCTCTAACGACTTTTATGAGTGAATCTAACTTTGCTAGGGGCATGGCTTTTAAAAGGGCTCCCAACATAGCCGTGTTATATATCGGTCTGCCCAGTATGTCAATCGCTATCTTAATGGCGTTAACCGTATAGACCTTCGCATCCTCTACATTTAGGGTCTTCTTGAGCTCTTCTGGACTCTTATCAGAGTTGGCGACAATCACCCCGTTTGGAACAAGCCCTCTGGTTACATTAACGCTGCCAATAAGCGTTGGATCAACGAGGACTACAACATGCGGATTATATATTTGGCTGTGGATCAGTATCGGTTCATCAGATATTCTCGTGTATCCGGTCACTGGAGCGCCCCTCCTTTCAGGACCAAACTCTGGAAAAGCCTGCACGTATTTTCCATCAAGCATGGCTGCATGGGCGAGCAGTCGGCTCACGGTAACTATGCCTTGACCACCTCTACCATGCCAGCGAACTTCAACCAGCAATAGACTAAACCTCCGATTTTACACAATAAGGTTTTATTTGTAGTATGGGGGATAGATAAATATAACCTTAACTAAAAATCGATCAATAAATTTCTTTGAGGCTGCTTTCTGACGGAAAATTTAAGTATCAGCACAGCTATGTTTGATGGAGTAAAATAAAAGATTAGCTGTTAGGGGATGGTGGTTTCGAGTGGAGTATATATATGCTGCGATGCTGCTTCACAAGGCTGGAAAACCAATAGATGAAGATAGCCTTACTAAAGTTTTAGAGGCGGCTGGCGTGAATGTTGATCCAGTTAGAGTCAAGGCTCTAGTCGCCGCCCTATCCGAAATAGATATTGATGAGGCGATAAAATCCGCGCCCACATTCATGCCTGTAGGAGCGCCAGCTGCGCCAGCGGCTCCAGCAGCGCCGGAGGAAGAGAAGCCGAAAGAGGAAGAAAAGAAGGAAGAAGAGGAAGAGAAGAAGGAGGAAGAAGCTCTAGAGGGACTTGCAGCTCTCTTCGGATAGTTGACGAAAAAAATATTTTCTTTAATCACCTAACAAGGCATTTATTTATGTGCTTCTTAAGCTATTCTGGTTGTTTCATGTTATCTGAGGGAGAAGTCCATGCAATTTCCCGAAGAAGAGTATCGACTGCCATTCTTCTTGGAGAATGGTTATGTTAGGAAGCGCTGTCCGAAATGCAAGGAATATTTTTGGACTCTGAATCCTGATCAAGTTTTCTGCGGCGAATCCAACGTTTACGGCTGTGGAGAATATAGTTTCATAAATAATCCTCCGGTTAAAAAATTCTACACGCTCAGCGATATGCGGGAAGCATTTCTATCATTCTTCGAGAAGAAGGGGCATAAACGCATTAAGCCTTATCCAGTTGTCGCACGATGGAGAGACGACCTCTACTTCACAAGCGCGAGCATAATTAATTTCCAGCCATACGTTACTGAAGGCATTATTCCGCCTCCAGCGAATCCCCTTGTCGTAAGCCAACCGTGCATAAGATTTCCGGATCTAGAGAATGTTGGTCCAACCTTCGGCAGGCATCTAACGATTTTTGAGATGGGTGGACATCATGCATTCAATTATCCGGATAAAGAAGTTTACTGGAAAGACGATACGGTGAGATATCATCATGAATTTTTGACGAAATGCCTTGGAGTTAAACCAGAATACATAGTTTATAAGGAGGGCGTATGGTCTGGAGGTGGAAATGCTGGTCCAGATGTTGAGAGCATTGTAGGAGGATTAGAGGTTGCAACATTAGTTTTCATGAGATATAAAATCATGAACGGAGAGCTTGTTGAGCTGCCGATAAAAACCGTTGACACAGGCTATGGAATCGAAAGGTTCACATGGCTCTCTCAAGGTTCCCCCAGCTGCTTTCACGCAACCTACGGTAGCCTCCTCGAAAAGATAATGCATATCGCTGGAATAGAATCCGTGGATGAGAAGCTTCTAAGAGACTTCTCTAGAGTTTCCGGCTTGATAAGCGTATCTAAAACGGTGAGTCGAGCTGAAAACTGGAGAAGAATAGCGGCTAGACTGAATTTCAACCCTGATGAATTGCAGCGTATTATAAATCCTGTGGTTGACGTTTTCGCGGTTGTGGATCACACGAAATGTCTGGCTTTTATGCTTGCTGAGGGTGTTGTTCCATCTAATGTTGAGGAAGGTTATCTGGCTAGGCTGCTTATTAGAAGAACATATAGGTTGCTGAAAAATTTAAACATTGATAAATTAATGCCAGATATAATTGACATGCAAATAGAATACTGGTCTCCTACTTTCCCGCATTTAATGGAAATGCGTGATGAAATCCTTGAATTGCTGAAAATAGAGCTCGAGAAATACATGCGTACGCTTAAAAGAGGTAGGGAATTCGTTAAGAGAACTATACGTGAAATTAAAGTGGAGGGTGGAAAAGAGATCCCCCTTGAAAAGCTCATTGAGCTTTATGATTCTCATGGATTGACGCCGGAGATTGTTAGTGAAATAGCCTTGTCTGAAGGAGCGTCCGTTAATGTGCCGGAGGGATTCTACAGTCTTGTAGCTGAGAGGCATGTCTCCTCCGCCAAGCCGGCTTTCAAGGCTTCTGAAGAGATTGAGGATCTTGGAATAGATGTTTCCGGATTGCCTGAAACCCAGCCGCTATACTACATGGATGCCTACATTAGGGAGTTTGATGCCAAGGTTCTGAAGGTTTCCGGCAACTACGTCATACTTGATAGAACAGCCTTCTATCCCGAGGGCGGTGGACAGCTGGCGGATCACGGTTTCCTAGAATTCAACGGCGTGAAAGCAAAGGTTCGTGACGTTAAGAAAACCATCGGCAACATTATAGTTCATGTCATCGACGGCCCAGTTCCCAAGGAGGGAAATCAGGTTAAGGGGGTTATAGATTGGGATAGGCGAATAAGTTTAATGAGGCATCACACGGCGACCCACCTAATAATGGGCGCCGCCAGAAGGGTTTTAGGCGAACATGTCTGGCAGGCTGGAGCCCAAAAGAGCGTAGATCAAGCTAGGCTTGACATAACGCATCCGAAGAGGCTGAGTAGGGAGGAAATAGCAAAAATAGAAGAACTGGCCAACAAATATGCTCTGCAAAACATGCCTGTTGAAGTGTTTTGGATGCCTAGAGAAGAGGCGGAAAGAAAATATGGCTTCAGACTCTATCAGGGCGGCGTTGTTCCAGGTAGGGAGATTAGGGTTGTTAAAATCGGCGACTGGGATGTTGAGGCATGTGGAGGAACCCACTGTAAATCAACCGGCGAAGTGGGGATGATAAAGATACTTCGAACGGAAAGAATACAGGATGGTGTTGAAAGAATAGTTTTCAGCGCTGG
>CAYNMB010000010.1:3304-13056 GCA_964398235.1 uncultured Candidatus Bathyarchaeia archaeon | reverse complement strand
TACTTCGAACGGAAAGAATACAGGATGGTGTTGAAAGAATAGTTTTCAGCGCTGGGATTCAGGCCCTTAAAAAGATTCAGGAGAATGAGGCTAAGATGCTTAAAATCGCTGAGGTTTTTGAGGCGCCTCTAGAGAAGCTTGATGCTACAGCTGAAAAAATTATTAGCGAGTATAGGGAATTGCGTCGTGAAAGGACTCGTTTAATGGAAAAAATTTCTAAGATGATGGCTGAAAAATACGTCACTAGGGCTTTAAGCATAGGCGGCTTAAAGCTTATTTTGGAAAGCGTTAGTGCCCAGAAAGCCGACGTAGATCTTCTCATAAAGATAGCTAATGAAATCGTTAACCTAGATCAGAGGGCGGTAGTGACGTTTATATGCGTGGATAAGAATGCTAGGGCTGTGGTCAGAGTTGGTGCAGAAGCTCTAAGATCTGGGGTGAATGCCTCTGAAATAGCCCGGAAAATCGGCTTAATTCTCGGTGGAGGCGGAAGCGGAAAACCGGATTTCGCTCAGGCTGGAGGATTAAAAATTGAGAATGTTGCTAAAGCTTTAGATGAAGCTAAATCAATTATATATGGGGTTGTGGGGGAGTAAAATATGGCTTCAATAGATTGGAAGCTTATTGAAGAGAAATGGTTGAAAAGATGGGAAGAAGCCCGCATATTTGAGGCTGACCCTGATCCAAAACGTGAAAAATGTTTTGTAACCTTCCCCTATCCATACATGAATGGGCCTCTACATCTCGGTCACGGCTTCACCGCCACGCGTGTAGATATTTACGCCAGATTTATGAGAATGAGAGGTTACAACACGCTTTTCCCATGGGCTTGGCACTGGACCGGCGAACCGATTGTCGGAGCGGCTTTAAGATTAAAGATGGGCGATGAAAATCTGATAAGAGCCCTAAAAGAAATCGATAAGGTGCCGGATGAAGAGCTTAAAAAGTTTGTTGATCCAGTTTACATGGCGAGCTATTATACTCGTGAAAGCAGGGAAATTGTTAAGAGAATGGGTTTTTCGGTTGATTGGCGTAGGGAGTTTCATACAACAAGCTATGAACCCACATACAGTCGTTTCATAGAGTGGCAGTATGAAACTCTGCGTGAAATGGGCCGTGTAACTAGGGGAACCCATCCCGTTGTCTGGTGTCCGAAATGTAAAAGCCCAACGGGAGATCACGACCGCCTTGAAGGCGAGGGCGTTTTTCCAGAGGAATATACCCTCATAAAATTCATGTTTGGAGATGCTTATCTCCCGGCGGCGACATTTAGGCCGGAAACAATCTTTGGCGTAACAAACATGTTCATAAATCCGGATGCAACCTATGTTGAAGCCTTGGTTAATGGTGAAAAATGGATTGTAAGCAAGGAAGCGGCTTTCAAGCTTTCTGAGCAGCTCAAAAAGGTTGAGGTTTTAAGAGAGTTTAAGGGCGCAGAGCTAATTGGTAAATACTTTAAAGAACCCATAGGTGGCAGGGAGCTTCCAATACTTCCAGGATGGTTTGTTGATCCGGAGTCAGCGACCGGCGTAGTCTATAGCGTTCCTGCGCATGCTCCGGCAGACTGGATAGCCCTTAAAGACCTCCTAGAAAAACCTGAGGTTTTGGAGAAGTTCGGCATTTCGGTTGATGTTGTTAAGGAACTCAAGCCCATATCGCTGATAAGCGTTGAGGGTTTCGGAGATTATCCAGCCATCGAAATAGTTGAGCAGCTAGGCGTTAAGGATCAGTTTGACCCCAAGCTTGAGGAAGCCACATCCATCGTGTATCGAAAAGAGTTTCATACGGGCATCCTAAAATCCATCTGCGGAAAATATGCGGGTAAAACCGTCAAGGATGTAAAGAATCAGATAATAGAGGATTTCAAGAAGATGGGAATAGCTGATTCAATGTATGATCTTCCCCAAAAGGTTGTATGTAGATGCACGACAAAATGTATAGTTAAAATCCTATCGGATCAGTGGTTTCTGCGTTATTCAGATCCAGAATGGAAAAAATTGGCTCATGAAGCAATAGATGCAGCTAAAATTTTCCCAGAATCCGCTAGGGCGTATTTCCATGATAAAATCGATTGGCTTAGAGATTGGGCATGCGCTAGGAAAACCGGTTTAGGCACTCCACTTCCATGGAGCCCAGACTGGATAGTTGAGACTCTAAGTGACTCAACCATATATATGGCCTTCTACACCATAGCTAAACATATCAGGCAATACAATATTCGACCGGAGCAGCTGATAAGGGAAGTTTTTGATTACGTTTTTCTTGGAAAAGGCGATCCGGAAAGTGTAGCTGAAAAGTCTGGCATCGCGTCCTCTGTGCTCCGTGAGATGCGTATGGAGTTCTTATATTGGTATCCGGTTGACCTTAGAGTTTCAGCTAAGGAGCTTGTCCCCAACCATCTTTCCTTCTTCATCTTTCAGCATGTAGCCCTCTTTCCAAGAGAACTTTGGCCGAGAGGTATAGGCGTGAATGGTGTTTTAACTATTGAAGGGCAGAAAATGTCTAAGTCGAAGGGCAATTTCCTAACGTTGAAAGACGCTGTAAATCGTTTTGGCGCCGACGTCGTTAGATTAACGCTGGCCTTGGCCGCTGAGGAGATGGATGATCCGGATTGGCGGGAAGAAAACGCTAGGAGCGTTGATGCTAGGCTTAAGTCGCTTCATGCCTTTATAAAACAAATTGTTGAAATGGATGGCGAAGAGGAGACTAAAAGCATAGATCAATGGTTGATCTCAATGTTGCAGAACAGGATAAAGGCAGTAACCGAGGCGATAGAGGATCTTAAGACCAGAACCGCCGCTGAAATAGCCTTGTATGAAGTTTGGAACGACATCCGTTGGTATCTTAGACGCAGAGAAAAGCCGAATCCGAAGATTCTTAAGGAAGTCGCCAACGTTTGGGTTAGGCTTCTTGCGCCCTTCGCGCCCTTCCTATGTGAGGAACTGTGGAGCATGCTTGGAAATAAGGGCTTCGTATCGTTGGCTAAGTGGCCGGAGTATGATGAATCAAAAGTCGACGTAAAAGCCGAGGAAGCTGAAATCTTCATTAAAAATTTGATCAGTGACACAATGAACATATTAAGGGTTGTGAAAACATCGCCGAAGAAGATTTACTATTATGTTGCGGCTAATTGGAAGTGGAAAGCCTACATGAAGATTTTAGAAAACGCTGTCTCAAAGAAGATGAGCATGAGAGAAACCATGAGGATGCTTATGGAAGATCGGGAGCTTAAAAGCATGGCTAAAATCTTAGCGCCGTTTGTAAGCAAGCTGATTGAGGAGTTTAATAAATTGCCTGAGGAGAGAAAACTCAGACTGCTAAAAGCTGGCGTAATAGATGAAATGGCGGAAATAAATGATGCGAAAAATCTATTGGAAAAAGAATTTAATGCTGAAGTAATCGTTTATAGCGAAGAAGATCCCCAGAAATATGATCCGAAAGGAAAAGCAAGGCAAGCTAAGCCCCACAAGCCAGCAATATACATTGAATGACGGCGAAGCCAAGGATTTCCAAAGCGGAGTTTAGAAAATGGAGTGAAATCCGACAAGTTTATTAATACCTTAATAGATTTTTTGTAGATATGTCACAGACAACCGTTATTGCGAAACTTAAGGAAGAACTTAAGAAGATTAATGAAGCATTAGAGCAGCTTAAGGCCCAGAAAAAGAAGGTTGATGAGGAATATTCCGCTGTTCTAGATGAGGAGAACAAGATATTTGAAGAGATGAGGAAATGCCGAGACATGTATAAGTACACTCAGCTGGAAATGAAGTATAATATGGTTTCAAGGCGTAGAAAAGAAATAGAAGCCAGAAGAAATGAAATTGAGAGAAAGATAATGGGCTATACGGAAGAGAGGTCTAAAATAGAAAGAAGAATTGAATACTTGAGACCTAGGTCAGCTTCTTCCTAAAAATCCTTTATTTTTTAGCGCGCGCGTCCTAGTAGCTAATTAAAGCATCTTCAAACGGTTGAATTAGACCATTATAAGTTATATGGATTAAGATGCCGCTTTCCACAAAGCCGCAAAGCCGACACCATAAAACCTTTATAACCCTTAAACTTTCAGCCCCCTTAATGTTGATGTTTAAGCCCTGAGCATTTATCCGCACATTTGTCACAGCAACAACTCCATCCATCAGATATGTTGAAAAACCATTTGTTTCAGGCGCGGCAATCAATCCGAATTTTTCTGGATTTAAATGAGCCGTAAAAAGACTTGTGACATCATGGATCCTATTAATCTGAATGAGGTCTTCTAGGATTTTATGGAAATTCCCCGCTTCATCCATATAAGGCTTAAGAGCATTCAGTGAATCAAATATTGAAAACGCAATCTTCTTATCCGCAACCAGCTGCCTATATTTTTCTAGGAATTCTTTTTTCATCAACTGTTGATCAAACACGTATAGGTTTTCGCATATTCTACGCCAGCTTAAATTTAAGTTTTCAGCCCTAATTCTCATGCGGGATTGAAGATCGAACCTCTGTAATCCAGTGCTCCAGTCATCGTTGGGAGCTATGTAGAGAACTTTCTTTCCGGAGTCAGCGATTTTAAGAGCCGCTTCATTAACAATTAAGCTTTTACCGGCGCCCATAGGTCCTATAAGCATTATCTGTGCAGAGAGGGGGATCCCCCCTAGCGGTTCGCCGTCAAGCCTAAGGAAAAGGCTGTCTAAGATGGTTCCGGTTCGCAAAGCCCTTAAAGCCCTTATTGCTTCATGGGTTTCATCGGGCTTTATAAAGGCAAGCTCCGCTGGAGTTTCACGCTTTTCCACTTCAATTTTAAGACTAGCGTTTGAAGATTCTGGAGAGATTTCCCTCAAGTTTTTCGCGATTTCTCTCACAACTTCTTCAACGGGTTTTTGAGAAACTAGGTGGCTTGGCTCCCGCTTAATGAGCACCCATTTATCTCCTCTTCTTTCAACAATATTTTTGGATTTCAGCGAATACAATAGTGCGTATGCTGAATTTAAGCCATATTTCTGAATTTTTAGGGATGAGGCAATTTCATCTAAGGTGGCTTCTCCGTTATGCTTCATCAGAAATTTAATAATATCCTCTTCACTGGCCATTCCGCTCTCCAGCACCCAACAATATTTTTGATCGAGGTTCCTTTTAGCCTTTACACCGGCAGAGTCCTCTGCCCCTTACCCTCCTTCTCTTTAATTAGGTTCTTTACGGTCTTCCAAGATTTTCTAACAAATTCTGGAAAAAAATCATGGTCTTCAATCCACTTTCTTAAAAACGCTATTGTTTTTGGATCAGCTGCATAGCCTGATCCAAAGTCACCATATTTTTTCCTTAACTTTTCAATTTCTCTGTCTCTTTCAACCTTCGCTATTATTGATGCTGCTGAAACAACCGGATATTTCTTGTCAGCCTTATGCTCAGAAACTATCTCAACTTTAAATGGCAGTTCTTCAGCGATATGTTGCCCAAATCTTTCAGGTAAAATGTCTGAAGCATCCACATACACTAGGTCTGGTTTAAGCTCCTTTATGATGTCTGCCATAACATGGGCTTCAAGCCTATTTAAGCGATGGAGCTTCTTTCCTCTCCTAACAACCTCGTCTATTTCCCGCGGTGAAACCTTAACAATCCTATAGTCTCTAACAATCTTCATTATCTCGGAGGCTAGGCGCTTCCTCCTCCTAGGTGATAGGAGCTTTGAATCTTTAACACCGATTTTAATTAGGTTTGATAATCCATGCTCATCAACTAAAACTCCAACTATGACAAGCGGACCTATAACAGGGCCGCGTCCAGCGTCATCAACCCCGCAAATAAGCAATCTTTGTCACCAAATTTCCGAATTACAATAGGGTTTTGGATTTTATTCTTTCAAGGATTTTCTTTACAATCATTTTTGGCAGAATATTCCTATTTTCATATTTGACTTCAATTAACTCAACGTCTTCCCTGCTTTTTATCGCATCTATTAGCCGATCCCTTGCCCTATAATGTATTGTTCCGAGAACCATTTTCCCGCTATTTAGGGCTTCTAAAACAGCTTTTCTGAAGGCTTCGGAATAGAGTTCCATTGGTCCAACTTCATCTATCACTACTAAATCTGCTTCTCTACAGGCTTCAAGTATCGCCTTAACGCCAACCTTCTCTAAATCCTTTAGGCAAACCCTATATTTGCCTACTGAGGGGCCGCTTTTCTGATTTACGTGGGCTAATATGCCCTCCTCACCAGTATTCAGATCCACTATTTTGAAGCCGACTCTAATTCCTCTCTCGCGGATTTCTTGACTAATCATGCCGCCTACCCTAAGCCCTATGTCTTTAGCTTCAACTATAGACTTCAGTATGGCGGTGGTTTTTCCAATTCTAGGTCGACCTGTTAGAAAAATGTGGCGTCTTTGTTTTTCCATCGTTATCACTCATTAATGGATGTTGAGGCTTCATAAGCCTAAAACTGTTTTAACACGTCTTCCTTCCCCATTATGTTTCCGCAATAATGGCATCTTAACTTTAAGGGTTCTTCATTTTCAATGTAGAAGATTGGTTTAACGGGCTCATTTTCGCTGTTAGATATGCATGATGGGTTTGTGCATTTAATTATGCCTTGAATTATTTGCGGGAGCTTAACCCTCTGCTTCTCAACCACCCTATAATTCCTTATTATATTGATTGTTGCATGTGGAGCTATCAACGCAATTTTATCAACTTCCTCAGGGTTTAATTCTCTCCCCTCTATCTTCACTATATCCTTCACACCCAGCCTTTGACTTGGAACATTCATCGCTATTGTGACAACGCCATTTGACTTTCCATTTATCCCCAAAATCTTTATGACGTTTAAAGCATGTCCCTTCGTTATGTGATCTATAACCGTGCCATTCCTAATTTTTGACACTCTAAGAGTCCTTTTAGACATGTTATCCCCAACAAACTATTTCTGACGGCATGTTAAAAGCATTTTTCTACAATTTATCCGCCTTTTAGAGGAGAAAGAAAAATTGTTTTAAGGCTATGCAGGCTCCTTGAGAATTTTTATTGCCTCATCTATGCATCGGCTTTTTCTACGCTGATGCTCCTTAACAAACCTTGTGACGATTTCCGCTAGTCGGGCTTTATCTTCTCCACATAATATGTTCCCACATTTACAGTCATTATAGAGATTTATGACATCCTTATCATCCTCGAAAAAGTGGAACATGTATAAATCGAAGATTGGACAGACCTCTGGGTTGCCGCCTAAACGCCTCTGTTCTTCAGCCGTTGGACGCCCGCCGGTAAAGGCGTTAAAGATTTTCTTGGTTATAGCTTCAGGTTCTTCATCAAGCGTAAAATAGCTCATTGGATTACGTTTACTCATTTTGTATGTGCCGTCTAAAGCCTTAATGAGCTTATGATAGGTTGAGGAGGGGAGAATGAAACCGAACTTTTTTTGAAACTTTGCGGCTAGGTCCCTAGTGAAACGTAAATGCGGGTCTTGATCAACGCCAACCGGAACAACTGTTGGCTTTGGTCCACCGAAATCCTCTAGCTGCGGCAATAGAATGTCGCCTGCTTGAATTAGCGCCGACAAGTATAGCCCCATATGCCGTTCGCCGTAAATCGCCTTCATGGTTGCTAGGGTCACCCCCCTACCGAATATTATCGCTAGATCTTTGACGCGTTCTTCTTTTGATTGACGGTAAATGTAGCCTTTTTTGGGGTCGAAGCCTAAGGCAAGCATGTCCGCAACATTATTTATGGCTATTTTCTCGCTTTCTTCAAACGGTATGCCATTATCTTCATAGGCTTCTATGTCGGCTATACAGTAAAAGGCGGTGGCTCCCTGTTGCTGAAAATATATGATTTCTTTAGCGGTCATTAATGTTCCAAGATGAAACGCGCCGGTTGGTTTTATGCCGCTCATAACCGCAAAGTTTCCATGGGTCTTCATGGCTTCTAGGATGCGTTCAAAATCTCTATGGCCGAAAATTATGCCTCTCCGCATAGGAGCCGATGGATTGGGTATCTGGGATAGGAGAGGCTTAAAGGGGCGGATGCCGAACTCCTCAAATAGTCTCTCATAGTCTTCAACCAATGTTGTTCCAAATGGGTCGATAGATGATTTCTCCCTAACGTCGCTCACCGCTTCAGCCTCCAGCCTCACCAAAAATATTTTTTAACAGAATAAATCACTTAACTTATTCTTTAAGGTATCTATTCCTCTTCCTTTAAATCCCATAAGCCTTGGACGAAATCTTTATTTTCCAGCACAATTTTGAGCAAATAAGAAGGTTGGCATAAAAGATGTTTTGGAGGGAAAAATGTCTTGAAGTTTCATTCATCAAGCTTTTCAATTCAAAGCAGAAGGAAAATGGAGGTCATTGACGTAACAAGTAGAGTAAGCGAAATTGTGGAGAGAAGCGGTGTTAAGAACGGTTTAGCCAACGTTTGGATTCCTCATACCACCGCGGCTATAGCCGTTAACGAGCATGACACGGATCTGTGGGATGACATACTTGCAGTGATGGAGAAACTTGTGCCAATAAAAGGTAATTATCGTCACAACGCCAAATATGGTTGGATTCCTAGGGAGCAGAATGCCCATGCGCATATATTGAATTGTCTGATCAAGCCCGCCGTCACCTTGCCAATAGAGAATGGAAGAATGCTGATTGGTACATGGCAGTCAATACTTTTCATTGAGATGGATGGGCCTAGAACCCGCACTGTTTACGTGCATGTTTTAGGCGAGTAATCAGGGTATAGAAATCTAATTCTATAAACCTCTCCTGTTTCTTATCACTTTTATAAAGCGTTCAACGTCTCCATAGCTTTTCTCGTATATGTGTGCGCTGTTTGAGAAATCCACGTATGCGCCGACTTCAACATTTAATTTCTCGGCAACCCTCCTCTGCAGTTCAGTTATCGCCAGCATATTCATGTGCATGGCTCTGAATATATCTCTGCTTCTCCACATAGCATGCATCATCAATTTGCCCCCTCTGACTGTAAGCCATATTCGCTGAAGACATGGTGGAGAATCAGCCCACATATCCTTCTCCGGAACCCAAGTTATTGCCTGAGCTCTCCTTGAAAAACCGACTTTTTCGAGTTTCCTAATCACATACTCTATTTGATTTATTCCATTCGGCGGATAATTGAACAAGCGTTCATGATAAGTGTAGTGGATTTTACCCTCCTCAACAGCCTTGTCAAGCGTTCCCTCGAGAACCTCATCAATATACTTCTTTAAAGAGCTTCTTATAGCCGTATGTATGTCTCCTCTATGAACTCTCGGTTCACCAAATGGTTCCTCAACGACTACAAGTAAGCCTAAAATTTCTTTGGACTTTTCACCATACTCGGTTGGAGTCTCGGATCCATCCTCCCAGCATTTAATAACGGCCTTTTCCCAAGCCTCAGCAATAGTTCGAGCCCTAATCAAAACTCCAACATGCTTTAACTCTCTAATTCTCAGCCCAATGTCCTCTTTTAAACTCAACATTGACACCTAAAAGAAATTTGAATGATCTCCAGCAAATTTCATTTCCACATTCACATATATATGCTACTACTCATATCAACCGCGCTTTCCAGACTCTTTCTCATGTTACGGATAAAATTCCATTCCTTTACTCCGCTTAATTTTCACTTTTTCTGTAAAATAAATTTATCTTCAGATACAAAGGGTTGGAGAAGACTGAAAATTTTAATTAAAGATGATTCATTCACTTTTTGTCAAAAAACCGAAGAGAAGGTTTGTTCATATGGGTGCCCCTATTGAGAGCGGTTCTCCATGCTTA
>CAYNMB010000010.1:0-3204 GCA_964398235.1 uncultured Candidatus Bathyarchaeia archaeon | reverse complement strand
AAGGTTTGTTCATATGGGTGCCCCTATTGAGAGCGGTTCTCCATGCTTAAAACATGGCTGTTCATTATGTTGCTATAAAACGAGCATGCCATTAACGCATTTAGACATAAATAGAATAGTTAAGCTAGGCTACAAAATAAGAGACTTTGCAGAGAAAGTGTCAGGTTGCTGGCGGCTTAAAAATGTTAATGGGAAATGCTTTTTCCTGGATGGAAACCTATGCCAAATATATAAGTATAGGCCGTATGGCTGTAGGCTTTATCCACTAGTTTTCGATCTAAATAAACACAAGGCTTTGTTGGATGATTACTGCCCATATAGATGGGAGTTTAAGGTTAGTGGAAAAGATGTTAGAAAACTCATGTTCATGATAAATCTTCTTGAAGGCAAGTTCTCCAATAAGTTTTTAAGAAATCGTTGTTAAATATAGCTTGGTGATGGGTTTTGGCAGAGAGTTTTTGGGAGAGATGGTGGAGAAGGCGTAGACCATTCTTCAGCATCTTTGAAGAAATAGAGGACTTGTTCAGAGAGATGGAAAGATCATTTGAAAGAGAATTTGAGGAATTATCGAAGAGAGTTCCCAAGGATTTGGTCCGCGAAAAAAAGCTGCCAGATGGCTCAAAGGTTTATGAGTGGGGGCCCTTTGTGTATGGATATAGCATAACAATCGGCCCCGACGGGAAGCCTGAAATACGAGAGTTCGGCAACGTGAAACCGTCTGTTGGAAGATTCGGTAGGCCAAGCATATCCATTAGAGAGGAGCGGGAGCCCCTCGTCGACATAATCAGCACTAATAATGAGATAAAAGTTGTTGTTGAACTGCCCGGCGTTGAAAAAGAGGATATAAAGCTCCATGGCACTGAGACGACGCTGACGATAAGCGTGGATACTCCACAGCGCAAATATTACAAGGAGGTTAAGCTCCCCGAAAAGGTTGATCCAAAACAGGCTAAGTCAACCTACAAAAACGGTGTGCTAGAGGTTACTTTGCCGAAGAAGGAGAAAAGGGAGCCGAAAGGCGAGCCAATAAAAATAGAATAAACATTCATCTAATCCCGCTTATTTACACAATTCCTCAATGTTTCTAACTTTTTATTTCTGGGAATAAACTTAATAATATTCCCTTTACAGTAAATAGATTGGATAGATTAAAAAATTGTTACTTGGTTTAGGTTGAGTAAGGTTGAAGATACTGCGTAGGAAGGTTCTCAAAAAGGTTCAGCGTAATCTTCCTTGGATAAGTCATGTTTTAAGTGATGAAAAGTTGGCTAGCGATTTAAATCCATCAGCGCTGAACCTGAAGGTTCATGTTAGGGCTGGAAGCCTCTGTTTAATTTGTAGAGGAAGCCGAATGCTCTGCGGAAAGCCTAGATGTCCAGCTATGACGAGGCTCTACTCTTTCCTAAGAATCACGAACACTATAAAATCCGAGAAAATTTTTGGTTCCTCGCCGCCAGCCGTTTTCGTTGGGCGGATAGGCTATCCACATGTTTATGCGGGTCCCTTACTTCCGCCAACTTCAGGCGATACATCAGTATTTGATACGCCTGAAAAATGGATTGGGAAATCCCTTGAGGAAATAATTGATTTCCGAACCAGATTAATACGCGGTAAATTTTTGGTTAATGTTAGAAAACCCCTAGAAAATCAGCGTTTTCTTGATAAAACGCTTGAAATAGCTCTTTCAAAAAACCCCGTTGATACTGAGGCTTTATTTAAGAAGAAGCCTTCTGGAAGATTTCTATTTGATGAAGCCCTCCAGCCCATGGGTCCCTCAGCCCCGCTGCTTAAGATTGAGGTCGATAATGTTAAAACTGATCATAGGATTGAGAAAGCATACAGCGATTTTGATCTTAAGGCTGAGGAAGCCGTTTTAGATCTCTATAGAAACGGGGTTCCGGTTTCAAGGCTTCAGAGAGTTTTCAGCATGGGTGCGTTTGGCGTAAAGATGCAGAGAAGACTTGTGCCAACTAGATGGAGCATAACGGCTGTTGACTCAATTATCTCTAGGCGGTTAATAGATGAGGAGGTTAAAGAAAACCCCGTTATCAATGAATATCGCGTTTACAGCTTCAATTATTTAGGAAACAGGTTTGTTATTCTTCTGATGCCGTCCACGTGGAGATATGAGTGGATTGAAGCATGGTATCCCGGAACCCTCTGGAACCCTCAGGAACGTAGTGTAGCCATGGGAAGCGACTGGGAAGGCTATTATGGAAGGACAAGCTATGCGTCGCTTGGTGGATGTTATTACGCGGTTAGGCTTGCAGTTGCAGAGGCTCTTTCAAGAGAGCGTAGGCAGGCTGGCGTTGTAGCCATGAGGGAGATTCATCCAGACTTCATCACGCCCCTAGGAGTTTGGATTAATAGAGAATGCGTTCGGGAAGCCATGAAACGAGAATATGAGAAGTTCGATACGCTTAAGGAAGCCCTAGCCTACATAGGGTCAATATTCTCGATAGAAATTGATGAGTGGATTAAAACTAGCGCACTGCTTAAAGACGCATTGTATCAGGAGAGGATTACAAAGTATCTTCAATAATATAAAGGAAAATTATGGGCTAGCTGATGAGACTATATTCTCCTAATGCCCTTAAGTAAGTCTTTCAGCAGGTAATCCGACGCTTTTTCACCCTCTCTATCTCTTATTTTCAACGCATATTCCTTGAATTCTTCGAGAGTTACAGGCTTCATGCCCCTCTTTTGAGATAGATATGCCGCTTGAACTATCGCTGTTGTCTCGGCGCCTATTTTTTCATCGCATATTGGATGAACATCATTTAATACGCAGTTACACATGTTCCTTATTTCTCCAATGAAGCTCTGAACCCGCGATTTTATACGTAAACCAAATTCCCTCCTATTGCCGTAAACGTCATATAATGCTAGAACCGCTTCCTTATCCCTATATTCCGGTCTTATTTTGCCACAAGTCCCAATCATAACCGTATCCATGGAATCTCTATGAGACCATGAACCCTCAACATGCGCTGTCGCCCATTCGCCGCTATCATTCTCAAATCTCACTAAAACATGGGCGTCATCCTCAACCTCAAAGGACCTAAACATCCCCTGGATAATTCTGGTTTTCATCCGTATGCATATGCCATAAGGCTCAGCTGCCTTAACAACCGTTGGATTCTTATCAAATCCGGCTAAAAACCATGAGCATGTAATGGCGTGCACGCCGTTGTCTAGGAGGGC
>CAYNMB010000009.1:28466-31097 GCA_964398235.1 uncultured Candidatus Bathyarchaeia archaeon | reverse complement strand
TAAATCTTTCTTTGAATTAAATATTCTGTAAGCATCTTAATTTTTTCCTTAGCTTCAGAGGGCGCTAAAATTTTTTCAATTTCATTCCAACTTTCTTTAACTAATTTAGCTGCAACCTCTTTAGCATATCCGATGGCGCCATACTTTCGCATTATTTCAATAGCTCTTCTCCTTAAGCTTTCATCTTTCGTATGCATTCTAAGTATCTCCAGTAGCTCTTCTTTATCTTCCTCAGAAGCGTTTCTAAGGGTGTGGATAACCATTAGGGTTAATTTGCCTTCAGTTATATCCATTCCGAATCCACCCTTACCTTTAGCGAATTCTTCGCTGACAATATCCAATACGTCATCTTGAATCTGGAAGGCGATTCCAATAGCTTCAGCAAATTTGCCCAATTTTTCAACAACCTCATCGCTAGAGCCAGCTAGCACGGCAGCCATCTTTGCAGCCATCCTCGCAAGAGTCCCCGTTTTATAGGCGCACATCTGCAGATAATGTTCCTCAGTAAGCTTGTCTGTTGGAATTAAACCTTTATGCCACGCTATGTCTATTGCCTGTCCAAAACTTAGGTTTATCATTTCCTGAACATACACTTCATATAGCCGTCTAGCCTTATCTGATGGAAGACTATTTCCCTTTTCGCTTAGAACTATCATTGGAAGGAAATACATGAATTGGGAAAGGTTTACAGCTACATCTATACCGAATATCCTATATGTACATGGTTTGCCTCTTCTCATTTCAGAGGAGTCTTCAATGTCATCAGCTATTAAAGTTCCATTATGAATGATTTCAGGTATTATAGCGAAGTCTAGGACCTCTGACGCATCTCCGCCCAGAGCCTTATATATGAGAAGAAAAAGCAACGGCCTCCATCGTTTGCCGCCCCTATCCAAAAACTCCCATAGGGGCTCGCTAACAGCCCTATTTAAAGCATCCAAATCGAGTTTATATCTCGGCCGCATAATTTTAAAAACTAGGGCGTCTTGAGTGAATTTTCTAGGAGCATATTTCTCAATACGCTTATCAATTAACTTGGCGTTTTCCTTAAGGATTTCCTCCATGTTATATTTTTCACTCATTTCTCAGGCTCCTCCTAGCATAAATTTCTAGGCTGAAGCCCCTAGCTTTAAGCCACTCCGCTGTTTTACCTAATATAACCAGCGGAGTCTCCTTTAAATCTTCTATTGAAGAGGCGCCTACGAGAAACATGGTGCATTTAAGATGATTAATGAGGGAACACAGTTTTTTCCTAACATTCTCGTAGCCTCTAGACGCTACCTCCAGTATTGGACGCGCTAAACCCGTCATCGAGGCGCCTAAAGCTATAGCTTTCGCTACGTCCAGTCCAGATCTTAAGCCTCCTGACGCTATAATCGGCAAATTAATTGATTGAACCACCTCAACTAGGCTGACAACGGTGGGGATACCCCAATTCCAAAATAATAAACCTAACTCTTGTCCAGATTCATCACCCTGCTCCAATGCTCTATAATATTCAACGGCAGCCCAGCTTGTTCCACCAGCTCCAGCAACATCTATACATGCAACCCCAGCCTCCTCCAATTTTTTTGCGGTTTCAGCGGAGATTCCAGCTCCAGTCTCCTTAATGATTACTGGCACATCAATACTTTCCACAATCATTTTTATTTTTTCTATGACTCCAGCGTAAGTTGCTTCTCCCTCCGGCTGAACAATTTCTTGAAGAGGGTTCAGATGTATTGCTAGGGCATCAGCATCAATCATTTCGATTATTCTCCTCACCTTCCCAATGTTATATTCTCTGGCAATCTGGGCTCCGCCGATATTTGATATTATGAAGGTTTTCGGCGCTTTCTTTCTAACAATCGTGAAGGTTTTTTCGAGTATGGGATCCTCTAAAGCAGCCCGTTGGCTTCCAACACCCATACCCAACCCTAGTTCCTCAACCGCTTGAGCTATTGCCAAATTTATTTCCATTGCTTTTTCGGTTCCTCCAGTCATACCCTCAACTATTATTGGCGCTGAAAATCTATGGTTAAGGAACGTTGTCTCGGTTTTTATGTCGCTTAAATTTAGTTCTGGAAGCGCTTGATGTATGAGGAAAACTTCTTCAAAACCAGCTGAGATCCCTTTTGCCTCAACATTTTTCTCGAGGCAGATCCTTAAGTGATCCTCTTTTCTAGACCTTATTTTTTCAATCTTTTTTCACCCCTTAACAATTCTCGTTCCCCTAACTTTTTCTCCCCTTAATGCCTTGTAAATGTTGCCGGGCTTCAAAGCATTTACGATCACTACATCAATATCGCTTGCAACTGAAGAAGCCATTTCAAAAATTTTTCCCACCATCCCGCCAGTTACATCCGTTGCTCTAGAGCCGCCTATCTTATTAGTTAGCTTTTCAAGCTCGCTTAATGAAATATGCTCAATTAGCTCGGCTGAAAAATCAATTTTTGGATCAGCTGTATATAAGCCGTCCACATCCACGCCCATAATTACTTTCTCAGCATTAAACATTATTGCTAAAGCTGAGGCTAATTGGTCGCCGGACAATATTGAAAAACCAGTCTCACAATCAAAAACGGCGTCGCCATATAAAACTGGCACAAAACCTAGCTTTAGAGAGCGTGACAAAACTTCAGCATCAAACCG
>CAYNMB010000009.1:25957-28366 GCA_964398235.1 uncultured Candidatus Bathyarchaeia archaeon | reverse complement strand
AAACTGGCACAAAACCTAGCTTTAGAGAGCGTGACAAAACTTCAGCATCAAACCGTTCTATCCTTCCACGCTTAGTCACAATGCATGAAGAGGGAGCTATACTAATTGCTGGGAGACCATGCTCAATTAATGCTTCGACAACAAGGATGTTTAACGATTGCATCGCATTATGCGTCTTGGAGAAGCCTATTAATTGACGGTTTTCCCTAAATCCCTCGGCAATTCTATATTTGGCGGCTAATGGATGTCCATAGCTTCCGCCACCATGAACAATTATTAATGGCGAGGCTTTGGAGTCAGATATTTCTCCGGCTAGTCGAGTGATTGCCTCACGATTTGGCGTAAACGCCCTATTTTTTATGGTTATGACTGAGCCGCCTAATTTGAGCACGATCAGCCTATTCTTCAATTCTCACACCATCTAACGCTATTTCAGTTACATAGGGTTCGCCGCCGGCGCTTCTAATAGCCTCTGCAACATGGTTAAGGTTTGCATATTTAGACAATGCGATAATGCAGCCTCCGCCTCCAGCGCCAGTTAGCTTGGCGCCTAAGGCACCCGCCTTCCTAGCCGCATGAACAAGTTTCTCGATCTCTTCGCTGGAAACCCCAAGAGCGCATAATAATCCATGATTAAGATTCATTAATTCTCCCAAAGTCTCTAAATCTCCCTCTTTCAATGCCTTAATCCCTAACGCAGCTAATTCTCCACCCGCCTCCATAATTTTGTCAACCAACAGTGGATAGCGTTCCCTTAATTTGCCTACCCGCGAAACCATTTCACCAGTTACGCGCTTAACCCTTGTATCGCCGACGACAAGCGGTAGATTAACGCTAACATTAAGCCTTTTAATTCCCATGCTTTTACAATAGGTTAAGATGCCGCCGTAAGTTGATATCGCTGGATCAACGCCGGATGGATTTCCATGAACAAGTTTCTCAGCTTCAAGAGCAATTCTAAAAATGTTTTCCTTTGACAAAGAGAGATCTAGCAGGCGGCCTATGGATGCAGCTGATGCGACGGCTACCGCTGCTGAGGAACCCAATCCGGCGGCGACCGGAATCAACGAATCAATAGTAATTTCAAGCCCCACATTTTCATCAACACTAGATAAAATTTTTTTCGCAACCATGTATACTGGTTTAAGCTTATTTTCAGCTTCGAATCCACCTTTAATCGGCTGATATGCGCCGTCCCTAGAGAAGATCCCCGAAATTTTCATTCCTTTAGATTTGATAATTATTTTTCCATCAGACCTAGCTTTAGTTGTTACGTAGGCTCTTTTCTCAATTGCTAGGACAACCGCTAGTTTATCATAAACAACGAAATGCTCTCCAAACAGTATGATTTTCGCCGGCGCTGATGCTCTAGCTTGATCAATCAATTAAGGCACATCCCGTTAACGGTTGATGATTTTACGCATCTCCGCCTCTTTACTTTGTTACCGCTATGGCTGCGTATCCAACAACCGCTGACTTATCGCCAGTTACATCTCCGCTTGTCCTATAACTCAACAATTCGGCTTTTTTAGCATCCAATTTTTTCGAAGCCACTATTAAAGACGCTATAGGACCATAGCCGCATGCAGTTACATTAAGTGATTCCAAAACAGAATAGAAGGAAGCCTCATCAAGCTGTAGAATAGCGTTTATGGCTTTTCTATCCTTCTCGCTTGCCCGTATATGGGGCTCATAATGAGTCATGTCTGACGAGGCTATTATAACAGCATTCTTACCTTTTAGGGCTTTTGCAAGGGCTTCACCAACCTCACGTGCAGTTTCAAGATCCTGCATTAAAAAGCATATTGGAACAAACTTAAAGGAGCCATAAATATATTGTAAGAATGGTATCTGAACCTCTATTGAGTGCTCATAAGCATGAGCAGAGTCATCCACATCGATTATATCAGAGTGCTGGAGAATGGCCTTACATGTTTCGGTGTCAATTTCAACATCGCCTAGTGGGGTACGCCAAATTCCACGATCCATAATTGAAACGCCGCTTCCGATGCCTTGATGATTTGGACCTAAAATCACCAATACGTCTGGGCGTCCATCTGTAGCTAACTGATAGTAAGCGTTAGCTGCAACTGGTCCAGAATACATGTATCCGGCATGCGGACAAATCAAACCAATTATCTTTCTTGGACCAGACTCGTCAAGCGTTGGCAGCTTTCCCGGACCGAATTTATGTGTAAAGCACTCCTCTATTTGGCGCCTCAAAGATTCTTGGGAGCTGGCATAAAAGCTTCCAGCATATCTTGGATATCTAATTCTGGTTGACAGACCCGCTTTCCTCCTGTAAACTGGCTAAATAGAATATCTTTCAAGAGGAAGATAAAAATTCTTATTTAAAAAATGGGAGGTTTAAATAATTGATTGACGGAGCGGAGACTCTATTTGCTATCT
>CAYNMB010000009.1:19885-25857 GCA_964398235.1 uncultured Candidatus Bathyarchaeia archaeon | reverse complement strand
CTTTCTGTTAGCTTGACTTCAAAATCTTCTATTGAAAGCGGTATATCTCCGTCGGGGGGAATTTCATTTCTTTCCCGAAGCAGTTGCCTAGCTAGAAGCCAATATATGACTGCGAGGGCTCGTCTACCCTTATTATTCGTCGGTATAACAAGATCTATGTTTGTAAAATCATTATCTGTGCTACATAACGCCACAATCGGAATTCCTATGCTTGTAGCCTCCTTAACCGCTTGAGAATCAGCCCTGGGGTCGGAAACCAGCATAACATCCGGTTCAATTCTACCTGGATAATATGGATTTGATAGTAGACCCGGTATGAAACGGCCTATCACTGGTGTTGCTCCTGTTATTTCACAGAACTTTCGAACAGGCTCCCTAGCATATAATCTTACCGCCGTGGCAACAATTTTTGGCGGATCAAATCTGCTGAGGAATTTTGTTGCAACTCTGATACGCTCATCGATTTTCTTTATATCGAGGACAAAAAGTCCATCGCTTCTAACCTTGTATATGAAGGGTTCCATATCTTTTGTTTTAATTCTTGTTCCGATGTGAACTCCTGCTGAAAGCAACACGTCCTGCGGTAGGAGTAATGTCTCAGTTGATGTGCTTGATTCGTTTTCAGACTTTTCTTTGGACATTGTTTCTCACTTCCTAGTGGGTTATCAAACTTTTATTTTAGCCATTCTTGCCTTATCACCCAGAATCTCTTCGATGTATATAAGCTCATTTATTTTTGCTATCCGTTCTCCTCCAATTACACCAGTCTTTATTATTGGACAATGGAAACCAACGGCTAAATGTGCAATATGGAACGCTGGTGTTTCACCGGATCTGTGGGATACTACTGGCACATATCCATTCTCCTTCGCTAGCCTAGTTGTTTTCCAAGTGTCTGTTAGCGTTCCAACCTGATTCATTTTAATAATAATTGCATTTCCAGCTTTCTTGGCTATACCAGTACTTAGGCGCTCCTCATTCGTTACAAAAAGATCATCGCCGCATATTAGGCAACTCTTAACCTTAGATGTGAGCTCACTGAAGCTTTCAAAATCATCTTCATGAAATGGATCTTCAACATAGATAAGATTATACCTGTTAATTAGGTCTAGGATGTATTCTAGCTGCTCGCCGGAGTCTCTTTCAACACCTTCATTCACATACACGTATCGCTGCTTGTTTGGATCCCAAAGCGATGAAGAAGCCACATCCAAACCAACTCTGCATTCAAAGCCAACTTCATTGGAAACTTCTTCACATGCTTTCGAAACAACTTCAAGAGCCTTCTCGTTAGATATGTTTGGAGCCCAAGCACCCTCATCGCCTCTTCCACCAGTAAAGTACGGATCAACTTTAATCAACAATTCTTTGAGCCTTCTATGAATCTTAATGTTTGCCTCAGCGGCAGCCACAAAATTTGGTGCACCAACTGGTAAAACTAGAAACTCTTGTATATCTGGAACTTTTCCTAAAGCATGTTTTCCGCCGCCTAAAACATTGCCAAGCGGATAAGGCAGATCGCACGCTAGGCATCCACCTAAATACTGAAAAAGCGGCATATTGTATGAGCTTGCTGCGGCATCAGCAACAGCCAAGGAGACAGCATACGCCGTGTTTCCGCCAATATTCGCAAAATTATTGGTTCCATCAATTTCATGCAAAAGCTTGTCTATCTCCTCCTGCTCATCAGCATTTAATCCTATGAGCTCTGGCGCTATGAGCTCTTCAACCTTTTTTACTGCTTCTTCCACGCCGCCAGACGGGAGGGCAACTGCTTCAGCTTTTCCCTTACTCGCTCCACTAGGTGCTGAAGCAACTCCAAACCCATCAGCGGTTCTCACTTCAACCTCTATGGTTGCCTCCCCTCTACTGTTGAAGATTTTTCTAGCTTTCACATCCTCAATTATTGTAGACATTTTATTCCTCCTCTCCAGCCTCTCCTCTTACCTCATAAAATTTTATTATATCATCTATTATTTCAACATGTGATAAAAGCATACGTCGACAACAATAGCGAGTTAAACCCAAACTATCAAGAACTTTTCTCGGATTTTCGCCTCTTTTAACTCTTTTAGCAAATTCCTCCCATTTATCGCCTATCAATTTACCGCATGTGAAACATCTAACTGGAATAATCATGTTTTTCACTCTTCCCAAAAAATAAGAACATCTTTACCTATAACTCTTCTGGTACCTAGCTCTCGCACCCGGTCCACCAAACTTTTTCGGCTCCTTTCTCCTAGGATCTCCGGCTAATAGGGTTCTATCAAGTCTTAGAAACAGCGATTTCAAATGCGAACTTTTAGTCCATTTAACTAGCGCTCTAGCAATAGCCATTCGAGCTGCCTCCGCCTGACCCATAAAACCGCCTCCCTTAACTTTAACACTTATATCCACATCCTTCCAAGCTTCCTCTCCAGCCGCAATTAAGGGTTCAAGAATTTTTAAACGTGCAATTTCAGGCTGATAGATTTCTAACGGAACATTATTTATACGTATTCTACCTCTTCCCGGCCTAATTACCGCTTTTGCAATGGCGGTTTTACGTTTCCCGCTTATAACCAAAACTTTCTTTGAAACAGGCATACTATTGCTTCACCATCCTTTTTAACCCTGAATCAGTCGAGCTATCTCACCAATTGTTATATATCGACCTTTAAGTCTATTTACATCGGCTTCTGGAATAGTCTCTGCAGGCTTACTCTTAAGCTCTTCCGGCACACTCATATACACTCTCAATCTTTTAAAAGCTTTCTTTCCACGCGGAGTTTTATATGGCAACATTCCACGTATAGCCCTCTTAACAATTGTTTCAGGCCTCCTAGGATGAAGAGGCCCTTTTTTCGGATGCCCAATTTGGAGAAACTCATGCATCTTTTGAATCACGCTAAGTCTTTTTCCAGAGATTACCGCATCTTTAGCATTTACAATAATTATTTTTTCTCCATTAAGAAGCCTTTTAGCAACTACGCTAGCCATTCTTCCAAGAATCAAGCCTTTCGCGTCAATTATCGTTGTTTTCTCATCAACGGATGGTACCTTGCTACTAATTGTTATGCGCATCTACGATTCACCCAATTATTTTAACATTAGATCCTTTTGGATTCATTTCTATGAGCTCTGGTATGGATAAACATTTCCCTTTCGCCATAATTATTTTTTGGCGAGCTTTCTCCGAAAATTCGTAGGCTGCAACTTTCACAGGGTGATCAAGTAGACCGGCTCCAAGAACTTTTCCCGGAACAACAACTTCATCGCCCTCCTTTGTGTAACGGTTTATGCGGCTTACATTAACGGCTATACGTCTCCTTTTCGCCCTCGCTAAATATTCAGCAACCGTCCTCCATATAGCGGCCTTATGCTCCCTAGCAGCTTTTCTTAAGAGACGTATCAACCCAATGAGCTCCGGATTAGTGGTTTTAAGATTTTTTAGACTCATTAAACAAACCCTCAAGCTGATTTATAAACTCAGAGAACTTTTCTTCATAAATCTTTAATGCCTCAAATATTATGCGTTCAATGGGTAAGGCGCCCGTTGACTCAACATAAAATATGAAGGCATTCTCTCTCCAACTAACTTGGATTGCGGGAGGATCCATTTCACAAACTCTTACACAATCATTACACAATATGCATTCCATTTCATTCACAATTTTTACCTTCTTGTCTTCCTTAGCGAAAACTTTTCTAGGGCAGACTTCAACGCATTTTCCACATGCATTGCATCGAGAATCATCTAGTTTCAACCTTGGCACATATCTGTACGTGCAGGCTGAAACCGGCTGCCACTTAGCATGATCCTTTCCCCTACCAAGTTTAGCATATGCCTCAAGTCTTATTCTCTGTCCAGCTACCAATTTAATTATTGGAATCTTATCGCTAACTGGCACCACATTAGGATCTTCTGAGACCAGATCTCCAGAATATACGGTGCGAACACCCTTCTCTGCCTTAACATCAAGAGTTAAAATGACTCTGCAACGGCTACATCCAAGCTCACTTTTACACTCACATTTCTCTGGAAGATTATATGAATCCAAGTCGGTTTTGAGGGGAATTAAACCCAGCCTTAAAGCAAGTATTTCGTCATGGAGAACAGATGAGTTTTCATAAATTATCACATCATCTATAGCCATTGTTGGAACTTCCGAGAGAATTATCCTTCTAAGAGTATTCGCTAATGGAGCATCTATTCCCTCCACTATGAAACGTGTAGTTAAATCCGTCTTCTCAAGCAAGGTTACATGCATGACTTAAAGCCTCTACTTAAGCCAGTAAACTCCTATAAGAGATGAAAAGAGATGTATTTCAATTTTTCTTTTAAAGCTTTCAAATCTTAGACTCTTCTGCCTCTCCGCCCACCTGGACGTCTACAGCCATCATGCGGTATGGGCGTAACTTCTTCTATACGGCCAATCATTTTAAAGCCGGCTCTAGCTAAAGCCCTTATAGCTGCCTGAGCCCCCGGCCCCGGAGTTCTTGGACCTATACCGCCGGGTGCGCGAACCTTTATATGTATGGCGGTTATGCCTTTATCCTTCGCTATCTGTGCAGCATAGGCTGCAGCTCTCATAGCTGCGTAGGGCGATGATTCCTGTCTATCCGCTTTAACAAACATTCCTCCAGAAGCCCTTGCAATTGTTTCTGCTCCTGAGAGATCTGTTATATGAACTATCGTGTTATTATAGGAACTGTATATGTGGGCTACTCCCCACCTCTCACCTTTTCTACTACTCATTTCGCTTCTTCACCTCCACTTGATGTAAATGAAGCTTCTATACTAAGCCTTAAAGGATGTTCAGGATTGTTAAGTGGACTTGTAGGCGCATAAGTTACGCTATCCTCCTCATCTTTTTCAACAAGATAGCTGGGGGAGAAAACCTTTCTGCCATTCACAGCTATGTGTCCATGCGTTATAAGCTGACGGGCTTGATAAATGGATTTAGCCAATCCTTTCCTAAAAACTATTGTTTGTAATCTTCTCTCAAGAATATTTTCTACGGTCATGTCTAAAACGTCGTCTAGTACAGCGGTCTCTGGTAGGAAACCAAAGCGTTTAAGTTTTCCTAGGAGCTGTGCCTCAAGCTTAGCTCTTTTCTCAACCGGCATGCTTAGCAGGGATCTCGCCATAGCTCTAAACTTTGAAACCATTGTTTTGCAGCGCCATAGCTCACGCTTGTTTCTTAAACCATATTGACCAAGCAGCACTAATTCGCTTTGAAGAACATCGCTTCTCCATGGGAAACGTGGAGTCTCATATTTCTTCTTCGGCTTCTTGGGATCCCCCATGCTCATCGCCTCCTTCTCGATACACCCACAGTTTTTCCTTTTCTACCAGTAGTTCTAGTCCTTTGACCTCGAACCTTAAGTCCGTAAGCGTGACGATAACCGCGCCAACACCACATGGCTTTTAATCTTTCTATATCAGCCCTAACCTGCAAATCTATATCTGAGGAGATTAAATGTAAGTCCTTTCCAGTCTCCAAATCCTTCCGACGGTTAAAAAGCCATTCTGGGAGACCATAATTTGAAAGATTTCTAATGAAATCCTCTATTTTATCAATTTTGTCCTCACTCAAGAAACCTATTCTTGTTTCAGGCGAAATACCGATTTTTCTAGCAATTATATATGCGAGCCTCACCCCTACGCCTTTGATGTCGCTCAGAGCATCCACTACGGTTTTCGTTCCATCAACATCTCTATCTATTATTCGAACGATGTGTCTAAACCCAGACGCCATGCCTAGCTTAACCTCTGTTTCAGATGTTCAGCAAATAACAAGGGAAAAAATCTTTATTTAAATATATCGTCATCATCCATAAATACATTAGAAACAAAAACATATTAGGCTTCGCTTGAAATTATTAATTGGGGGATGAATTTGGTTTCAGCATGCGTTTTGATTAGAACTGAACGAGGCAGATTTGAAGACGTGGTTAAAGAAGTAAGTCAATTAAAAGGCGTTAAAAAC
>CAYNMB010000009.1:8149-19785 GCA_964398235.1 uncultured Candidatus Bathyarchaeia archaeon | reverse complement strand
AGGCAGATTTGAAGACGTGGTTAAAGAAGTAAGTCAATTAAAAGGCGTTAAAAACGTTTTTCCAGTCCTAGGTAGATATGATGTTGTAGTGGATGTCGAAGCCAAGGACATGAAGGAATTGGGTTCAATTGTTTTAAGGATGGGCAGATTGAGTGGAGTAGTCTTCACGGAAACCTTAATAGAAATAGAACAATAGTTTAGAGGAGGGAAATCAGTTATGAATGCTTGCGTTCTTCTAAAAGTTGTCCCAACAAAAGCCGAATCAATCCTAAACTCCATAAAGAAGATTGAAGGCGTTAAAAAAGCATATTTTACTTATGGAAGATTTGACATAGCTGTTTTCCTAGAAATAAAGGATTATGCGGAACTTAGGAGGATAACTACGGTAATAAACAGCATAAATGGCGTGAGAAGCACGGAGACCCTTGCAGAAGCTTAACTTATTTATCAAAGCATAAAACTCCCTAAAATTTTTATTAAGGTTGGAGATAGACGATGATACTTTTTGTCGCCTCCAAAGCTGACATAGCTGGATTAAACATAGCGGAAAATCTTTTCCATTTACTTAGCTTTAGGAAAATAAATGAAAAATTCTGTGGAAACCCCGTTTATGTTGCCGACTTGTATGGTTCTGAAGAAGCAAGGCTAGTGTTTGTAAACGATGAGCCGGTGGACACCCAGAATATACCCTACCCCAATGAGACAAGAATGATTATTTTCATATCTAGGCATAGTAGCAGAAGCGGGATTCCAACGCTATCCGTTCATACTCCAGGAAACATTGCTGATGCATCTCTCGGCGGGCTTCCAAGAAAAGTATCGGTTTCACCAGCAAGCGCAATGAAGGCTGCGCTCCTTGAAATGAAAAGAGCTAGGGATGAAAACAATCTTTCTTATGAAGTTTCCTATGAATGTACGCATCACGGCCCATCCCTTGATACTCCAACAATGTTTGTTGAGCTTGGCAGCTCTCCGGAGCAATGGCGGGATGTTAAAGCGGCTGAAGCGGTTGCAAGAGGCGCTGTAGCGGCAGCCATGAATAGACGAAGTTATACGGCGGTTCTAGGGATCGGTGGACAGCACTATAATAAGAAGTTTACTAAAATAGCTTTAACAAGCGATTTAGCTTTTGGACACATGATTCCTAAATATGCTTTACAAAAAGTGGATGAAGAAATATTGAAGCAATGCGTGGCAAAAACAGTTGAGCCGGTTAAAAAAGCCATTTTAGATTGGAAAGGCATAAGAGGCGCTGATAAAGGAAGATTGCTTAAGCTCCTAAAACTCATAAACCTAGAGGTAGAGAAAGTATAATTGATCCTAATCTAGGAAATTATTTTTAGTTACTGACCTGCCTTCTGCTTTTCTTGAACTTTAGTTTCTAAAGCTAAGGCTTCAAAATAAGCTCGCTGTATTATTTCAGGTAGAACTTCTGGCAGAAAGACATTGGCATTTATAGCCAAATTTCTCGCCTCAAACATAGATTTCTGCAATAATATCTCGATTGTCTCCGGCATTGGATAAGCAGCGTTTATAGCTAAGTTTAGAGCTTGAGCATGAGCTTCACCGATAGTTTCCTTATATTCATCTAGGTTTAACATGAGCTCCTCTCCGGTTATAACCATGCCATCGTCATACACTGCCTTAAGCGATAAACCGAGCTCTAGGGGTTTTATCCCCAGCTTTGATAAAATTGACGCTAAATTCTCGTTTATCACAGTCCCCTTCTTTGCGACAACCGTGTCCTTAGAAACCCAAACACTTCCGCTTTCTATACGCGTCGGTATTCCAAGAGCATTCAACTGACTGATGATTGGCCCGGGGGGAAGACCAGTGTTTCCAGCTGGAACAATTATATCTACGGGCGCAACATCTCCAGCTCTTGCAGGAGCCTTAACCTTACTTTTTTCGAGTAGAAGCGCAAGCTTAAATGGATTATAGTTTGTAAATATGTATGCATTCGAGCCTTGTATAAATTCCTTAAGCTTCTCTAACCCCTTCATATTTCCAAACTCTTTAAGAGCCCTCTCCACCAACCTATTTTTATAAACTTTTATATGGGCTACATCCGCAAGCTTCTTTCTTATCTCTTGCAGCTGAGCGGCTCTAACCTTATGTAGACTAGCTATTCCCAAAACACGATATTCCTTTAACAGGGACTTTATCTCTTTAACTTTCTCTATTTTCTCAATAAGGGCTGGTCGCATTTGAGCTAGCAACTACTACTCCTCCCTCATCTTAACTTTTATTGAAGGCCCCATGGTTGCCTTAATATAAATTGAGGAAATGTTTCTTATTCCCCTTCCAAGTTTTCCTTCAACTCTATTTATAACAGCCTCAATGTTGTCAATTATGTCTTCATCATTCATGTCTTCGGTTCCAACACGACAGCTTAAAACTGGTTGTCCACGCGTCCTAACCGTAACTAATCTTCTATGCCTGTCGATTTCCCTCTCTATATCAGCTGTTGGCGGAATTGGCGTCGGCATTTTTCCCCTCGGTCCGAGGATTGCGCCGAAAACTCTACCTATCAGCGGCATTAGAGGCGCTATTGCAATGAAGAAATCTATTTCCTTCGCTATTTTTCTCTGCCTTTTCCTATCGCCCATCAAACCCTCAATCTCATCCCTTTCCAGAACCAAATCTGCCCCAGCTCTTCTAGCCCTAAGCGCAGCATCTCCGGATGCAAACACGCCTACTTTTACTTTTTTACCTATCGGATGGGGCAGTTCAATATTCTCTTGAATTCTGTTTTCAGGTCTCCTTAAATCGACGTCCCTAAGATTTATGATTAGCTCTATTGATTGATTGAAATTTCTTTTAGGCGTTCTTTCTCTAAGTTCTTTTAGAGCCTCTCTCAAATATCTCCTTTCTATAGGCATATTGCCATCAGCCCAGAGACTAGAAAAATATTGAATTTACTTTAATAAAGTTATTGCTGGTTTGCTTTTTCTTCACTTTCAAATAAGCTGTCATATTTTCCTTCATTTACTTCTTTTATAACATCCTTTGGATCCTTTCCATCAACAGTGACGCCCATGCTAACGCAGGCACCAAGAATCTCTTTAACCGCAGCCTTAAGAGAATTTGCTAAAAGCTGCGGCCTCTTTATTTTCGCTATCTTTATAACCTGCTGCATAGATAGGTTGCCAACCTTCTCAACATTAGGTCTACTGGAACCCTTCTGTATTCCAGCCTCCTTAACAATTAGGGCTGAAGTTGTTGGTATTCCAACTGAAACTTCAAAAGTTTTGGTTTCGGGATCTACAATAACTTTTACTGGAACCTTCATTCCAGCATAGTCTTTTGTCAGCTCATTTATCTTATTAACCACCGCCACTACGTTTACACCTAATGGCCCCAACGCTGGGCCTATTGGCGGGCCAGCTGTTGCTTGCCCGCCGCTAACCATTAATTCAATAACCCTTTTTTCAGCCGGCATATTACTGCGTCTCCCTTCCTTTCTTCACAACCCTCACATAATCAGCATGAACCGTGACGGGTAACGTGAATGAGGCTTCCAACAACTCTATAATAACTTCTTCCTTGGCTTTATCTATGTCAGTTATCCTGGCTTTCATTCCCTTAAATGGTCCGCCGATCACCTCAACTATGTCATCTATCTCTAGCTCCTCAATAGCGGGTTTCACTAGAATATATTTCTCAACTTCCGAAAAATTTAGGGTGCCAGGAACCCTAGACTTAACATGCTTAATATTCGCTATTGCCCGTTCAACAATGTGGGGATTATCGGCTTCGACGATTATATAGCCCCTCAAGTTTTCAGGTATTAAAATGGCTTTTATGGGTATTGAATTTACCTCAATCCTTCCCCTCATTATTTTTGCAATATTTTTTTCTTGACCAACAGTTGTACTAACCGCAAAGAATCTTGAGGGTTTCTCACTCAATTTTTACGCACCAGCCAATAACATTCCTCTAATTAAGCTTGCAAGCAAATATATTATGAAGCCGGTTAATCCAACCGCGACCACGCCTAGGAAACATATTTTTATAGATAGCCAAAGTTCGTTTCTATCGGGCTTCTTCGCAAATTTAAGCAATCTTATACTTGCTCTTATGAATGAAGCTAATCCCAATCTAATACACCATCTGACATTTCAAGAAAAATAGCATTGGTATATAAAAGCATAGCGTTTAAAATAGGCGGCATAACAAAAAAGTTTGGGGCTTGTTAATGTTATAATTTTTATCCAAAAATAATTAATTTTCAAGCAGGAGGATGCTTGTCTTGTTAACACCAAGAGAACGTTGCATAAGAAGCATATTGCTTGAAGAACCCGATAGGATACCCCTCAAATTAAATATACGTCCAGAACCCTATCAGCGTTTAAAAGAAGCATTAGGTGTAAGAGAATCTGGCAATGAAGGAAGACTTAAAGTTAATAAGGCTTTAGGCATTGATATAGTTAGCTCTGGACTAAGCCTTAAGGGAGGATATCTTCCTGAGGGCGTTGAAGTTAAGGAAGGGCCTTATGGTCCAGCCTACACCATAGGTTTCAGGAATGGTTTCGAGGTTAGAAGAGATCTGTGGGGTATAGAAAGCATATGGGCGCCGGAACACACCTACACTTATACTTTCATAAATCATCCGCTTAAGAAGATTAGCCTAGATGATTATGTTTGGCCTAAAGTTGATGAGGAATCCGTAGAGAAAGTTAGGTCTTTGCGCAAAAAGTGTGAGGATTATTGTCTCTATGGTGGCGTAACCCATCTATGGGAAATAGCGTGGCAGTTAACAGGATTTACTGAAATTATGAAAATGATGTTTAAAAACCCAAGGATTGTGGATCGAATATTGGATGAGCTGCATAGAATTAGAGTTGAAGAGGCTATTCTTCTTTGTGAGGCTGGCGTCGACGTCATTGTGGACGGTGACGACGTGGGAATGCAGAAGGGAATGATGATGTCTCCCGAACTTTGGAGACGATTCCTTAAACCAAGATATGCTGAACTAGTAGACATCTGCCACAAAAGAGGAACATTCTTCCATTTTCACAGCGACGGATGGATAGAGCCGATAATACCGGACTTAATTGAGATAGGTGTAGACATATTAAATCCGGTTCAGCCAGAATGCATGGATCCAGTTAAATTAAAGGAGGCTTATGGCGACAAAATATGTTTTGATGGAACAATCGGCGTGCAAAGTACATTACCATTCGGTACACCGGAGGAAGTTGCCCATGAGGTTAAAGAGCGTATATATAAGCTTGGTCCCACCGGGCTTATTTTAGGTCCAACCCACGCCATACAACCAGACGTACCCATAGAGAATATTTTGATACTTTACAAAACCGCCATAAAATATGGGCGCAACAGCAGAATCAAATAGATTTGACGCGAATAATTTTAATTAGTGTTGAGAATATAAGGCAAAATGTTTTTTGCTAAATGGGAGATTCCTCCTTTTTTACTTTTGAACTATTTGGGAATATGCTTTTTCTAGGAGATTTTTGTTCAAGCTCCTCTAGCTTACTAAGTGTTTCTCTTACATATTTTAGAATTTTTTCCACCCTAGTCTCTAAAAGTTTTTCACCTTTCTCCTTTGAGGCTTGACTGGCTGGTCCCCAAGACCCATGCTTGCTTAGAGGTTTCATACCTACATAATCTAGGTATTCTTGAGTTACATCTGGAATATGATCGACGATTTTATCCTTTTTAACTAGATCCTCATTTATATAAAGCATATACGAGGTTTCAGAATCCCCGGCATGTATATCTAAAGGCTTTCCTCCCATAGGCCCACTGTGGATTATTTTTAAATCCGGATATTTTAAGTTCAGCTCCCTTATCGTAGGTTTAATTATCCAGTTACCTCCATGACCCGAAATCACTATAATTTTCTTTATATTATGGAGATAAAGTGATAGAACTATGTCTCTTATCACTTTGGCTAGGGTTGAGGGCTTAAGGCTTATGGTTCCAGGAAACTCTAAATGTTCTTGTGAAGTACCATAAGGGAGAGCTGGCAAAAGATAGCAATTACCCAATTTTTCAGCCACCCTTTTAGCAATCTCTTGAACAATTATCCAATCCGTGCCTAGAGGTAAGTGGGGTCCATGTTGCTCAATGGATCCTATGGGGAGAATAGCCGTATCAACCTTAGACTCCTCTATCTCTTTAGAAGTATTATAAACTGTTAAAACTGTCATAAAATAACAAAGGGAGATTTTTCTATATAAAAATTAATGAATCTTTCATTTATAATGCTCCTTCATTTCTCTATTAAATGGCAAATTGAGTATGTCATTTAATAATTTTTCAGCCTGCTCTCTGGATCTGGTCCATGGATCCATCATTATAAGCTGTAGTAAAAGCTCCTTACTTCCGGATTCATAGGCTTCTAACTCGACTTCAACAGGTGCAACCCTATCCCTTAAAATATATGCAATTAAGGGTTTAGGTAAACCATCGGTCTTGATACCTTGAACCCCTCTCTTGCTGACTAGTGCCGGCACTTCAACTTCAAAATTATGCGGAATGCCTGGGACAAAATTGCCGTCATTCATTATGTTAACTTGGAAGATTCTCGGGATGTCGCAAGCAATGGATTCAACAATATTTATTATGCTCTCCCTAGACTTTTTAGGCGGAAAAACCTTCGTAACCTTTACAGAGGGATCTTGAGCCAATTTAATTAATTCTACAACGGGATCTTTTTCGGGAGGTTTGAGCACGAAGCTCCACCATTCTTTCGGATTTTCTTTCCATTTTCTCTCCGTCTCCTCATCTATATGATACCAGTAGGGCCATGAACCCCCGCCGGGCGTACATGTATCACCTATTGGAAAAACACCAAATTTTCTATATAGGTCTACGGCTTTCGGTCCTAGACCATTACTTGGCGAGATGGTTTCCCAATACTTTGGCGCCTCTTTCTCTATCCATTCATTTAGGAGAGGATAGGCGTTTTCACCCTTATAGTAGAAGTGAGTCAGCCATATGAAGTGATTTACTCCAGGTATAAGAAAAGTTACATGTTTTGGATCTAGCCCAAGAACATTAATAATTTCATATACCCCAAGATAGCCATGACATAGGCTGACAAATTTGAGTTTAGGGTATTTTCGCCCCATTAAAACCGTGCCAGCTAAAACTGGATTTGCAACGTTAATAAGCCACGCGTCTGGACATATGTCTAATATATCGTTTGCTATTGATTCAAACAGTCTAAATTGATGATAGTTTATCCAGAAACCCTCATCATGCATTATATGGTAGCTGCCACCAAATCTATAGCCATATTTGAATCCAATGTTCCAACCAGCTCTATATCCGCTATAACCGACAACTAGAGCTACATTTATAACAAAATCGGCGTCTCTGAGCGCTTCTCTTCTATTTGCAGTCTTCTCAAGCTTCAATTTAATACCTATTTCCTCAGCATATTTCCTACATAATGCGTATACTGCATCCAATCTCTCTCGATTTATATCCATAAAGCTGATAACACTACCTTCAAGATTCGGCGTTAAACAGATATCCCTAATAAGTCTAACTGAGAATGTTGCACTACCTGCGCCGATAATGCTAATTTTCACATCATTACCACCCATAACTACACCCCAATTATAACATTTGATTTTTAGCAGAGACACCCTAATATGATGGAATTTCGATAAAACATTGCCGTATTAAAAATTTTAAGATTTACCTAATAGTCAATGTCAGCATTAAAGGTGGATGGAGAAAAATGGTTATATATGATTGAAAAGAAAATATTATTCTGAACTATATAAATAAGGGAAAGGATTTTATGCCATTTTGTAAAAGTTGTGGTAAAGAAATTTCTAGCGGAGTTAAGTTCTGCCCCTATTGTGGAGCCGCTCAAGATATAAACCAGGGAGCCGCAATCAATCCTGAGAAGTTCACAAAGGAAGAGATGGAGGAGATAGAGAAGATTAAAGGATATCTCGAGCCGGATGAGAAGGTTCTGCTTGTTGCTAGGCAAAGCAGAGTAAGGCCTGGCGGCAGCTTAACAACGCCAAACATAATCTTCGCAACCGACAGAAAACTTATAGTTAGGAACCCCATGATGCTTGGACTAAGAGAAAGCGTTGAGGTTATTCCTTATAGTGAAATAACCTCCGTACGTCTTAAGAAGGGTGTTTTCTCATCTGAAGTTATGATAACTGCTCCGGGTTTAACAACTGAGTTGGGCAGATTTTTCAGGCTTACGAGGCATGGCGTTGCGGGGATACCTGCCATACCGAAGGATAAGGCTGAGAAGCTTGTGGTCATAATAAGAGAAGGGATGAAACGAAGCAGAATTGCTAAGATGCAGTCCACAGTAATAGCGGCGCCTTCACCATTAGAAGAACTTAAGAAGCTTAAAGAATTGCTTGACATGGGTGCAATTACAAAGGAAGAGTACGAAGAGAAGAAAAAAGATATTCTCAAAAGGATTTAATCTCAAACCTCTACCTAACGCTTCCAGAAATCATGAGGAAGCCGTTGAAGCGTTAGCTTAGTGGCTGCTCCATAATATTTGCAGTTTAAATACATCTTTAATCTCTTCGTCCTCTGTATGGCTCTAGGGGATAGCCTTGATTCTCCCAGTACCCTAATTTCTCCTTCTCTAAAACCTCTATCCTATGAATCCATTTAGCCCATTTATAACCATACATTCCTGGAGCCACTAGTCTAACTGGATATCCATGCTCCGGAGGCAGAGATATGGAATTCATTTTTAAAGCAAGCATAACGCATGCATTTCTCACATACTCAAACCTATGATTAGTGGAGTAGCCATCGAGGGAATGAAACACTATGGAAGAGGCGTTTTCCTTTACCTGCGCCATTTCTAAAAGCCTACTGACAAGAACGCCTTCCCATTCAGCAACCCCGATTAATGGGCCTCCCGGCGGATTATCATAGCATTCAAGTATTTCTATAAGCTTGGTTTGAGGCATTGCCATTAGCTCATTATATGTTAGGGATAATGGTTTTTCAACATGACCATCGATGGTCAAACGCCAAGTCTCCAAATTCACTCTCGGTATCTTACTTTTTTGAATTTTGAAAAACTTTTCTATCGGTGTTAGATGTATTTTTGCGCTCAAGATTCAACCCCTTTAGGATGAGAACAACTTAGAAATCTATCTCTTACAACTTAAATATTTTCATTGAGGAAAATTATTCTTGTCGTATATATGTCAGCTGAAATTGCTGTTAGAGTCTTTAAACAACTTGAACCGGAAGACTTAAGGATATTGGCAATCATAGAGGTTGATTTAAGCCGCCATAGATATGTGCCGGAAAGGGACATTGTAAAGCTTAGCGGTTTGCCCGAAAAAGAGGTTAAATACCGTCTTGAAAGACTTAATGCTTTCAGCCTAGTTTACCGTTGGATTGGCCCCTATATTGGTTATACGTTAAATACCGCTGGATACGATTGCTTGGCCATAAATGCTCTTGTTAAAGCTGGCATTTTAGACTCCTTTGGCAAACCCATCGGCGTTGGTAAGGAATCAGATGTATATGACGCTTTAACCCAAAGTGGCGAAAGAGTCGCCGTTAAATTTCATCGCCTAGGTAGAACAAGCTTCCGGCAAACAAGAAGACTTAGGGGATACTTGCTTAATAGGAGGCATACTTCATGGCTCTATCAATCACGTTTAGCCGCTGAGAGAGAAATAGAAGCCTTAAAACTTGTCTATCCATGCGGAGTCTCCGTACCCAAACCAATTGGGCATAATAGGCATGTAGTAGTTATGGGCATGATAAATGGCGAATGCTTATTTCGAATAACGAAAATGCAGAATCCTGAAGCAGTTCTTGATGAAATCATAGAAAATGTTAGAAAAGCCTACGTTAAAGCGAGGGTTATACATGCTGATTTAAGCGAGTTTAACGTTGTTTTAACCCCTGAGGAAAAGGTTCTGATAATAGATTGGCCCCAGTTTGTTAGAGTTAACCATCCAAACGCCAATATGCTGCTGAAAAGAGATTTATGGAACATATTGAAGTTTTTTAGAAGAAAATTTCGCATTATAAGAGATTTAGATGAAACATTCAATTATGTTCAGAAAAGAATCTAAGGTTTCAATTCCCTTTTTGACGGGAGAGTTAAAAAGACTCTTCATACAATAAATATAATTGTATGCCTAGAAAAATTAGGGCGAGAAAATTAATAGTTGGCATTGATCCGGGTTTAAATTGTGGCCTAGCAGTTTTAACATTTAGCGGTGAGCCAATTTTAATCGAAAGCCAAAGAGGATTGTCCCTAACAAAGCTTATAGAGAAAATTACGAGTCTAGGGGAGCCAACAATTATTTCCAGCGACGTTTCTCCCGCCCCAAGCTCTCTTGAAAAAATTTCAAAAAAACTTAACGCCGTACTTTTTGAACCAGCAATTTCCATGAGCACCGAGGAAAAAAGTCAATTAGCCAAAGCATACATGGAACGCTATAACATTAAACTTAGAAACATGCATGAAGTCGATGCCCTAGCAGCAGCAATTAAAGCCTATCAACATTATAAAAACAAGTTTGAGCAAATAGATGCCAAATTAAAGAGTATTAAAAGCGATTTTTCGCCGGATGCCGTTAAAGAGCTTGTTGTTCGCGGATATAGCATAGCTAGGGCAATAAAGATTCTTCAGGGATCAAAGGCGCCTCCAATTCCGCCAATTATTAGAGGCTACGTGTCTCAAGAAGAGAGGCTAAAAATGCTTGTTAAAGAACTAAGGGAAAGGCTTAGGTTTGAGAAAGAAAAAATTAAGATTCTTAGGGAGATTAATAATGAACTACGTCTAAAAATAAAAGCGCTCTCTATGGAAATTGAAAAGCTAAAAGAAGCCTTGGAAAAATCTCGTAGTAAACAGGAACTTCAAATAAGACGTGAAAGAGAATATCAGCGGCTCATTGATGAAATAAGCTTCCTCAAAAATAAAATTTCTGCGCAAGAGGCTCAGATTAAAGAGTATAAACGAATGCTTGCACATTATCAACGCTTAAGTGAACTAGAGTCTAAGGAAAATCTAATACTTCTAAAGCCGATAGAATTTTTCACCAAGGAAGGTTTAGAAAAATCTTTTAGACTTTATGATGTAAAGGTGGGAGACAGCGTGTTTATTCTTGATCCGAGTGGCGGTGGACCCACAACTGCTGAAACGCTTTCAAAGAGAGGTGTGAAAGTTATTGTAGCTAGGGGAATGATGTCGCATCAAGCTCTTGAAGTCTTTGAAAAATATCATGTACCCGTCATTCCAGCCGACAAAATAAATATAAATTGGGTTGATGGTTTGCCCTACGCGGATCCCGAGGAAATTAAAAGAGCCATCAAAGAAGGAAAAATTATGAAAACTACAGAGAAGCTTGAAGTTCTTAAGTCGATTCTTGACGACATTATTAAAGAAGCTATGGAGGAGGAATCTAAGTAAAAGAGAGCGCTTTTATATACTTAAAAATATTACAGATAAAATTAAGGATTGGTGATCATTATGGTTCAAGAATTTATTGAAGTTGAGGATGTCGGCACGTTTAGACGCGTAGCCGAGCAAAGTCCGCTTGTTATACGCAAAGACCCATATCTTTTTGCTCAATATTTTTCCTCCATGATCTTCATAAATATAGGCAAGCTAGAAGAGAAAGAAGTTAGAAGACTGTTCG
>CAYNMB010000009.1:0-8049 GCA_964398235.1 uncultured Candidatus Bathyarchaeia archaeon | reverse complement strand
ATGATCTTCATAAATATAGGCAAGCTAGAAGAGAAAGAAGTTAGAAGACTGTTCGATTTACTGCGTGGCAAGATGATTGTTGTTAAAAAATTAGTGAAAGCTTCTTCGATCTCGGATTTCTTAAAGAGGGTGGAAGAGACAAAAGCGCAAAAATAAGTATTTTTGCATAATTTAAATTCCACTCTTTAAGATTTCTTCAAATTCTTTAAAGTTTTTAACTATTATGTCCGCATGCTCAATTATCCATGGGCTTGGATTCTTAAGCTTACATATAACAATAGTTTTTTTATCCTTAAGCTTTGCGTAAAAAAGTTCCATACATGTTCCAGCCGATAGCTTGGGAAGATAAGCCACTAGGACATCACATTTATCAATATCTTCGAGATCCCTCTTGATAAAATCTCTTGATGAAGCATCTCTCCAGCGACCTTCATCAGAAGCACGGTATAGAACCTTTTCTCGTTGCCATGGATCAATTGGCAGATAACCATACTTAATCAGTAAAGCTCTAATTCTATCCCTATATGCTTGCTTTTCCTCCATTCCTTGAATTGGACCTGAGATGAAAACCTTTTTAGCCTTCCCCATAAACTTCGCCTTTCTTTAGCAGTACATACTACCTGTCAAAATTAAATAAATGCTAAAACTTATATTAAATGTCGAAGAAGAACTAAAATTTTAAATAGTTATATTGATTTATAGTGCTAAAAATATTTGTTTGAGGTGAAAACGCTTGGTTGAAGTTGAGGGATATGAGGTTCTTGAGGGATTGTATTACTCCAAGGATTGGATGTGGGTGAAAATCGAGGATAGTAAGGCTAGGGTAGGTATAACTGATTATGCGCAGAAGCAGATGCGTGAAGTAGTCTTCGCCGAGCTACCTAGCGTTGGAGATGAAGTTAAAGTGGGTGAAGCTTTTGGAACCCTAGAATCCGTTAAAGCTGTATCAGATCTAATAGCTCCCTTAACCGGTAAAGTTGTAGAAGTTAATGAGGAAGCCGCCAATAACCCGGAGGTAATCAATGAGGATCCATATGGTGAAGGATGGCTAATAGTGATTGAACCAACAAACCTCGAGGAAGAGCTTAAAAACCTAATGAATTTTGAGCAGGCTGTAGAATGGTACAGGGAAGTTGCGAGGGAAAAATAGAAGATGCCAAGAAGGATAGTTATCGTTGGCGCCCATACGGCTGGTTGTGACGCTGCAGCCGCTGCGAGACTAACAGATAGAACTGCTGAAATCACTCTAATAACAAATGAGAAGTATGCCGCATACTCCCGCTGTGGACTACCATTTGTTCTTGGAGGACGCATAAAAAGCTTTGAGGATCTAATAGTTTTTCCCCCGTCCTATTTTAAAATGATGAAATTTGACTTGAAAACTGAGACAAATGTCACAAGCATCAATCCCGACGCTAAGACCGTGGAAGTTCAATATAAAGACGGGCGGAGAGAAAACTTGCAATACGATAGCCTAATAATTGCTACTGGAGCCAAGCCAGCTATTCCACCAATAAAAGGCAGAGATAAAGAAGGCGTATATGTTCTTAGAACCATTGAAGATGGAAAGAAAATTCAAAAAGCCATGAAAGACGCTAAATCCGCGGTTGTTATCGGAGCTGGGCTTATAGGATTGGAGACTGCTGTAGCATTTATCGAACGCGGGCTTAAAACAACGGTTGTTGAACTTCTACCACAGGTTCTTCCAGCAATGCTCGATAAAGACATGGCTAATATAGTTAAAAGGGATCTAGAGAAAAAAGGTTTGAGGATAATTACTGGTCAAGCAGTGAATGAAATATTAGGCGATGAGAAAGTGTCTGGTGTAGTTGCTGGGGAAGAGGAAATTCCAGCGGACATAGCGATTGTTGCAACCGGTGTGAGGGGAAATACTGAACTCGCACAGAAAGCTGGAATAGAACTCGGTGAAACTAGACTGATCAAAGTTAACATGCGTATGGAAACAAACATTAAAGACATATATGCATGTGGAGACTGTGTTGAATCAACACATTTGATAACTAAGCGACCGGTTCCATGCCAGCTTGGTACAACAGCCGTACGACAAGCGAAGGTTGCTGGAACCAATGCAGCTGGCGGATACGCGATTTTTCCAGGAGTCTTAGGCGCAACTGTGACAAGGCTTTTTGATCTGGAGATCGGGGCTGTTGGATTAGGAGAAGCATATGCAAAGAGATTTGGAATAGAGACTGTTTCAGTATCATTTACTGGAAAGAGTAGGGCGCAATATTATCCCGGAGCACTTCCGATTAGAGTGAAACTTATTGTTGAAAGGGAAACTGAGAAGATAATCGGCGCTCAGATAATTGGCGGCGAGGGAGTAGCCCAAAGAATAAATGCGCTTTCATTTGCAATAGCTAAAGAAATGACTGTAAGAGAACTTGCTAAAGCAGAAACATGCTACGCTCCTCCAGTAGCTGAAGCATGGGATCCAATGGTTTTGGTAGCGCAAATGCTCTTAAGAAGACTTAAATAAATTTTGATTGTTAGAGAAAATCCGCCAACGATCTTTGCTCTCTTAACCTTACTCTTTTTTCAGCCTTAAATTCTCCTTTCTTTTTTCTAGCCGCCCCAACCATGCTTTCTTCTCTTTCAGGAAATATTATTATCTGTCCATAAACTCCATCATATCCCGGAATCACTTTAACTCTTCCCTCTCTAACTCTTATTATCGCTTCAGCAATTAGGGGATTTGTTACTTCAGCGATTTCTTCAAATTTGGCATTAATCAGCACATTATATTCATTTCCAAAACGCGCTCTTAATGTGTTGTATATATTCCAGACTTTCCGTGAGTTGGGTGATGAGGAGCCTAAAACCACGGATAAAACTTCTGAGAGCGGTAGGAGATGCATATAGTCTGGCGAGTTAGGCGGCTTAAAGCCGTAGGGTCTATCAGCTAGCTCCTCAACCCGTTGCTCAACGCCTTTAGTTAGAACCCTATGACAAACTGGACATCTATTTCCAAGCTTTATGGCTTCTTTCGGTGGAAGCGAAACCCCGCATGACCTGTGTCCAGTCCAATGATATTTACCATAGGCTGGATCGGTTTCAATGGTAAAAATAAGTCGACGCGGATCCTTTTTCCTAATAGAATCCACTATTTCCCAGTAAGTCAGTTTCTCTAGGCTGAACACATTTGCCTCACGCCCTATTCTCCAAGGCCAGCTTGAATGCGAGTCACTGTTTGAAAGAAGTGTAAATTTGTCTAGAGCGCTTAAGCGCCAGTTCATGGGCGGATTCGATGATAAACCCGTTTCTAAAGCACATATATGCTTCGTCATATCTTGGTAGCAGTCTTCCACCCTATTGAAACCACTAAACGCTCCAAAAATGCTGAACCACGGAGTCCATGCATGAGCTGGAAAGACCATGTTTTCCTTTGAAACCTCCATCACTTCTTCCACTAAATGTGGCGCCGACATGCTTAATGTTGGTCTTCCATCAGCTTCAAGATCCCCATAAGGAGAAAGCCTATCATTTATTTGTTCAGCAACCTCTATACTAGGCACCAATATTACATGATGAATCTTTTTTGTTTTCCCTTCAAATTTAAAAACCGTTGAAACCTCACCAGTAATCATAAACCAAACTTGGGAGGACTCTTTTTCAGCAGGCTTGTATAGACCTGTTCCAGAAACCTCCACTAGATTTTCTTTCAGCTCTCTAAGCCATTTTGGATGCGTAAAGTCCCCTGTTCCAACAAGATTTAATCCCTTAACTTGAGCAAAATATGTGATATCCCGAATATTCATATTGGTGCTTGTGGCTCGACTATACTTACTATGAATATGTAGATCAGCTATAACCAAGTTTCTAGACAACCCTTTATCGCCTCATATTTTTACGTTCTTCAAACTTATTTGTATTTTCTCAAATTCCGGGCTAAGATTATTTCTATAGAATAAAATTTAACACAAGTGGATTGGAGAAAGATAGATAAGTTTAAATTTATTATTTGCATTGTTTCTTTGAAAAATTAAAGGTGGCTTCAGAAGGCTAAATTCAAAATCTGTCAGGTGGATATAATTGGGAAAAAGGCTGAGGAGTGCAGAAAGCTCTGAAGAATGGGTTCCACGCACAAAATTGGGCAGAATGGTGTTAGAGGGGAAAATATCCTCCCTAGAGGAAATATTTGCAAGCGGACTTAAAATAACCGAGCCACAGATAGTCGATATGCTTCTTCCAAATCTTGAGGAGGAAGTTATAAATATAAGCATAGTTCAAAAACAAACGGATGCCGGAGAAAAAACCAGGTTTAAGGCAATAGTAGCCGTAGGAAATAGAGATGGATACGTGGGAATAGGTTCGGGAAAGGCATCTCAGGTAAGAACCGCTATAGAAAAAGCCGCTAGAGAAGCGCGCATGAATGTAACGGCAGTTCGCAGAGGATGCGGAAGCTGGGAATGCGGATGCGGACAACTACATTCAGTACCCTTTAAGGTCGTCGGCAAATGTGGTTCCGTTAGAGTCGAAATAATACCTGGACCAAGAGGCTTAGGCTTAGTTGCCGGCGAAGTCGCTAAAGTCATTCTTAGACTTGCTGGAATAAGAGACTGCTGGACAAGAAGCTATGGTTCGACAAGAACTGTTCCATCATTCGCTTACGCAGTTTTCGACGCCCTCAAAAAAACTTATGAAATTGTAACTCCGATGGATTGGGTGAGGTAGAAGCCGTTGGAGAAAGGAAGTAAATGCCTCGCGGTTGTTAGAGTCCGTGGAACAGTTAATGTCAGAAGAGAGATAGAAGACACGTTAAAGATGCTCCATTTAACACGCAATTGCCATGCTACTTTAATCGACGATCGACCATCATACTTAGGCATGCTTCAGAAAGTGCAAAATCACGTAACCTGGGGGGAAGTCTCGAAGGAAATTATTGCTCTTCTCCTAAAAAAGCGGGGTAGTTTAGTTGGAGGCGGTAAAATTACTGACGAATATGCTAAAAAAATAGGTTTTAAATCAGTGGATGATTTAGCTGAAGCCATATATAATCTGCAAGTCGAGTTCAATAAACTTCCCGGCATTAAACCAGTTTTTAGACTTCATCCTCCAAGAAAGGGTTATAAGGGCAGCATAAAAAAGAGCTACAAGAGCGGTGGGGTCACGGGATATAGAGGCGAGGCAATAAACGATTTGCTGGAAAGAATGATTTAAAGGAGGAGAAGAAATGCCGCATAAACTTAGAAAGACGAGGAAAAAGAGGGGTTCAAGAACATGCGGCTACGGAAGGGTTGGACAGCATAGGAAAGGCGGTTCTAGAAGTGAAAGAAAAGCTGGGAGACATAAACACCTATGGTCATGGGTTCTAAGATATGATCCAGACTATTTTGGAAAAATTGGTTTTGTCTCGCCGAGAAGCCTCAGAAGAGAAGTCCGATGCATAAATTTGAAAGAACTTGAAGAAATAGCGCTGACCATGTCTCAAAGAGCCAAAAAGAAAAATGAAAAAATATTTATTGACTTAGAGGAAATGGGATACACGAAGCTTCTAGGCGAGGGAAAAATTACAATTCCAATAAAAGTTAAAGTTCCATCTTATAGTAAGATAGCCTTGAGAAAAATTCAAGAAGCTGGTGGAGAAATAATATCTATCAGAGAAGAGGGAGGAGCTAAAGCCAGTTAAGAAGCTTTAAGCATTTGAGGGAAAAAGGTTGGCCAGCAAATTTTTAAAAGCGCTTCAGCCTCTTGTGCAATTTATTCCGGAAATTAAGGCTCCAGAGCGTAGAGTGAGCTTTAACGAGAAAATTCTTTGGACAGCTGCGGCTCTTATAATTTATTTAGTTATGAGTGAAATACCGCTCTACGGTTTAGGAAAGGGCGAAGACGTACTTTTCTATAGGGTAATTTTCGCCTCAACTAAAGGGACTTTAATGGAGCTAGGTATAGGACCCATCGTGACAGCGGGTCTAATATTACAACTACTTGCAGCCTCTAGGATTATAGACGTTGATTTTTCAGACCCTGAAGATAGGGCGTTATTTTCGGGAGCGAATAAGGTTTTCTCAATAATTATGGCTATTGTTCAGGCGTCCTCATATCTTTTAGGAGGATTATTTGGCGCCCTAACCGCTACACAAGCGGTAATAATTTTCATTCAGCTAATTATTGCTAGTTTAATTGTTATGTTATTGGATGAAATGATTCAGAAAGGTTGGGGAATTGGCAGCGGCATAAGCCTCTTCATTCTAGCGGGAGTAGCACAGCGCATAATGATTGATTGTTTCTCAACGATGCCATCCCTAAGTGAGCCCACAGAGTATAGAGGAGTTATTTCAGCCATTATTCAAGCCTTGATCACGGGGAATTCACTAACAGATCTTTTTATACGTCCAATGAATGACCCGAGCATACTTGGATTAATATTCACCGTTGGAATATTTCTATTTTGTATCTATGCTCAAGGTGTTAGAGTTGAGATTCCAATAGCCCATTCACGTTTTAGGGGATTTAGGGGCAGATATCCAATAAACCTGCTTTATGTCTCTAACCTACCCGTCATATTTGCATCAGCACTTTTCGGAAACATTTACATGATATCTCAAATATTATGGAGCAATTATCACACAAATGAGAGTCTAAGACCATGGATTCAACTTCTCGGAGACTTTGAATATACTGAGGGCGGCAGGCTTCAGCCTAAAGGTGGACTAGCATACTATGTTATAGCGCCTAGAGGATTTATGGACGTCTCAAGCGATCCAATCCGATACGGCATCTATGCAATTCTCTTAATCCTCTTCTGCGTAGTTTTCTCTTGGGTTTGGCTTGAAGTTGGGGGATTGGATCCCAGAACGGTTGCAAAACAGCTTGTGGATTCAGGTATGCAGGTTCCAGGGTTTAGAAGGGCTGAAAAACCAATCGAATCTATTCTAAGACGATATATTCCAACCGTTACTTTGCTTGGAGGATTAATAGTTGGCTTATTGGCAGCTATAGCAGACTTCTTCGGAGCATTTGGGACCGGGACGGGTATATTGCTATCCGTAGGGATAATATATCAATACTATCAGCAGATAATGCGTGAACAGATTGAGGAAATATATCCTGGAATAAGAAGATTCCTTGGTGGTTAGACATGTTAGCGGAATTTCTTAAAATAATTCCATATTCAACGATATTCATAACGCTACTAGCCTTTTTGGTTAGTTTGATAACTACATTATTGAATCGAAAATTCATCGATAGACGCTTGTTTGCAAAGTGGCAAAAGGAAATTCAGGAGTGGAATGCTGAAAAAGAACTTGCTAAGAAGACGGGGGATAAGAAGCTTTTGGCAAAAGTTAGAAAGCGTGAGATCCAGATCATGCAAATTAGAGCAAAAATGTCTAAACAGCAAACCAAGGTGATGGTGATTACATTCATTCCATTGCTTCTTATGTGGTGGGTGTTAACTTCATTTTATGGGTTTACGCCAGTCGCATATATGCCTCTATTAGGGGAACCCATTGAAATAAACTTCGTCTATTGGTATCTTATATGCTCATTCTTCTTCAACTTCCTTCTCTCACGAATATTTAACGTTGAAATGGGTTTCGGAACAAGAACCTAGCCTCGGCGCCCAATTATTCATTTTAAAAGGGAGGAGCCATAAATGACGTCTCACGGCACTGAAAGAAAAATCGTCATATGTATTTCAGGATTAGCTGGTTCTGGAAAAAGTACAGTCGCAAAAAGATTGGCTGAGCATTATAATCTCAAATATTATTCAGGTGGAGATGCATTAAAGGCAATAGCGTCTGAAATGGGCTATAAAACGCTTGAAAAAGGATGGTGGGAGACGGCTGAAGGAATGAATTTTCTGAAGAAAAGGCTGGAAAACCTTGAATTAGATAGACTTATCGATAGGAAAATGCTTGAATGGGGTCGTGAGGGCAATGTTGTGCTTGATAGCTGGACGATGCCATGGCTTTTAAAAGAGGGATTTAAAATCTGGCTTGAGGCTTCGGAGCATGTTAGGGCTCAGAGAATCGCGAAAAGGGATGGCATAAGCATTGAAGAGGCTTTAAGGCTGATGAGAGAAAGAGA
>CAYNMB010000008.1:30062-31980 GCA_964398235.1 uncultured Candidatus Bathyarchaeia archaeon | reverse complement strand
AGATCCATTGTAAATTTATCTATGTTCTCCAACTCATATTCCACTATCCCCTTAACCTTCCTTTTGATAGCGCTGAAAGGCGCACCCGGCTCCGTAATTATTTGTGCAGCCGTTATAACTGGTTGATTTATTGGTTGCCCAATCTTACTTAGCATCCAAACATAAACTTCCTTTACACCTGAAACCTCATCATATATTCTATTGGCAATTTTATGAACTAGGAGATTGTATATTTTGCCCACATGGCTAACCGGATTTTTTCCAGCAGCAGCTTCGGAGCATTGCGGCCTATTAAGCGATATAAGTCCATTTACTCTATTTCCTCTTCCAACCTGTCCAGAATCAGCTCCATCGGCACTTGTTCCAAGCACAGTTAAGTATATTCCCTCTATACCTCTGCCGCGGACATCAAGCGTATTTAACTCTACATGAACCTTATCAAACCCCTCATTATGGCCTTCAATAAACTTATGTATATCTTCAAGAACCTTCCTTTTCCTATCAAAATAATGCTCCTCATCATTTATGAAGCGATCAACAAATGCCATCGAAATAGTTAAGTTTAAGCTTCTTCCTCTACGGAAGCCCATAACCTTAATGTCTTCTCCGGTTTCGGGAAATCTGCTTTTAAATTCCTTTGAGTTAAGATATTTTTCCAGATTAAGAACGATTTTCTCAGTTTTTGTTAGAGGTGCCCATCCAACAGCTGCGGACGTATCATTAGCCTCCAAAACTTTTCCTCCACGTCTAAAAATATCTGTAAGCGCTTGAGAACCAGGTTGTATCTCAACTTGATATTTAATATGCTCCTCCGGATCCACAAACCTAAGGTTTTTTCTAATCCATTCCTTTGCTGTTTGTATGGCTATTTCTGCAACTGGAATCTTAGCTTCGCCGACTTCAAATGTCGCCCTATCGCCAAAAATGAGCTTCATCGGCTTCTTTACGACTCCTCCACCAAACTTAACTTCCACTTTCCCCGCTACGAGTAGAGATTTATCAATGTTATGATGCATTATGGCGCCAAATTTATCGAGATATTCCTTGCTAAGATTTACTGAAACAGCATCCATTATTGCATCACATATGGAATCAGGGTGCCCCAAACCTTTCCTTTCAACTATCTCTATTTCCTGCTCCTCAATTGGAGTGCTCTTTAATGGAAATACGGCTATATTTTCCATTTTTATGCGCCCACTTTTATCTTAAAAGGATTGCATCCTATCCAATATATAATTTGCGGTATAACATTCAAGAAAATTATGCATCATAATGCATATTAATCATCATTTGCTATTGGGATTACAATTAGAAAAAGATAAATATTTCCGTATAAAGATTTTATCCTGTTATAACTGAGGGTTATCTTTTGATAATAACTGGTTCTATGCTTAAAAAAATGAGATTAGAAGCCGGATTAACCCAAAGCCAACTAGCTAAATTGGTTGGAGTCTCACAGGCACATATAGCAAAAATAGAAAGCGGGAAAGTTGATCCAAGACTGTCAACCGTCAATAAAATCCTACAAATATTAACCAGCAAACGAGGAAGGAAGTGTAGTGAAATAATGACGCGCGAAGTCATTACAACAACACCTAAAGAAAAAATTCGGAAAGTCAGCGAGCTAATGGTAAAATACGGGATTTCCCAGCTACCAGTAGTCGATGATGGTAAAATCGTGGGCATGGTAACAGAAGAGGGAATTGTACGAAACTTAAATCCAAATATAGCTGATGAACCCGTTGAAAAAATTATGGAACCCCCTCTTCCAACAGTGTCTGAAGACACTGATATAAGCGTAATAAAGCCGCTTTTAGAAATGCATCCAGGGGTTCTTGTGATAAGGAAAGGTGAACTCGTTGGAATAATAACCCGCTCAGATTTACTAAAAGTAATATAGTGATTTTTCGAAGCTATC
>CAYNMB010000008.1:18110-29962 GCA_964398235.1 uncultured Candidatus Bathyarchaeia archaeon | reverse complement strand
CGTCTCTCCGTAGGCTTCTTAAGCGTGGTGCGCCCCATATATCTTACCCTCATAGGCTTTGACCCTCTATCCGTAGGTTTTATAACCACCATAGGATCCATAGTGAATGCGATTCAATCAGCCCTATTTGGAGTACTCTCAGACAAGTATGGACGGAAAATCTTTCTAGCTATAGGTGGTTTTGCATCAGCTCTTAGATTTTTGCTATATATAGTTAGCAGAGATTTTTGGATACTTGTGATCGCTCAGGGTATAGGGGCTTTAGGTCAAGGCGTAGGTGCAGGTCAGCCAGTTGTTTCAGGATACCTAGCGGATAGGATTAAGAATGATGCAAAGCGTACGCGCGTCTTTAGTTTAATAGCGGTCACAAACGCTATAGCCTCCTCTATAGGATCCCTATTAGCTATCTTGCCAGTTTATTTTCAACATGTCTTCCATCTTTTGGAGATGGAGTCTTATGTACATCTTTTTTGGCTCGGCTTCGCCTTCTCATTAGCCTCATTGCTTCTAATCCTTTTTATCAAGGATGTAAAACGAGCTCCAAAGAAAGAGGTTGATAAATTAACTGTGCTGGAATCATCATCTCTGAAGAAAATTATGGCTTACTCTATTGTTAGATGTACTGATGGACTTGCCATAAACTTGGTGTCATCTTTGGCTCCATTATATTTCTACCTAAGATTTGGAGTAGGATCTGAGGATTTAGCTCCCGTTTATGCCATAGCAAGATTTTTACCCGTACCTACATATTTTCTTGCTCCATTCTTTATAAATAAGTTTGGGCATGTAAAATGTCTTGTGATCATACGTATTGTTTCAAGCATCTTTGCGCTAAGTTTACCGTTCACGTGGAATTTTAATTTAGCTGGCTTAATTTTCATACTTTATAACTTATCTCTACAGTTTAGCATGCCTATTAGACAATCTTTTGCTACAGTAATAGCTGACAGATTTAACACAGGTTCTCTCATAGGTATAAGCAGTTCTTTAAGATCGTTTATAAGATCGTTTGCACCTCTCGTAACCGGCTTCTTTTTCCAGATTTCTCAACTATATGTGCCTTTCGTTGCAAGTGCATCCTTATTCTTGTTAAATGCATTACAGTTTCATGTATTTTATACAGAAAAGAATAGCGTTGAAACTAGGTGCTCCTGATTAATTAATTTATGGAATTTTCACTCTAAAATCTTCTTTAACAACATTTAATACGACATTTGTAACAGTTCGTTTCACATATGGCATAGATAGAACTTTTTTGACAAATGCATTTAATCTGCGACTGTCTTTAAATCTGGCGATAACAGCTATGTCGAACTCTCCGGTTATATCGTAAACTGAAACAACATTACTTAATTTTGCAACTTCTTTTTCTACCTCCACTAAATGAGCTCCTTCGGCTTGAATAAGAATTATCGCCGTTATCCCGTATCCCATTTTAATTGGATCTATAAGCGCCGTATATCCCTTCAGGATTCCCTTTTCTTCAAGATTCTTAACACGATTATATGCAGTGCCCACGGAAATCCCAATCTTCTTTGCAATTTCATTAAAACTTATACGTGAATTCTCTTGCAACAATCTAATTATTTTAATATCTATTTCATCAAGATTCTCGGACATAATTTTAACTCCCTTTGCTCTCTGAATAATTATTCAATAATTTTTGTTATATTTAAAAATTTTTTAAATTTGGCAAAAGATTTATATATGAGTATGTAAATAGAAAATCAAACTGTTGAATGAGTGGTGGTAACATTTGATTTACAACGAATCTTTCGATGAAACTGTTAAAAGGGCTGTTGAAATCCTAAAGGCAAATAGGATTCGATGGGTGCATTCAACGTTTGTTGATATCAGGGGGTTGATGCAGGATGTAGTTATACCCGCAAGGGAGTACATTGAAGGAGATGCCTTCACGTCTGGAATAGGCTTCGATGGCTCCTCGATCAGAGGCTTCAAATCTATCGAAGAATCAGACATGGTCCTCAAGCCGGATCCAAAAACCTTGGCTGTTATACCTTGGACAAGCGATGAAAAACAGAAAAGCGCAATTGTTATTGGTGATGTTTACGAGGCTTATGGGGGAGAAGAACCCTCTGAAGTTTGTTCGAGAGGTTATGTGGCTAAAAGAGCAGAGAAGGCGGCTGGAGAGATGGGCTACGAGGCATTCTTTGGTCCTGAGCTAGAATATTTCATCTTCTCATCAGTTGACCCGACTAGACTCACATGGGATCTATGGGTCAGTCCAAGCGGGGGTGAAGGAGATGCTTGGGGTCCCCCAAGAGTTGTACCGGAATCGCCTGAAATCTCTCCTGGAAGATTCGTTCTAAGGCCAAAAGAAGCGTATTTTAGGCCTCCCCCTGAAGATACGACGATTGAATATCGAAATGAGGTGGCATCGATATTGGAGGATAACTTTGGCTTTAGAGTTGAGATGCATCATCATGAGGTGGCAACAGCTGGGCAGCTGGAGATAGATTTCCGTTTTGGGGGTTTGGTTGAAACCGCTGATAGAACCATTTACTACAAGTTTGTAGCTAAGAATGTTGCCAAAAAATATGGGATGATCGCCACTTTCATGCCTAAGCCAGTCTATTTAGATAATGCTAGCGGGATGCATGTTCACATATCAATATGGAAGAATGGTGATAACGCCATGTATGATGAAAGCGATAAATATGCCGAACTCAGCCAAACTGGCAGATACTTTATTGGCGGCTTACTGGAGCATGCAAAGGCTTTAACGGCGATTTGCTGTCCAACAGTAAACTCTTACAAGAGACTTGTTCCGGGATTTGAGGCGCCGATTTATATAGCGTGGTCACGCCGAAATAGATCAGCATTAGTTAGAGTGCCAGTTTATTACAGGGGTCCCAAATATGCTTCCTATAAGCGTGTCGAATATCGTGGCGCTGATCCATCCTGTAACTCTTATCTAGCGTTTTCATGTCTCCTGATGGCCGGGCTTGATGGCGTGAAGAAAAAGATTGATCCTGGAGATCCAGTTGATGAAGACATTTATAAACTTACTCCTGAAAGAAAGAGGGCTCTTGGAATAGGGGAGCTTCCCACAACGCTTAAGGATGCGTTGGATGAAATGAAAAGTGATGAGGTGATTCATCGAACCCTTGGAAGCCACATCTTCGACGCCTTCATAGAGTACAAAATTAATGATTGGAATCAATATTGCCTCTACGTAACCCCATGGGAGATAATGAAGTATCTAGATTATTAGAATTAGAGTTTAAATTTAATAATGAAAGAATGAATGGAGGTGCATCCTGAATGAAAGCGTATATATTTATTGAAACTAGGCCTGGAACCTCCATAGAGGTTGTTAAAAGATTAAAGAGTAAAGTTAAGGAGATTGTTGAGGCGGATGCGATTTATGGGAGGTTTGATGCAATAGCAATTATTGAGGCGCCGGACCTAGAGAGTATAAAGGAAGTACTCTATAACGTTATCGAGAGAGATCCGGATATTGTGCATACTGAAACCTCCCTTGTTTTGGCTATAACCTAGAGGTAGAGGCTTAAGAAAAATGAGTGAAAGGGATTTGCGGAGAAAGGTTTTAAGGGCTTTTGTCCTCGTTAAGATGAAGCCGGGGACATCTGAGGAAATAGTTAGGTCTAGGCGTATAAAGGGAGTTAAAATAGCTAATTCTGTTCTTGGAAGATTTGACGCGGTTGTCGTTATAGAGGCTAATAGCCTTGAAGAGCTGCAAAAAATAATTTATGAAATGATTGAGCAGCATCCAAACGTCGTGCATACTGAGACGTTGATCTCAATATTTCATCCTCCTTCAACATAGTAACTGTAAGAGAAAAATGAATCGGGAGGTGTGAAAATTGATTCAAGAATTAAAATATACTGATAAGGAATCTTTCGAGAACGTATACTTTAAGCTATCTTTGAAAACTGAACCTATAATAGATGACACAACGCTTAGAGATGGCGTGCAAATGCCCGGATTAGCGGTTTCACCTGAGGATGCTGCTGAAATAGCTCGAATGTTAGATGAAATTGGTGTTGAACGAATAGAGCTACATCACTACCATAAAACAGATAAGAAGGCTGCTAGGCTCATTCAGAAAATGGGTTTAAACGCCCGTATAGCTGGATGGTGCAGAGCCGTTAAAGAGGACATCGACGATGCAATAGACTGCGGATTTGATGAGGTCGGGATTTCCCATCCTGTTTCCTACATACATTTTAGGGCTAAATGGCCTGATAAGAGTCCAGAGGATCTCCTGAACAGGGTTGTTGAGGCTGTTGAATACGCCGCCCGCGATCACGGCTTAAGAGTTTTCGTTCATGGCGAAGATAGCACTAGGGCTGATTGGGAGTTCGAGAAAAAATTTATCAATGCTGTTGCTGAGGCTGGAGCCGAATGCTATAGAGTATGTGATACAGTTGGCGTGGGGCTTTCAGATCCTAAAGCACCGTTGCCAAATGGTATCCCCGCCAAAATTAAAGCCATAAAACGAGAAACCAAAATAAGGGACATAGAGATTCACGCGCATGATGACTTTGGGAACGCTGTTGAAAATACTCTAGCGGCCGTTAGAGCGGCTTCTGGAGTATGGGATAGAATTTATCTAAGCACAACTTTCCTTGGCATAGGAGAAAGAGCCGGAAACGCTGAAACGGAAAAGGTTATAATGAATCTCTACTTGCATTACAATGTTAAAAAGTTTGAAGGAAAAACTCAGAAGCTAACTAAGCTGGCTGAATTTATAGGACGTGCAACGGGATATGTTATTCCGCCTAACAAGGCGATAGTTGGCGCCTATGCTTTTGCACATGAGTCTGGAATCCATACTCATGGAGTCCTCAACAATCCAGCTACCTACGAGCCTTATCCACCTGAACTTGTAGGAAATGTCCGTAGACTGACAATAGGCAAACAATCCGGCAAAGCAATAATGAAATATAAGATTAAGGAAATCACGGGTAAAGAACCTGATCCAGAGTCTCTTGCAAAGGTTGTGGAAAAAGTTAAAAGCCTCTATGAGCATGGAAGGAAAGCTTCATTAAAGGAAGAAGAGTTTAAGAGAATACTGCGGGAAGTTGGATTAATGGAATGACCAAATTGTTTTAATGTCTTATCTCCCTAAACTTTATTGTTGCTGCAACCATATTTCTAAGCTTCTTTATTGCAGTCTCATAACCTTTTTCCCTTGAGCCATCGACGATAAGATTTCTGAAGCCGCAGTCAGGTGTAAAAATTATGCATTCACCATAATCTTTAAACCTATTCATAAGACTCAAGATTTCTTGAACGCTCTCTATCCTCGGATTCTTGCTTGAAACGCAACCTACTGAAAGGATCTTTCCACTACTCTTTAAGTCTCTAGGATTATAGACTTCCCTGTTTTCCGGAGTATCATGAAATTCATGGCTCAAAAAGTCTAGACTTGTCTTTAGCAGAAGATTAGACAATTTCGGCGAGATTCTGCCGCAAACGTGGATTCCGGTTAGAACTTCTCCGCAGCTCTCTCTCAGAAAATCAAGCGTTTTTATAATGCTTTCCTCCTCATACTTGAATGGAATTCTCCTTCCAACAATCACGCTTAAAATGGGCTCATCGATGGAAATCATGCTTGCCTCCCTTGAAACAATCTTACAGCTTTCAGCCAATATCCGAGCAATCTGATTTACAACTTCAATTCTTGATATGGCGGTGTTGAAGGGAAATGCTCCTCTATCAACCTCTATATACGAGGATAAAGTGAAAGGTCCGGTTATGGCCGCCTTAACTTTAACTTTTAAACCTCTTTTTTTAAGATATTTTATAGTCCAAGTAAATGGCTCTAGGCCTGGTGGTTGAACATCTAGGCTTATTTTGGAACCGTTGAGGAAATATTTGCCGTTTTTTACGGTTATTCCGCAGTTTTGTTTCACTAAATCCTCCAAAAATTGCCTACCCATATCCTTTAGCTGAGGATAAACTGGAAAATCTATTCCTAAATTAATTAAGTCTTTTATGCATCTTTCTCTATTTTCTTCAGAGTCCTCTAGGGGGAAGCTTCCAATCGTAGAGGTATAGAAGCCTATCAGCTTCATTTTTCATCCCAGAGATCGAGTAAAGGTGTATATAACTTTATATGAGGAAACATCTATCTTTAATTTAATGGAGGCGTATTCTATGTTTAAACTTTCTGTAATAACGGATGAAGTCTCGCAGGATCTTAAAGTTGTGGCTTCCTTCGCTAAGAAGTTTGGTTTAGACGGCGTTGAAATAAGAACTCTTTGGGGGAAGAGTCCACAAAATCTTCTCGAAGACGTCGGGGAAATAAAGAGAATTTTGTCAGAACATGGTCTAAAGGTTAGTGCAATAGCCTCACCATTCTTTAAGGCGGATATTGATAACGAGCGAGAATACAACGAGCACATCGACATACTGAGAAACTGCATAAAATTGGCTAAGGAATTAGATACACGTATAATTAGGGTCTTCACGTTTTGGCGGAAAGGGAAATTGGAGGACTATCTTGACCAAATAATTGAAAAGTATCAGAAGCCGATAGAGATTGCTGAAAAAGAAGACGTCATTTTAGGCGTGGAAAACGAACCCTCAACCTTCGCTGGAAATGGAAGGGAGCTCGCCACATTCCTATCTTCAATAAAATCTAAGAATGTGAAGGCAATATGGGATCCCGGAAACGACATATTTGACCCCTCCGGCGAAATCCCCTATCCAGATGGATACAATTATGTGAAAAAGTGGGTGATACACGTTCACCTAAAAGATGGTGTGAGAAAGGGTGAGGATGGAAAACCGGACGTCGTCCCCTTCGGCGAGGGAGACGTCGCCTATAAAGAGCAGTTTAAAGCCCTTAAAGAAGACGGCTACGACGGATATCTTTCCCTAGAGACGCATTGGAGGCCGAAAAAGAAGCTTCCAGAAGAAATAGTCGTTAAGCCTGGAGGAGAAGAATTTTCAGAGCTAGGCGAAGAAGCCTCGGAGATTTGTATGCGCAATTTACTTAAAATATTGCGCAGTATCTAAAACCCTCTAATACATTTTTCTAAATCTTTTGCTCTATCGTAATCTTTTGATAAATCGAAAACCAGATATGCGGCGCGGGAATTAAAATACGGTGAACCCTTCCTAGAAAATAATGTTAAAACTCTGCCGCCGTGATTAAATCTATATCCATTGAAAACTGGTTCATGTCCCCTTATCAAGAATTTAACATTTAAAATTTTGAGAAATCTTAATGTTATATCTTCGCCGAAGAGGTAGCCGGCGCCACGTGGAGACGGAAGCTTACCTCTTACTTCATCCGCTGGGTCGCTCCACAATATTTCTTCCAAATGGCTTTCAAACGGATGCTTTTTATACGCAAATGCCACATCATCTAAACTTTTTGCCTCGCTTGGAACGCCTCCATGAAGCATTATAAATTTTCCTTCCACTATTACAGCGGTATAAAATCGTCTGAAAAGCTCGCTTAATCTATTGTAAACTTCTAATCCTCTGGAGCCAAACTTCCTTCTAAAGTGATAGGGTAAATCATGTGGAAAAACGGGTAAATCTTCGGGTCCCTCATGATTGCCTTGAAGAAGAATCACTTTTTTCGGGAATCTATTTTTAAGAGATAAAACTATGTAATAGACTTCCGGAGAATAGACTCCTCTGTCCCCATAGTCCCCGAGAAAAATTAAGTAGATCTCCTCTCCTTTAGATGCTTTTTCCATAAACCTTGTCTCGGAAAGTATATGTCTTAGACTTGAAAGATCGCCATGTATGTCTCCAACAATTATGGCTTCACCATGGGAAGGTAAGCGTATAAGTCTGCCAGTTTTAAATTCATCGGGCAGTTTTTCCTCTTCTGAAAATATTTGATTAACCTGAGTGATTAGCCTTAGGAAAGATTCAGGTTTAACGGTCAGCGACTCATTAAACAAGCTCTCTAAACCCATTATTCATCACTTTCAACCATTATTTACAATATAAACCTAACTTTTTAGCCTTTAAGACCATGGTCTAGGAAATAAAAATCTAGGTCTAGATAATGCTTAAAAAGTTATTATTCTATAAATCGTGTGAAGGTGATTTTAGAAATGTCCAATTCAGAAAAAGTTAGGATTGGAGTGTTTAAGTGCGGCAACATTGGCACAGCTCCATTGTTTGAAATTCTTATGGATGAGCTTGCTGATAGAAGGGATGTGATTATTAGGAGTGTGACGACCGGAGCAAAAATGCTTGTGGAAGAAGTGGAAGATGCCTTGCCAAAACTCTTTGACTTCAACCCGAACTTCATAATTTTCATTTCGCCAAATCCGACGGTTAAAGGGCCGAGGAGAGCTAGGGAGATATTTGCGGATAAAAAGATGCCGGTAATATTCATTTCAGATGCGCCTGGAAAACGCTTAAGGAAAGAGTTTGAAAAATGTGGTTTCGGATATATTATAATTATGGGCGATCCTCTTATTGGTGCTAGAAGGGAATTTCTTGACCCTTCTGAGATGGCTCTCTTCAATTCCAATGTGATAAAGGTTCTTGCGATTACTGGAGTTTTCAGAATAATATGCCGAGAAATAGATAGGGTGATTCAATCCTTTAAGGAGGGGTCTCCGCCTGAACTGCCGAGATTAATTATAGACACGAACACCATTAGAGATAATTCCGACTTTAGAAATCCTTATGCGAAGGCGAAAGCTATGGCTGCTTATGAAATGCTGAAGAAGGTTGCAGAAATAGATACTCAAGCATGCTTCATAGAAAAAGAGAAGGAGAAATATATTCCCCTAGTTGCATGCGCCCATGAGATTGCTCAGGCAGCGGCTAGACTTGCGGAGGAGGCACGAGAAATTGAGAAATATAATGATACTCTAGTTAGAAGACCGCATTCCAGAAGTGGAGCTGTAAAATTCAAGGAGAAGCTAATGTTACCTCCCATTTTTGTAGAAGAATAGTTTTTGCATCATATTTTTCTCTGTTTTCCTCGGTATATACGATATTAGCGGATATATATGATATTTCGATTAAGTATATAAATAGCTAGTAAAATCCATATTCTAGAGGTGGAAAACTTGAAAGCACTTGAGATCACTCCACTGGAAAATAGAAGACTAAAGGTTATAATTGTCGAAAAGGAGTATAGTGAACCGTTCTGGATCCTAGAGCCTCTGAGCGATTACGCGTCAAAAAAGGTGTTTTCAAGATTCAAGCCTACTATTGCCTTCTGCACTTTTCTGAAAAAGCTGATCGATGAAGTTAAACCAGATTTTATAACAGAAGAGAGGGGAAATCGTTCTGATAAACAATTTAATGAAGAAAATCCCCTTGCAAAAATAGCGAATGAAAAGAAGATTCCATTTTTCGCCGTTGATATGGATGAGAATGCAAGATCTTATATTACCTCTATGCTTGAAGAGAAAAGACAACTAAGAGATCGCATACTTAAAGCATTGCAAGAATTATCTGGCGAAGATGACATTAGACGAGAGTATCTATTGGCTTATGGTCAATCTCTGCAAGAGGAAATTGAAGAAATGGAGCGGGAAATAAAGTTTTCAGTTCGAGAAAGCTGGATTGCTATGGAAATTATGGAAAATGCCAGAAAATTTGAGAGGGACGAATTGCTGTGTATCCATATATCGAGTCCTGAGCACATAGAGGGTGTTAAAAGGTTGCTAGAATCCGTGGACGTGGATGTAGAAGTGATTCAACCAACAAAAAAGCTGATTTCATCAATAGAAGGATTTTCCACAACGAGACTCGAAGATTTGCTTAAGTCCATGCAAATTCAAGTTAAACCAAAGATTAGAACATATTCGGAAAATATACCATACATACTTTTCTTTTTAGATCCCGGGGAAAAAGCAAGCCCATTTGATATTTGCATGGCCTATGACGCTGGATTCAATGTTGTGATTCCATATGAAAATGTGGCTCCTAGAGAGGCTAAAAAGATAGTGCAAGATGCGCTTTTTTCGCGTGATCCTAGGGGAGTTAAACGCACCTGTTTCTTTATTGGCGGAAAAAACATGGAGAAAGCTGAAGAAGTGTTAAAGGTTGTCCGAGAATCCATGTTTCCACCATTTCAAACCAACATTATAATTGATCCAGCTGGCGCCTATACTACAGCGGCTTCTTTAGTGGCGAAGATTGAGCATTCCTTAACAAAATCCAATTTAGGGGATTTGAGGAATAAGAGGGTTGCAGTTTTCGGTACAGGCGCTGTTGGAAGGGTGGCTGCAATTCTCTTAGCTAGGCTTGGATGCAAAGTCACTATTATAAGTCCCTCTAATAGACCGGATGGCGAGGAATATATTACCGGCGTGTCTAGGCTGCTTCGCGAAAAATATGGTGTAAGTGTAGAGGGCGCCTCTGCCCCTACGCCAGAGAAGAAACTTAAGCTCATGGATAACGCTGATGTAATCATATGTGCAGCTGCACCCGGCGTCCAAATAATCACTAAAGAAATGTTAGATCAAATGAAATTTGTTAAAGTGGTGGCTGATGTTAACGCTGTTCCACCTCTAGGCATAGAGGGAATAAAGCTCAATGACGATATGCGGGAAATAGCTCCCGGAATCTTCGGCATAGGGGCGTTAACGATTGGCAAATTGAAATATAAGGTTGAACGAGGAATCTTGGAGGAAGCTAGGAGAAATGGTGGTAAAGGTAACGTTTATAGCTATGACTATGCCATGGATCTAGCGAGAAAAATCCTTAGAGGAAAGCTTTCAGCCGCTAAGCTCGCTGTAACCATAAGCTATCCTTCAAATTCTCTCTTGAAATAAGTGAAAATGATGGTTGAATGTTAAGAAGACTTAAAAGACCTGTTTATGGCTGTTTTCGCTATATCTACTGTACAGTCCGCTATGCGTTTTATGTCGTCTCTTATTGAACAGCAAGCGCAAACGACTTCAGCATCACTCTCCTTTAAAAAAGTTAGATACGCTATTTCATGATATAGTTTGTTCACTTTTGCTTCACTATTTTTAATTATTTCTATGGAAGCTCTTACATCATTTGATAAGAAGGCATTAAACGCCTTATCGAAAAGAGATAGCACCATATCTCCAGCAACGCCCATCTTCTTTATGAGATCTTCTGAAATAGTCTTTTTTCTTCCTTCAAGCATAATTACGCATCGCGCTATGTTAGATGCATGATCCGCAATTTGCTCAATGCGGTTAACAACTATTTGATAATCTAAACAATCTATGGGGTCTAAACCAAGCTGATTTGCTAAGGTTGGGGAAGATAATGCCTTACGTAACAGTCTCAGCATGAATAGGGCAAAGTGGTCGACTTCATCATCTAAGCTATAAACTGATTTTGCAAGGGTGGCATTATGGTTCTTCAGGGCTGTGAGTGCATCTCGATACATGGAACTTGACACCTTATAGATTCTTTTAATTCCAATTTCAACTGAAGCCTTAGACTCATCTTCAAGAGTTGCTAGATGAATTTCTTTCGCATCCGCATCAACTATCTGCAAATAGAGCATTTTAGAGATTCTTCGAATAACCCTCTGCTGTGTGACCGTAAAGAATTTTCTAGAAATCAGTCTAACATATGAGTAACCATTCAAGTAGCAGGCAATTATGTTCCGAGTGATTGAAGTAGCGTCGTCCTCTGGCTCCACATGGAGAGAGATTTTAGCCATTTCCCCCTCTTCTTTTAAACCCGGAAAAACGATTAAAGAGCGGTCCCGGCCCATTACTACTGAGACGACGTCGCCTGGTTTAAGCCCATTTAATTGAGTCCAATATTTTGGAAGAGATATGACGAGTGAAGATCGGCCGAGAGACATTACCCTACGTTGCTCCATGCTTTTCACCGAAATATTAATGCTTGTTTTTCCAATATATATTTTTATATATGGGTT
>CAYNMB010000008.1:0-18010 GCA_964398235.1 uncultured Candidatus Bathyarchaeia archaeon | reverse complement strand
TTTTCACCGAAATATTAATGCTTGTTTTTCCAATATATATTTTTATATATGGGTTCATACCAACAAGCCATCCCCACGAAAGATAAGTTTAATCTAAAAATAATGTTCACATGGATTAAATTAGATGAATGGAAACATAGAGACTATAATCCTAGATGATTAAATTGGAGGGAAACCTATAGGGTTGAATAGGGGAAATCAAAAAGTTTTAGGGCTTATTTTCGGCATCTCAGCGGGCGCAATGTGGGCTGCTGAAACTATTCTAGGAAAAGTTTTGTTAGCCTCATTAAGTTTCCTGCAGGTTGCGGCTTCAGAGACATTTTTCGCAATGATAGTGGCGGTGATTTATGCTTTATTTAATGGAGAGCTGTTGAGGCTGAAAAGATTTTCTTTACGAGACGCCCTATTCATTGGGCTAGTGGGCTCCGTACTTGCTCCACTAGCATATTTTCTCGGTCTCTCGTGGACCCTTGCCATAAATGCCGCTCTTCTCGCCCATTTACAACCCATCTTCGTTTCGATCCTTGGCTTCTTATTTTTAAATGAGAAAATATGGAGAAATGATGTTGTTGGAGGATTGATGATAGGGTTGGCGGCTGTTCTTATAACCAGTAGAACCTTTGAGAATTTGGCGGCTTTGAAGTTTGGTAATTTAGGTGACGCCGTAGTTTTGCTTGCAACATTAGGCTGGGCTATTGTAACCGTACCCGGTAAGCGCTTAACAAGAGCTGTCAGTAGCGTAGTTATAGTAAGTTTTAGATTCATGTTTGCATCAGCAATTTTTCTTCCATTGAGTACAGCCCTAAATCAGCTTGCAATAGAATCTATTTATCAAGTTGTTTTAGGAATAATTGCTGGTCTAGGATATATTTTCTACTATGAGGGGCTTAAGAGAATAAAGACTAGTCAAGTAGCGCTCACAGAACTTTCATCACCATTCTTCACAGCCGTTTTAGCATGGTTCATTCTTGGTGAACGCCTAACATTAATGCAGATTGCTGGAGCAATATTGCTCCTAACAGGGCTGATTGTACTAGCCCGTAAAGAGAAAGAGTAGTCATGAAAAATTATTTTGTAGGCGTTTAGCTACAAAATTTCTTATATGTGGGATTTGTAAAACTAAAATTAATGCTTCATTTTCGATAAGTATTGAGGGTGTATGAGTTTGGATGAAAATAAATATGTGATTGTTGAGTTCTCTCCCAGTTCTCTTGGAACAGCTACGCTAAACGTTTACGCTGAAAACGTGTTCAAGCCAATTTCAAAATATCTTTTTGGAAAGTTCACCGAGCATCTAGGACGAAATATTTATCGTGGAATGTGGGCTCAAATACTTGAAAATCCAAGCTTCGAGCCACATTGCTTTTTCGCGAATAAAATGGATGTTCTTGAAGAAAGATTAAAGCGGATAGAGAGACTTTTTCCAGGCGTGAAGATGCTTGAAAGCTTCCGGAGTGGAGTGGCCTATGGATGGGCTAAATATGGTGAGGGAGAAGCTACTTTTTCTCTGGTTCCCGACTGCGTTGGTTCATGGACATCCCAAAGAATTGATGCTTTTTCGCTTGACACTGAAGGCATCGGAGTTCAGCAACCAATATTCCTCCCCTTACATAGGGAAGACGAATATGAGCTAAGCGTGTGGATTAAGGGAAATGTAAAGACAATGAAGATAGCGGTTGAGACGATTGACAAAGATAAAAGACTGCTAGGTGAAGAAACCATTAAAGACATCAAGCCCAGATGGAGCAAACATTTCGTAAAGTTTAAGGTTTCGAGAAGTGGTGTTGAAAGAGGAACGCCCCTTATCTTCTCGATCTTTCTCACGGAACCCGGAACCGTGATGCTTGACCACTGTTTTCTATTTCCAGCCGATCATATAGAGGGTTTTGACCCCGATGTTATTAGACTAGTTAAGGAAGCGGGCGTAACCCTCATTAGGTATCCGGGCGGCAACTTCGCCTCCCAATACCATTGGAAAGATGGTATAGGATCAATTGAAAATCGCCCCATCCGTCTGAATAGGGCGTGGAATATTGCTGAATACAATCATGTTGGAACCGATGAATTCATGAAATTCTGCTCGCTTGTTGGGGCTGAACCTCTGATCTGCGTTAATGCCGGAGACGGCGCTCCTGAAGAAGCGGCTGAATGGGTTGAATACTGTAACGGCGATTTAAACACAACTTATGGAAGGCTAAGAGCTGAAAATGGTCATCCAAAACCCTATAACGTCCAGTATTGGGAGATTGGAAATGAGCTGTATGGAAGATGGCAGATTGGATATTGTAGTGCTGAAGAATATGCTGAACGCTATGAGCGATTCTATAGGGCGATGTCTAAAGTAGACCCCAATATTAAGTTCATTGCAAATGGCTATGACCTAGAATGGGATAGGGTTTTGGTAGAGCGGAAGGGAAGCATCATTCGTTCGCTGTCCATTCATCTTCTTATAGGTGGAAGAGTACCCGTTGATGCTCCAGCAGACAAAGTTTATCATGGTTTAATCGCCTACACTTACTGGCTAAGAAATTACCTAAGAAAAATAAGGGATGAGATGCTAAAGAGAATCAAGGAGCCTAAAATAGCTATAACAGAGTTGCAAATATTCACAAAACATCCAAATTTGCCTAACAATAAGACTCTCACGGAGGCTTTATTCTATAGCGGAGTCATCAACACCTCGATATGTCTAGGAGACTTTGTTGAGCTCATAACTCACAGCGCGCTTGTAAATCATGGGGCGGGATTAAACAAGGAGAGGGAAATAGTTTATGCTGATCCCCTATACTATGCGCAGAAAATCTATGCAACCCAGCTTGGGAGACGACCCGTTAAACTGCATGTGGAAACATCAATGTTTAGTGTCGAAGAGTTTTATGGGCTTCCAGCAGTTAAAGACGTGCCGTATCTGGATGCAATCGCCCTCTTAAGCGAGAATAGAAAAATTCTATCGATCATAGCGTCTAACCGTCATCCAAGCGAGTCAATTCAGGCGAAAATCTATCTTCATGGATTCAAACCCAAAAAAACTGTTGAAATTCAAACTTTAAATGGTCCAAGCTACATGTCCAGAAACACTTGGGAGAAGCCGGATTTAGTGAAGATTATGGAAGAAAGAGCGACGGTGGATGAAAAAGAATTTGAATATTCCTTTCCAGCACATTCGATAACAAATTTGATCTTTAAGCGTGATTAAACTCCCGATGCTCTTCGTTTCTTCGCTGAAAGTTTAATCAATAGATTTAGAGCCCTCTTCTCCTCCTCCACTGGTCTTACTTCTAAAAACCCGTTTTCTTCAGCCGCTTTAAAGAGGTTTTCACCTTCTTCTCTGCGCAGTATGATGAATGTCCAGCCTTCCAATCCTAAACCTCCGGCGGATATATCCGCGAATTCGGAGCTGAAGTCCCCGCAGGATGCGCAGTTTTCCCTAGCAAATTGTTTTATCTCCTTTAGTGGAACACTCTTAACTCCGGATTTCGTTGTTATAAGCAGTTTTCCCTTAATGTTCATTTTAACTATGTCTTTTGGATTAACCCCCAGTTTGTTGCGGATACATTTCTCCATAAGTCCTTCATAGGTGAGGCATTCAGAGCACATTAAACCTATTAAAAACTTTATGGGCGCCGTATGCTTTTTTAGGCCTAACATCTGCATTTTTCTGACGGCGCGTATTTGACATGGGGTTCCGACAAACGCTATGCTTGCTTTCTTTTGTTTTTGAACTTCTGATAACGCCAGTATGTTGGGTGAATAAAAGTATCTTGACCCCGCGCTTCCAATGATCTCTTCCGGCGTAGTAGCTAGTTTCGGAACCGGCTTGAATGGCTCATCCTCGCTTACGCCGGAAACTATGGCTCCTTCAATTACGCCTTTTTCTAGGGCGAAGAGCAGAAGCGCTGTTACAACGCCTCCGTCTTGTGATACTGACCGCACCTTAGGATCAGAAGCCCTCGCTATAAAAAGCCTTCGATAAACCCCGAATTTTTCGTCTGTTCGTCTTTCTCTGCCGAAAACAAATTTCTCTATTTCGGGGTTGCTCCACTCATATTGTGGGCAGACTTGGACGCATATGCCGCATGCCTTACAGTCACCCACCATTACTGGCTTCTCATCCCTATATTCTAGGCAACGGAATGGGCAGACGAGCACGCATGTACCGCAACCTAGGCATTTCCCTGCTTCAACAACACTTTTACCTAGGGTTTCTTCAAAATTCACCTTTTTAATACTCATTTTCTAACATCCCTGTCTTCAAATTTTTTCTACAACAGGAGTTCTTAGGATTTATCTTCTTAAAAGGGTTAAGCCCATAGATTTGAGTAGGACGTTTGCATTAATTTTTCCAGCTACAAAAGTTTTTCCAGATTTCATGTTTGTGATTATAAGCATGGCTGGAGCAAATATTTGCGGATCAATCTTATAGAAGTCTTGATCAGCCTCCCTAAATATTTCTGCAAAAGGTTTACCATAGTCTTTTGAGGCTGAGGAAACCGCCTTCTCAACGATTTCCTCTAAAAATTCATCGTTACTGTGGTTTACGGCGTAATATGCTACACCGCCGTAAAGGATCGCATCGTTCGCCCTCCCCATGGATTCAACGCTATCTGGATGCGTTAACGGTATGGGCGCCTGACCCCAAGCATAATGAACGGAGCTTGGATCCAATCCAAGCTCAAAAAGCTTATGCATGCCAGTTTCAGCAACTCTTCCAGAAATTTGTGTTAAGCCGGCAATGGATGAGGTTGGAACAAGAATCAAATAGATTTTCTCCATGGATACGCCGCAAGACTCCGCCACCATTTTTATAACCTCTTTAGGCGGTTCATCAGATGTTTCAAGCACTAGGACTGCCTCATCATTCTTGTCTTCGTATTCAATTTTCTTGTAGAGTTTTTTCGGTTTTAAGGCTAAGGCTCTGGCTGGACCGGATCCTATAGCCGTGTAATCGCTTGCCTTGATTCTCCATCCAGCTAGCTGCGATCCCAGCGTTGCTATTGCCGGATGATCTGTGTACACGGTTATTGAGGGAAGGATAATGTTGCTGTTGCCTACATGCATCCATGATATGTATGCTTCGCCTAGGCCTCCTAGACAGATCTCTGTTATCGCCTTGCCTACAAGGAATCCTCCTCTAGCGTTTATTCCAGCATCAATTATATATGCGCCTGAACTATCCCTCTTGACGATCACATTATATTTTTCCGGTTTTTCACATATTTCCCTAACAATTTTTAATGCTTCCCTATTCACGCTTAAGTGTCTTGAGGCTGACATTTTCATGTCTCCCAGATGGCTATTCCTCTTGCAAATATTTTTCATAAAATGCTAAATGCGGATTCCTATCCTTTAGTACGAAAAGCCTTCCTTTACCGTTGTCAGCTATGTCTCCTATGAATCGATAGAATGGTCCCGGAATTTTCTCTCCATTAATTTTTACGCTTGGTCTTATGTCATCTATGGTGAAGGTTGGGAGAATTGATGATAGGTGTCCGCATATAACTATTTTTCCATTAAGCATTCCGCCTCCAGCTTTGCCAGCGCAATCGCCTTGAACAAATATGGTTCCATTCTTCATGTTGACGCCGACAAAATGTTTGACTGAACCGTAAATCTTGATTAGTCCGCCTCTCATGTAGCATCCAGCTTCTCTGCCGGCATCCCCATGTACTATTATTTCGCCTCCCCTCATGCCATTGGTGCTTCCGCGGTAGGGTGCTCCGAGGAAGTCTTCGGCTGAGCCATTTATCTCGATTCTTCCCCCCTCCATGCCTCCTCCAGCCCATGAGCCCGCGTTTCCATGTACTATTATTTCGCCTCCCCTCATTTTTTCGCCTAAATGCATGCCTACATCGCTGTCAATAATGATTTTTCCCTTACTCATGCCGGCGCCTATCCTTCGAACCTTACTTAAGTCTCCTCTAAGATGAATTATTAAATCATCGTCTCCGCGGCTTTTCTCATATTTTATGTCAAATAGGTCGCCCAAAGAGCGATTTCTGTTTCCTTCCCAAACCCTGAGTTTCAATATTTCATTTAACTCTTTCCCTTCAAAATTGTCTGGTGAGATGCAGTCCGCGTAGACTGGAACCCTAAATTGACGTTTTGGAATTATTTGAAAAACCATTCCTTTCACACTCCAGCCTTAACTCTTATTGGCGCTGAAACCTTTAGATATCTTTCGGGAATGAAGTAGTTGTCAAATTCCACGGTCCAGTATTCCCTGAACCTTCTCTTTAGGTCGTATAGGACGCTTGACTGCGATGAGGGATTCAGTGAAGGTGATTCGAGGCTAATCCAGAATGTTTTGCCGGAGGTGGCTTTAACTACTTCTCCGTCTTTAACCACAATTTCCCCATCTTTGATCGTGTAGGCGGCTTTTGAAAATGCTCTTCGAACAGCTCTATAATCCTTAGACGGATCTATCTCCCTTGGATTTATGTCATATATGGCGATGTCAGCATCAGCTCCAATGCCTAAATGCCCCTTATTTTTCAATCCTAGAGCCTTGGCTTGACCAGCTCTCGTAACTATAGCGACTTCATAAAATGTGAATTCCCTATCAATAGTGGGAAGTAGGGATTTGGCCCTAGCCCTACTGTTAATTCTCTTAAGGGTTCTCTCTCTAGCCCTTTTACTCATAAGCCAAGCTATTATTCTTGGATAAGTTGTGAAGGGTGCGCCATTAGGGTGATCTGTCGTTAAATAGATTTTCCATGGATCCTCTATTAAAAGTGCAAGTTCAAGTCCAATAGACCACATTGTTGCATGAACATAGCTCTTCCGCCTATATCGGAATGGCACTATGCCAGAGCTTGTTTCAACCTCCACATCATGGTTAACCCATTTATTTCCACTCAGCTCGTAAAGTGTGTATTGCCATGGGCCGTCAGCCGTCATTGTAGTGGTGTCTGTGAAAACAACCTGCCCCATATCAAGTGTGACATGCCTACTGTTATTGACGTATTTGGCGATTTCTTCAGCTCCAGACCTCATGTCCCGCCAACTACTGCCTTTAAAGGCGCTGAATTGACAATGTGTAATGTGAATGACGGGCTTGTCCGATTTCGCTAAATCCTTTACGCAATCCATGGTTTCAATGGTTGTGACATAATTGCCGGGCTGTCCAAGCCTATTGGTGTGAACGTGAATTGTATGAGGCAAATTGAGAATCTGATTCACTTGACAGAGACCTCGAATAATTTCTCTAGGCGTGATGTTGAAATAGGGTACGGGATCATCAAGATCCCTAACGTTTCCGCCAAATCCCCATGCCTCTAATCCACCCGGATTAACGATTTTAATCGCATAGCCCTTTGTAGCAAGAATCATCCAAGCCACATGTTCAGCGCAATCCTTAATCAACCCGTCTCTAAGATACTCTAGGACAAACCACCAATCCCCAAGCAGTGGATAAGTCGCCTTATCAACTATGGGTGTATCTTCAAGTTCTTCATGGGTATGTCTAGCCTCCAACGGCGGCATGGAAGGGTTGCAAATCATAGTATAACCCATGCGGGCATACCGATAACCGGTTGTAAATGTTGAAGGTACAGATCGACCTACACCGGATCTCATCACACCCTTCTTGGGCTCAACATCGTATGCATGGTCTTCTGGCCTCAACAGTCTTCCCGAATTGACTTCTGAACCAGCTATGTGAGTATGTATGTCCACTCCACCAGGCATTACAATCATTCCGGAAGCGTCGATTATCTTAGCGTCATGTTCATCAACATCTTCAGCCACATGTCCATTCTTAATGGCTATGTCCATTACTTCTCCATCTATTCCGTTTAGGGGATCATACACGAAACCATTTTTTATAATTAGATTCATAGTCCGCTCTTCCGAGATATCTATTGATGATTAATTCTTGAAATTATTGTTAAAAACTCTATTTAATTCTTTTACTCCCCTACTCTCCGATTCAGCGGGAATGGAAAAAATTGCCTAGCGGGCGTGTAAGGCTATTCTTTCAAGCTCATTCTTCCTCTGTATGGCATAGCTCTTAAGATCATTGTTTGCTGCAGCGATGATTTCTTCAGCCAAACATTCCTCAAAGGGCTTTGGATTGCTGAAAGCCGCCTGCCTAGCGCCCTCAGCTATCCAACGTAGGGCTAAATCAACTCTTCTCTGGGGAGCTATGTCGACCGCTATGTGATATACTACTCCACCATACATTATTCTGGTTGTGTCTTCGCATGGAGCCGCATTCTCAACAGCTCTTACGAGGACTTCAATTGGATTCCTGCCAGTTTGAAGATGGATTATTTCAAAAGCATTCTTCACAAATTTTATTGCCCTAGCTTTTTTTCCAGCGTTTTTTCCAGGCCGCATGAGCTGATTGACCAGTCTCTCAACGATATTTACCTCTGACTTTGCGAATCTATGATGCTCATGTCTACCCATGGAATGCGGTATTAGGATTGGTTTGAGCGATATGTATCTCTTGAGACCTGGATCCCTTACCTCTATGCCTTCAAAGCTCCATTTTCCGAATAGTAGGAACTCGCTTTGCTTCCTGCTCAAGGAATCTACACCCTTTTAAGGTTCGACATATTTTTGGATTACGCCGATTATTTAAATATTATGCCTAGAATCTGTTGCTTAAGGTTCTCTAATACTTGCCCAGAAGTTTAAGTAGAATCGCCTTAGCTGAGTATAATCTATTTTCGCTTTGCTCATAGATTATTGATCTTGGATCTTCGATAAGGTCGGGGCTTATTTCATATCCCCTATGGATGGGCATGTCATGCATTATCCAAGCATTGCTTTCCGCTAAATTCTCTTTATTCAGCTGGTAGGGCATCATTATCCTCATACGCTTCTCTTTTTCTTTAGCAAATTTTGGATCTAGGAAAAATTCCATGTCGACCCATGTGTCCGTGTAAACGAAGTCCGCGTCTTTGACGGCTTCCTTAAGATTCTGCGTTGTTTTCCATAAGCCTGTTTTCTTAGCCTCCTCTAGAAGCTCGTCGTCTCTTGAAGGCTCGTTAAAAATGGGTGTAATAGTCACTATTTCGACACCGACTTTTGTGCATGCTTCGATAAGAGAATTACAGACGTTGTTATGCACGCCGACGTAAACTATTTTTGCATCTTTCAGAGATCCCTTCTTTTCCTTCATTGTTATGAGATCCGCTATGACTTGGGTTGGATGATATTTTTCATCACAGCCATTTATAACTGGAACGCGTGACGCCTTAGCCATGATCTGCAGATCAGAGTTTTTGAGAAGTCTAGCTAATATACAGTCTACGTTACGTGAAAGATATTGGGTTTCATCATAGATGTCTGCTATCGTGAAGTTTGTGGCTCTCCAATCCAAGTAAATTGCGTGTCCACCCATCTGGGTCATTGCAACCTCGAAGGAAACCCTTGTTCTAGTGGAGGTTTTCTGAAATATCATTGCCAGAGTCTTGTCCTCTAAGGCGTCTCGATACTTCTCCGGATTATGTTTTACTTCTATACCCTTATCAACAATCTCCATTATCTGCTGCCCAGACATTCCCTTAAAATTTATTAAATGCATTTCCTTTAATCCGCTCCTTATCATAGCATTCATGCAATAAGTATTAAGTGTTATCATGCATATTTTTAATTGCTGACAAATAAATGCTTGGTGAAAGTTTTGGATGAAGATCTTAGTGGTCTTAGGAGCGAAATAATGAGGCTGACTCTTGAAATAATTCGGTTGGCTGGGGAAAGGCTTGCATTAGCGAAGAAGATAGGGGAAATAAAGGCTCAAAGAAATATGCCTATAGAGGATCCTAGGGTTGAGCAAGAGTTAAGAGAAAAAGTTGTTGAATTAAGCAAGAAACTTAACATGGACGTGAATTTTTCGCTAAATCTCTTAAATCTCCTTATTGAAGAGTCAAAACGTGTGCAAAGAGAAATAATGGAGGGCGGTATATAGAAATTATTGTTTGGAGGTTTAGGATTGCGTGTTGCGGTAATCGGTGGAGCGGGAAGAATGGGCTCATGGTTTGCACAATATTTTTTGAAGCAGGGTCATGAGGTTATAATATCTGATGTAAGGGTTGATAGGGCTGAAATGGTGGCTAAGTCCCTAGGTGTAAAGGCTTCTAAAAATAATGTTGAGGCCGTTAGGATGGCTGACATAGCCCTAATATCGACGCCGATAAATGTCACGCCAAAAGTTTTAGCGGAGATTTCTTCCGAATTAACGTGTTCTGCAACAGTTATAGAAATAGCGTCGCTTAAATCTAGAGTCTTACCTGTCTTAAGAAAAATTGCGGAGAAGCATGTAAGAGCGCTTTCTATACATCCGCTTTTTGGACCTGGATTGCGGGAAATTGTGGGTGGGAAAATCGCTCTTATACCGGTATGCGATCGGCGGAATGAGGAAAGTCTAGCTAAGAGCCTTTTCCCCGGCGCTGAAATAATTGTTGTGGATTGTGAAACCCACGATCGAGTTATGGCTGTAACCCTAGCTTTAACGCATTTCATAAATATTGTCTTTGCATCAGTTGTGGGTGATGATGACATCAATCTTCTCAAACGGTTGGGTGGAACAACATTTACGCTACAGTTAGCCTTAAGCGAGGGTGTGATGACCGAAAATCCCATGTTGTATGCAACAATACAAATAGACAATGAACATGCACTCAACTATTTGGAGAAATTTATGTCAAAGGCTAATGCTCTAAAAGAGTTTATTAGGAAGAGCGATTTTGAGGGATTCATAGAGTTTTATGAAGCAACACGCAATTTAATCTCCAAGGACGAAGATTTCTCTAGAGCGTATGAGAGAATGTATTCCGCCTTAAAATCCCTCAAAAATTGATTAAATTAGTTGGGGCGTAGGAGCGGGAAATATTCGCCTAAATTATTTCTTTGGCGGAAGCTGCATCCACATTTCGACGGGTTGATATTCGCCGCTCCAATTAGCGCCAATTATGTCAAGATATCCGGTGTTGCCTACATCTGCAACGCAGATGTTATGGGAACCTGTATTCGCAATGATTTGGCACTCCCACCTTATGGCTTCTCCCCTGTTTAGGTAAATCATTACGCGTTTATGGGGAGACTGATGCATTTCAGCGATCACCACATCTAATTCACCGTCCTTATTCATATCGCAGACCGCTACCCCATGAACATAATCTACGGAGTCATCAATTACATGTTCAATCCACCCGCTGTCTCTTCCGCCAGCCCAGTGCTCCACCCATCCGCGGGCTGGATCTTCAGGCGCTTCAAACCATGAGAGCCGGTAATGCCCTTCTGAACGACTTAAGATTACATCCAATTTTCCATCCTTGTTCATGTCTGCTAGCTTGACAACCGCGTCGGGCGTCCAGCAAGCATAGCCATGCTTCTTCCATTCCTCCTCCATTATCTTGTTCGGCGCCTCATACCAGTCGCCTGAGATCACTATGTCTAATCTCCCGTCTCTATTAATGTCCCCTAGAGCCAATCCCTCGCCGATTCTGCAGCTTATGAATCTGTTTCTCCAATTTCCATTCTCATCTCTCTTCCATATCACGATCCGATTACCTCTCTTAGCCTGCTCCCGCGTAACGATCTCCAGCTCCCCATCTCCATCTATGTCATCTACCTGTATGTCATGGGCTTTTATTCCCCCAATTACATGCAATTTCCATGGATCGGCGGCTGGATCGCCTCTAGGCAACGGATTTTCAAACCATTCTAATCTATTTGCCTCCAAATTTGAGATCAATATATCCAGGTCTCCGTCCCCATCCATATCCATAAGTTTACCATCGGTGCTCCATCCGCCGGATGGAGCGATAACATGTTTTCTCCAGTCGGGATACTCATACCAGACTAGGGGACCTCCGCTACTGCTGGCAACTACTACATCGACAAACCCGTCTTGATTAACATCGCCAACCGCCTTGATATGCGGGTCTCTCGGCCCCTCAGAATCAATTATAACATGTTTAAACCTTAATAATCCATTACTGGTTTTTCTCAATATCATTTCACTCGACTCCAGAAAAACAATTAACAAATTAACATCAAGCATTCACTCTATTTATAAGAATTTTCTTCTTCATTTCGGGAAATTGTGGGTGGAGACTTTCTTAAGCTTTCATGATAACATCCGTACTATACGGGTTGATGGAGGTTTACTTTAGGGTTGGTTGAGTGTGCGGGTTTTAGACTTAATGGTGGAGCTAATCCTTCATTTTTATTAAAGTTTTTGTGCTTAAAACCCATGGGAGTTTTCTTATTTCATCAACCTTATCATTTAGTTCTTCGATGCTATAGGCCTGAATTAATGCGGCTATATCGTAATCGCCGGAGACTTCGAAAACTTTGTCGGCGATTTTCCTTATTTTTCGGACAGCTTCCTTTGTCTTTGTTGTTTCTGTTTCAACTAAAACTATGCCCTCCACTTCCACATTTGTTTCTATTGTGAATCTCTTTATGATTCCCATTTTCTTTAGCTGCTTAATTCTTCTTCTTACCGTGCCTTCGCTTAAACCAATGGCTTTCGCGATTTCCACATATTTTTTTCTTGCATCTTCTTTCAAAATATTTAGGATTTTTAAATCAATGTTATCCATTTTAACCACAGCTAAAAATACTGTTTTCTCCAAGATATTTTTTACGATTTTCGTTAATGAAAAACGAAAAACATAAATTGTTAAAAGATTAATCCAAAGTAAATGTTAGGGAGTATGTGATGTAAATGAAGATAGATAGATTTGAGGGATGCTATACCGCGATAATAACGCCCATGAAAAATAGCCGTGAAGTTGATTTTGAGGGTTTAAGAAGACTTGTCGAATTTCAGGTTAGCGAGGGTGTAAGCGGAATCCTAGCCGTTGGAACAACCGGTGAAAGCCCAACCCTAAGCCACGAAGAAAGCATAAGAGTTATCAGAGAAGTCTATGAGGCTACCGGAGACAAATGTGTCGTTATAGGCGGTACCGGAAGCAATTATACGGAAAAGACTATTGAAAAAACCAGGGAAGTCTATGAGTTTGGAGTTAGATGCGTCTTATTAGTCGACCCATACTATAATGGCCCAAGTTCGCTGGAAATAAGGAGAGAGTATGTTGAGCCGGTTGCAAGCATGTTTCCAGAAGTTTATGTGATTCCGTATGTTATTCCCGGAAGAACTGGAACGCAGCTCCTACCGCAGGATTTAGCGATTTTGCATTCGAAATTTAAGAACGTGAGGGCTGTTAAAGAGGCTACTGGAAACTTTGAAAACATGAAGCTTACTAGAAAACTGTGCGGCGACGACTTTGACATATTGTCCGGGGACGATGATAAAACATATGAGATGATGACCAACCCTGAGATACGTGCAAGCGGCGTTGTCTCAGTTACATCGAATGTGGCGCCTAGGGCTACTCAAGAATTTACTAGGGCTATTCTTGAAGGAAACAGCGAAAGGGCGAAAAGCCTCCTAGAGGCTCTTAAACCGCTTTTCTCAATGGTGACCGTTAAAACCGAGGAAACAACACCTTATGGCACTGCCCTATGTAAAGCTAGAAATCCATTGCCATACAAAACGCTAATGAATATTCTCGGCATGCCTTCCGGACCATGCAGACGACCGCTTGGAAAAATGACTAAAAAAGGCTTGAAAACCGTCCTAGAAACCGCTAGAGCAGTCTATGAGAGGAATCCGGAGATTCTTGAGCCCATAGAAAAATTCTTTGATGTCGATTTAAGCAAGAGACTTTATGATGAAAAAGTTTTGGAGGGATTATCCTACGAACACTATTAAATTATGTGTTGCCGGCGCAACTGGCAGAATGGGCGGCACACTTATTAGAGAAGCCGTTGCAAGAGGCTTTAAAATAGTTGGCGCAGTCGCCGCGGGAGATGACCCCAACATAGATAGGACTTTAAAGGAGGCTGGGATCTGCGACCTAGATGTTAAAATCGTTGATCCCTCAAGGCTTGCTGAAGCAGCTTCCGAAGCCGATGTATATATGTCGTTCACCACCCCGGAGGCCGAAGTTGCGAATCTGCCGATTGTGGCTGATCTCGGTAAAAGAATAGTCATGGGAACAACTGGCTTCACGGAAGAGCAGATGAAGAGGCTTAGAGATTACGTTTCCACTAGGGTTCCAGCCGTTTTTTCACCAAACTATGCGATTGGGGTAAACATGCTTTTTAAGCTACTGCGTATGATGAAAATTTTCCCCTCCGGCTACGACTTCAGCATAGTGGAGATTCATCATACCGGTAAGAGAGACGCGCCCAGCGGAACAGCGAAGAGAATGGGTAAAATAATTTCCGAGGTTAGGGGATATGGATCTACGGTTCATGGTCGAGAAGGCTTAAGCCCCAGAAAGCCGGATGAGCTTGAAATAATGGCTGTTCGCGCTGGCGGGGTTCCAGGCGTTCATGAAATCATTATTGCTGGATCATATGAGATGATCCGCATTGAGCACATGGCTTTCTCTAGAAGCGTATTTGCCCAGGGCGCCCTATATGCGGCGGAATGGATTTATAAGCAAGATAAACCAGGAATTTATAGTATGGAGGATGTCTTAAGCGGTAAAGTGAGGTGAAAAACCCTTCCAGCGAGTAATAAAATTGATGAGAGAAGAGTTGTAGTAAAATTTGGCGGCGTGAATCTCTCTACTGGAGAAAAGATTAGAAAAGCTGCTGAAATGGTTTTAAACGCTGGCTTTAAGGAAGTTGTTGTCGTTGTCTCAGCAATGGGTGATACAACGGATAGGCTGATAGGCACTATGTCGCAAATAGGGGAAATAAGCGATAAAGATTATGCGGACATTTTATCCATGGGTGAACGCACAAGCGCGCGGCTATTCTATTCAGCCCTCAAAGCCTTAGGAGCCGATGCAGCCTATATTGAACCAAGCCATGAAAAATGGCCGATAATAACTGATTCAAACTTTAAAAACGCGAAGATCGACATGGAGGAAACATGTAGACTGGTTAAGAAACATCTGGAGCCCTTAATTTCAAGCGGAAAGATAGTTGTTGTCTGCGGATTTCTTGGCAAGGATAGGGAGGGAAATGTAACGACTCTTGGTAGGGGTGGAAGCGATACAACCGCTCTTGCATTAGCGAATTGCCTAAAGGCTGATGAAGTCATCCTTGTAAAGGAGACGAAGGGCGTTTTATCCGCTGATCCAAAAATTGTTCCAAGCGCCCGCGCCCTGGAGAGCCTAGACATACATGAAATGTTCGCTTTGGCGCATGGAGGCGCAAAAATAATTAAGGCTGAAGCCCTGAAATATAAGCTTCCAGGTCAGAGGTTGAGAGTTGTCAGCTTTTCTTCAAATGATTTGAAGTCGCGTGGAACTGAAATCATGGGGGTTTTCAACGCCAGTTCATTTGAGGTTAGGAAAGAGACTGGTTTGGCGGCGGTTAGCTTGATCTGTCCCATAAAGCCGGAAAACCTAAGTCAGATATTCAGCCTGTTAGCCGATAACACCATTTATGGAGTTAGCACTGGAAGAAACACTGTTACAATTTTTGTTTCAAGCAACAACTTGAGGGAACTGGTAAATAGACTTCATAACTCAAATATCTGTAAGGCGGTAAGCTGCCTAACGAAGATTGGGCTCATAGAGGTATTTAATCCAATTTTCATTGATTCTCCAGGCTGGGTTGCGAAAATAACAAGTTCCCTAGCGTCTAAAGGGATAAATATAATTGAGATTACGACGAGTAAGGCGTCAATAAGCATATTTATTAATGAAGCAAAGATTAATGAGGCTATTAAGGTGGTGAGGAGCGCCCTTGAAGCGTAGAAATGTAGCAGTATTGGCTGCAACGGGCACGGTTGGTCAAAGATTTATTCAGCTCCTAGAAAATCATCCATGGTTTGAAATATCTGTGTTAGCGGCGTCACAGCGTTCAGCTGGGAAAAAATATAGGGATGCATGCAATTGGCGTCTGGAAACTGAGATGCCCAAAGAAGTGGGTGAAATGACCGTTGTCAACACTAACCTTAAATCCGTTAAAGAAGCAGGCGACGTTGACTTCATTTTCTCCGCGTTGCCTGGAAGCGTAGCCGGTCCAATTGAAGAATCTTTTGCAACGGAATTTCCGGTGTTGAGTAAAGCATCCGCCCATAGAATGGATGAGGATGTTCCGCTCTTAATACCGGAGGTTAATCCGGAGCATTTAGAGCTAATACCCATACAGAGGAAGAGGCGTGGATGGAGCGGTTTCATTTCAACAGATCCAAATTGCTCAACGATACAGATGGCTATAACGCTTAAGCCGTTGATGAAGTTTGGTTTAAGAAGGGTTATTGTGACGACAATGCAGGCGTTGAGTGGCGCCGGCTATCCTGGCGTTCCCTCACTCGACATAATAGATAACGTCATCCCATATATTGCCAAAGAAGAGGAAAAGCTGGAGAATGAAACTAAGAAGATTCTCGGCATATTTGATGGAGAAAAAGTTAAGTTGGCGGATATATCCATAAGCGCCAGCTGCAACCGCGTGAACGTTAAGGATGGGCATCTAGAAGCAATATATGTGGATCTGGAAACTAAGCCGTCGGTTGAAGAGGTTAAGGAAGCTTTCAGCAATTTTGTGGGTGAACCGCAGAAACTTGGTCTCCCATCAGCTCCAGAAAAACCCATAATCGTCAGGGAGGAAATTGATAGACCTCAGCCAAGGCTGGATAGAGATGCTGGGAGAGGAATGAGCGTTGTTGTTGGACGCATACGTGGCGATCCAGTTATGAGCATTAAATATCTCTGTCTTGGACATAACACTATTAGGGGCGCTGCTGGAGCCGGAATATTAAGCGCTGAACTCATGGTTGCTAAGGGCTATATTTAGCGATAAATGCTTGGAGGCTTCCCTCCAATGAAACCATTTTTTCATGAGGCATTAGAAAATAGAAATGGCGTTCTCTACATTGACGGCGTATCAACCCTTAAGCTTGCTGAGGAATTTGACACGCCCCTCTATGTTTTGAGCGAAAACCGCATAAGGGAAAATTTTAGGCGACTGCATAAAGCTCTAACAAAACGTTATGACAAAATTAGGATCTATTATTCCGCTAAAGCCAACACAAACCTAGCGGTTTTAAAAATATTGGAGGGTGAGGGAGCATATCTTGATGCTGTAAGTCCCGGAGAAGTTTTCTTAGCGCTTAAAGCCGGCTTCCAACCGGAGAAAATTCTCTTCACTGGAACAAGCGTTAGAGACGACGAACTAAAATTCATTGTCGACTCAAAAATCCTGATCAACATTGACTCACTTTCCCAATTAAGAAGGCTTCTAAAGTTCCATGTTCCAGAAATAATTTCTGTCAGAGTTAACCCCGAGGTTGGAGCCGGTCATCACGAGCATGTAATCACGGCTGGAAAAAACTCGAAATTCGGTGTTTGGGAAACCGAAGCCGTTAAGGCTTACGAAATGGCCTTAGAAGCGGGGGTGAAGAGATTTGGCATACACATGCACATAGGATCCGGCATACTTGAAGTCAAGCCATTTCTATTGGCGGCTGAGAAACTCCTACAAATAGCCCATAACATCCATGAAAAACTAGGTTTAACATTCGATTTTATTGATTTTGGAGGTGGACTTGGTGTTCCATATAGGCCTGAAGAGAGATCGCTGAACCTAGACTTGTTTGCGGAGGAAATGCTGGGTCTATTTAAAGAGAAGGTTGAGGAATATGATTTAGGTGAACCGTTTTTCTGTATAGAGCCTGGACGCTACATTGTCTGCGACGCCGGCATACTTTTAACCAGAGTTAACACTCTTAAAGTTACGCCATTCAAGAAGTTTGTTGGCGTGGATGCTGGATTTAATGTTCTGATTAGGCCGGCGATGTACGGCTCCTATCATCCAATAGTTGTTGCAAATAAACTTAATGAACCGGAGGAAGAAATCTATGATGTTGCTGGACCGCTCTGTGAATCGGGCGACATATTGGCTAGGGATAGGAGACTTCCGAAAATAGTTGAGGGCGATTTACTTGCGATATTAAATGCCGGAGCCTACGGCTTTTCAATGAGTTCACAATATAATTCTAGGCCTAGATGCGCTGAGGTGCTGG